>CBJOJD010000324.1:0-6530 GCA_966443485.1 uncultured bacterium | reverse complement strand
GCACCGCCCGCGCGCTCGGCGGACAGCCAGCCGTGCAGGGTGTCGTCGTCGTCGTTGGCGACCATGAGCGTGGCCTGTTCGGCGACCGCGATCTCGTGGGCCTGGGTATGGGCGGCGTCCTGGCCGGCGAGGAGGCGTTCATGGGCGTGCTGGCGCATGCGCCACAGGCTGATGCCCATGCCGAGCGAGGCCAGGAGCAGGATCGCGAAGAGCAATTTCTGGTAGCCGGGGATCATGGCTGGCGGCCTTCCGTGCGCCAGGCCAGCAGAGCGTTGGCGAGAGAGGTAGCGATGCGCGCTTGATATTCGGGCTGGTCGGGCTCGCTCTTGATTTTGTGGTCGGAGTCGCGCTCGGGAGCTAGCTCGAGGACGATGGCCGGACAGGTTTCGCTATCCACGCCCGGAAGTGGTGGACGAGCCAGGGTTACCTTGAATCCGTCGTGCATGAGGGCAGAGTTTAGGGCGCCGGCCAAGGTGAGACTGCGCGTGATCCAGGCAGCTTGCGCGGTCTTCCAGGCAGCGAAGCGGGTGGGTTGGGCTGGCGCAAGCGAGGATGCGAAGAGGTGCACTCCGGTTCCCGCCTCGGCGACGTGGAGGGTCAGGCAGGCCTGGGCGCCGGCGCGGTTGGCGATTTCGGCGCGCTGGGTGAGGTTGATGGATTGATCGGACTCGCGCGTGGTGACTACTTGAATGCCGCGCGCGCTCAGCAGGGAGCGCAGGCGCACGCTGAGGGCCAGGGTGGCGCTCTTCTCAAGTTGGCCATCGCTGAGGTGAGCCCCTGTGTCGTCTCCCCCATGGGCTGCGTCCAGAACGATCACGAAGCGGGAGGCGGGCGGAGGCACGACGACGGCCTGGCCTGAGAGGCGGGCTGCGGCGATCAGTACCGCCAGCAGGACGAAGAGCATTCGATTGGAACGCGAGAATGTGCGGCCGACACGGGCCTGTTGGGGGAAGGCAGATCCGGCGCGCTGGGAGCGGCTCTTGGCACTCAAAACGCTGCGAATTCTGCCGGGACAGTTAATCGAATGCATAGATGGCGAGACCGCTCAAAAGACTAGGATAAAAGGCCGTCGAACCCTCTGGCATCCGATCGCCGGCAAAGGCGGCTTCTTTGAGCTGCTCAATGGTCGCTGGTGCGGCGAGGAGCGCGAGTTGGGCGGCGCCGCGTCGCACCTGATCAACGGCTTCCGCGGGGTCGTGGAGACAGACGCTGTGAGCATGGAGGTCGGAGGTGTTGAGGCCGGGCAGCCGTTCCAGAACGAGGTTGTGGAGGGTGAGGGGGGATGTGGGGGTGGGGTGGGGTAGAGTGCCGAGGGGTTCGGGTTTGACACGCAGGAGGAGAGCGCCGTCCTGGGTGATGGCGATGAGAGCCGCGCCAGATGGTGCTCTGAGCCTCTCCAGGTAGGAGTCAATCTCTGCAGTGGGCAGGGATTCGACGGTGAAAAAGGCTTGGACAGACTGGGCGAAGATGGCTGGTTCGAAGGCGGGCAAACCGCGTACGACGCGGTGCGTGGGCAGGAGAACCAGCCCCTCCGAGTCCAAATTGACGAAGGTCATCATGGCGGCGGCTTCGGGATAGGGCGGCCGAGGCAGCTGGTGGACGCTGGATTCGCTCTTCTCCGGCGCCACGGGAGCGTGTTCATCTCGAAACGCAAGGGCCGCCTCGTAGGCCTGATGACCGTCGCCCAGAATAAGCTTCTTGTCGGCCATGGCGGTGGTGAGGAGGCGGAGGGCGGCGGGATCCGAGATGCGCCAGAGCCGGTGCAGCACTCCGTACTCATCCGTCACTTCGGTCTCGGCAGCGCCGTTGCCGTCGTATAGAATCCGCTCCACGGTCTGTGCTGGATCGGAGTAGAGCATCAGGATCTGTCCGAACTGGGCGCGCGAGGCCCGGAGCAGGTCGAGACGATCACTTTTCGCGGCGGGCCGCGTCAGTTCAGGACGGAAGACTACGTGGTCGGCGTAGTCATGCAGTTTGCCGAGCGCGATAAAGCTGCGGTGTTCCTTGACCAGCGCGGAGCCTGGCACCTGAAACTGCTGCGTGTAGGCGAAGATGCAGGGGGTCTTCTCCTGAAGCAGGATGCCGCGCTGGCGCCACGTCCGAAAGTTGTGAGCGGCTCGTGTATAGACATTTTGACCGGGCTCGGCATCGAAGAGTTCAGTCAGGCCGAGAACAACGCGCACGAGGTTATAGGGGCTGCGCTGGTAGTAAGCCTGCTGCATTGCGGGAGTGATTCTGTCGTCGGGCTGTGTCAGGACGTCGCCCAGCTGGACCGCTGCGGGGTTGTAGCGCCATGCACGAAACGGATAGATGCTGGCCATGCGAAGGGTCGAACTCCCAGATGAAAGGGCGCCAAACGCGCCGGGACTTTATGCCCCGTTGGAAAGAGAATCGTTTACGGTTCCGAAACCGGATTCATTGTAGCAACGATCCAGGCCAACTCGTTGCCAGCCGCGGCGGCCACATGCTGTTATGAGATCAACAACCCGGGGCCAACACACTGCCATGCGTACGCCGGTCATGCTACTATCACGGTCTATTCCTTGGTGCAGCGGTATGAGGAAGTCTCCCAGTCTGCAGTTGCTGCCTTCCCGGAAGGCGCTTGTCCGGGCTCCCTGGGCCTGGGTTGGGGTGCTGGCTGTCACATGGCTGAGCATCGGATGGACGGCGACTGCCCAAGACGATCCGCTGAATAAGGTGCACGTTCCGCCGCCTTCCACGTCGAGCGCGCCCGCCAGCGAACCCAAGGGGGCTGAGGCGCCGGCAGCGACCGGGGCAGGGGCTCTGCGGGCACGACCGGGAGCCATGATCCGCATGAATGTGGATATGGTGCTGGTCCCAGTGACGGTGACAGATCCCATGAACCGGCTGGTGACGGGCCTGGAAGAGGAAGACTTCAAGGTCTTCGAGAACAACGGCGAGCAGAAGATCAAGACCTTTGCCGCCGAGGATGCACCCGTTTCCATTGGAATTATCTTCGACCTATCCGGCTCGATGACTTCGAAGTTAATCCGGGCGCGTGAGTCGATCCTGCAGTTCATCAAGACGGCCAATCCGCAGGACGAGTTCTTCGTGATCGGGTTTAACGACCGGCCGGAGCTGATTGAAGACTTCACCGCATCGCCGGAGGATATCGAGGCACGTCTGGCCACGGTGCGCAGCGGGCATCGCACGGCACTGTTGGATGCGATCTATTTTGGCGTCGCGAAGATGAAGGACGCGCGGCACGAGCGGAAGGCGTTGCTGATTGTCTCCGATGGGGGCGACAACCGCTCGCGGTACACGGAGGGCGAGGTCAAGTCGCAGGTGCGTGAGTCGGACGTGGAGATTTACTCCATGGGAATTTTCGACGCTTACGCCGCTACTCCGGAAGAACGTTCGGGTCCACTCCTATTGAACGAATTGTGCGAGGAGACGGGGGGGCGGATGTTCCGTGTGGACGATGTGAGCGAGATGAGCGACATCGCGGAGAAGATCTCTACCGAGCTGCGCAATCAATATGTGATCGGCTACACGCCAAAGGACATGCACCGGGACGGTAAGTGGCGTAAAGTGAAAGTGAAACTAAATCCACCGCAGGGATTGCCTCCGCTGACCGTCCATGCTCGCACCGGCTACTATGCGCCATTGCAATAGAGGTCTCCTCGCGCTCCTGCTTGCCGGAGCGGCACTCTCCCTGTCAGCGCAGAACCAGTCAAACCAGCCAGCGCGGAGCCAGGCTCCTTCGTTGACGGTAGACCAGGATCCGGTGCGCTCGCCGGACGGCAACGCGCCGCAGCGTCCTGGCATTCAGAAAGAAGGCGGCGAGTTCATTCTGCACACCGACGTCGAAGAGGTGGTGTTGAATGCCACGGTTCTCGATAGCAGCGGCCATCTGGTTCAGAATCTGACCAAGGACAACTTCGAGGTCCTCGAAGATGGGGTCAAGCAGAACATCATCAGCTTTCAGCACTCCGATGTTCCGGTTTCGATCGCGCTGGTGGTGGATAACTCAGGGTCCATGTCGCGGAAGCGGCCGGCGGTGAACAAGAGCGCGCTGGACCTGATCCAGGCGTCGAATCCGCAGGACGAAGCCTTCGTCGTGAACTTTTCGGACGAGGCGTTCATCGATCAGGAGTTCACCTCCGATGTGAACAAGCTGCGCGATGGTCTCTCGCACATTGAATCGCGGGGCGGGACCGCGCTCTACGACGCGGTGGTGGCGTCGGCGGACAAGCTGGCGGCGGATGCCAAGCATGGCAAGCAGGTGCTGGTCATCATCACGGACGGAGAGGACAACGCCTCGACGCTGAACCTGGAGCAGACGATTCGCCGGGTGCAGCAGCTGTCGGGTCCGGTGATCTACTCGATCGGTCTGCTGTTTGGGGACGAGATGAGCCGGGCCGAAGTGCGGCATGCGCGGCGGGCTCTGGAGATGCTGTCGACAGAGACGGGCGGCATTGCGTTCTTCCCCAAGAGCATCGAGCAGGTGGATCAGATCGCCGCGGAGGTTGCGCGGGATATCCGCACGCAGTACACGATTGGCTATCATTCGACGAAGCCGACCAGCGAGCCAGGGTTCCGCCGGGTTCAGGTGAATGCCCAGGCGGCTGGGACCAGCAAGCTAAGCGTGCGAACCAGAACGGGCTATTTCCCGGTGGTGAGGCAGCCCAAGCGGACGCGGGCGGCGGAGACGGACCGCTAAGAGCTTATTGTTCCGCCGATGGATCTACCCGTTTCAGGTTTGCTGCTTGGATGGCTGCAATCAACTCGCGGTCAACGGTGGCGAGCGGCAGTTGGGTGCGAATGGCGAGCTCAAGATAGGCCGCGTCGTAGCAGGTGAGTCAGTATCGGGCAGCTAACTGGACCAGGCCGCTCAGCTCGTTTACAGAAACCGGGTCGAGAACGAAATTGAAATTGCCGAGGTCCTGGAGAATCTCGGGCAGCGCATCCTCCGCGATTCGTCGCCGACGGTGTGCCGTCAAGAGCGCATTGGACAGTTCGTATACGAAGAGTGCGGGGACGTGAATTGCCTGATCGGCGAGACCCGCCAGAACAGCCATGCTGAAAGTTTGGCTTTCTTCGTCGAGAACGAATCAAGAGAGCGCTACCGAGGCATCGACGATCCAAGGTGTCACATGCGCCGCCCTTGATCTATGAGCTCCCTGAGGGTAATGCCCTCCAGGCGACTCGCACGATTCTTCATGAAATCGATCGCCCAAGCCGTGGCATCTTGATGTCTTTGCTGGACCGCAGCGTCGGTCTGGCCATTTCTGGAAGAAATGCCGCAGCGAACAATGTCGTCCAGAGATTCGAAACGTCCGGAGGCTATTTCACACTCAGCAAAGCGCTCGAGCTCAGGACTGATATGCAGGGCCATAAGAATCCTCTTCCCACCCAATAGGATGGCACAAGTTTCGTGTCTCGGTATCCGGTTGGAGTCCGGGACGATAAGCTAAAGGGAAGAGCATATTGCCAGGAGTCATTCTTCCTCATGTCCCAGTACAAGTACTCGACCCTTGCCGTGCATGCGGGGCAGCATCCCGATCCGTTGACGGGCGCTGTGAACGTGCCGGTTTATCTCTCATCGACCTTTGAGCTTACGGGTATCGGCACCGACAAGGGGTGGGATTACTCCCGCGCCGGCAACCCGACCCGCGATCGTCTGGAGATGGCCTTGGCGATGCTGGAGGGCGGCCACTGCGGGCACGCATTCACCAGCGGAATGGCGGCGATTTCGGCGCTGGTAGCAATGCTGCGTGCGGGAGATCACCTGATCTGCTCGAAGGATGTGTACGCGGGCACGGTGCGGCTGTTCGATCAGATCGTGTCGGGATACGGCATTGAGATCGAGTATGTGGATACGTCCGATCTGGGCGCGGTGGAAGCGGCGATCAAGTCCAGCACCAAGCTGATTCATCTTGAGACGCCGAGCAATCCGCTCATGATCCTGAGCGACATCAAGGCGATCTGCGAGATTGCGCATGCCAAAGGCGTGGAAGTGAGCGTGGACAATACGTTTCTGTCGCCGGCGCTGCAGAGCCCGTTGGCATTGGGCGCGGACATCGTGATGCACTCGACCACGAAGTACTTGAACGGGCATAGCGACGGCCTGGGCGGAGCGCTGATTGGATCGAAGCCGGAGCACAAGGAGCGGTTTCTGCTGGTGCAGAAGGCGGCAGGCGGGGTCATGTCGCCGTTTGAGTGCTATCTGGTGCTGCGCGGCATCAAGACGCTGCCCTTGCGGATCCGGCAGCATGAGGAGAACGGGCGGGCGATTGCCGCATTTTTGGATCAGCATCCCAAGGTGAAGAACGTCGCCTATCCCGGGCTGAAGAGCCATCCGCAGTACGATCTGGCCGTGAAGCAGCAGAAGGGCTTTGGGTCCATGATGAGCTTTGAGCTGGCGGGACGGGATGAAGCTTCGCGCTTCCTGGCAGCCATCAAGGTGTTTCTGAGTGCGGAGTCGCTGGGCGGCGTGGAATCGTTAGCCTCGCACTCGGCGACCACGACGCATGCCTCGGTCACCGAGGAGCAGCGCGCGCAGATGG
>CBJOJD010000323.1:0-6556 GCA_966443485.1 uncultured bacterium | reverse complement strand
CAGCGCCTACAATGGAGTTTCGTTCCAAGTTTCTTTATGCGCATCTTCGTCACAGGAGCAACCGGATTCGTCGGTCATCACGTCGCCCGCGCCCTCGCCGTGGAGGGAGCGGATCTGCGTTTGCTGGTCCGCAAAACCAGCAATCTGAAGAACCTCGAGGGCTTGCCCGGCGACACGGTGGTCGGCGACCTGGCCCACCCCGAATCCTATGCTCCCGCCCTCCAGGGCTGCGACGCGGTCATGCACGTCGCCGCGGATTACCGGCTGTGGATCCGCGATCCCGACGCCATGTACCGCGCCAACGTCGACGGCACTCGCGACCTGCTGCGGCTCGCCCGCGAAGCCCGCGTCAAGCGTGTCGTGTATACCTCCAGTGTCGCCACCATGCATTTCCGCAGCGACGGCCTGGTCGTCAACGAAGATACCCCGGTCTCTCTCGCGGATATGGTGGGCCATTACAAGCGCTCCAAGTTCATGGCCGAACAGCACGCCATCGCCGCGGCACAGGATGGTCAGGCAGTGGTTATCCTCAACCCGACCACGCCCATCGGTCCTCACGACTCCAAGCCCACGCCCACCGGCCGCATCTTTGTGGACTTCTTGAATCGCAAGTTTCCGGCCTACGTTGACACCGGCCTCAATCTCGTCGATGTCTCCGAGGTCGCGCGCACCCACGTCTCCGCTCTCAGCTTGGGCAAACCTGGCCGCCGCTACATCCTGGGCGGCGAGAACCTCACCCTCAAGCAGATCCTCGACAAGATGGCGGCCATCACCGGCATCCCATCGCCCACGGTCAAGATCCCCTTTGCGGTAGCGGCTACCTACGCCTTCTTCGAGGAGTGGATCACCGGCCGCATTCGCGGCAAAGAGCCCCGTGCCACCCTCGAAGAGGTCCGCATGGGCCGCAAGAAGATGTTTGCTTCCTCCGCCCGCGCCCAGCAGGAACTCGGCTTTCGCATTCTCCCCGTGTATCCCGCCATGCGCGCGTCCATCGAGTGGTTCCGCGCCAACGGCTACGCTCCATAGGCTGCTATGGCTGTGGCTGAGCCGACACGGCTACACTCGAGAGAGAGCGCCTGGGCGCAATCGTCGGAAAGGGCCGATAGCTCGTCTCAAATCCCCCAAAATCATGACCCGCGTAGCCATCATTGCCGCCCTTCCTGGCGAACTTAAACCCCTGGTGCAAGGCTGGCCCCACAGCTCCCGCAATGGCATTCAGTTCTGGGCGCAGCGCGACGCCGAAGAAGAGTGGATTGTTGCCTGCGCCGGCGCCGGACAGCCTGCTGCCACCCGCGCCTTTGCCGCCCTCGAGGAAGGCGGACCCATCGACCTCGTGTTCTCGGTCGGCTGGGCCGGGGCCCTGCACCCGGAGATCGATCCCGGTGAGGCCTACAACGTCGCTGGAGTCATTGACGCCCGTACCGGTGAGCGCTTTACCTGCGACGCCGGAGCCGGCCGGCGCTGGCTCGTCACCAGCCCCTCCGTGGCCGGCGAGGAGGAGAAACTGCGCCTCGCCGCCACCTACAATGCCGCCCTTGTCGATATGGAAGCCGCGGCCGTGGGCCGCCTCGCCGCCATGCGCGAGATCCCGTTCTACTGCATCAAGGGCGTCAGCGATGGGTTGCATGCCCGACTCCCCGACTTCAACCGTTTTCTCTCCCCCTCCGGACAGTTCCTGATGAGCCGCCTGATTCTTTTCGCCCTTTTGCGCCCTTGGTACTGGCCGGCACTCATCCAAATGGGCGAAAATAGTAGGAGGTCCGCTCAGCGTATCTGCAAGTCGCTGCACGATTTTCTCGATGCATGAGGTCCCATCAGGAAACCGAATGGCTACACAAATCTCCAGCCCCGAATCTCCGGCCGTCCGCTCGCTTCCCACGACCATGCGCGCCGCCGTTTACCGGGGCATCAATGACATCCGGGTGGAGACCGTTCCCGTCCCTAAGATCGGCCCCGGCGAACTGCTGGTCCGCATCGCTACCTGCGGCATCTGCGGTACTGACCTGAAGAAGATCCACTACGGCTCCCACTCCGCCCCCCGCATCTTCGGCCATGAGATGGCCGGCACCATCGTCGCGGTCGGCGAAGGAGTGAACTCCTTTGCAATCGGCGAGCGCGTGATGGTCTTCCACCACGTGCCTTGCAATCAGTGCTTCTACTGCCGCAAGGGAACGCCCGCCCAGTGTCCGCTCTACAAGAAGACCGGCGTTACGGCTGGCTTCGAGCCCTCCGGCGGTGGCTTCGCCGAGTACATCCGCGTAATGGACTGGATCGTCGCCAATCGGGGCGTGGTCCGCATCCCCGACGATGTCCCGTTTGAGCAGGCCGCCTTTGTAGAACCCCTCAACACCGTGCTCAAGGGCGTCAAGATGCTGAACCTGGAATCCGATGACACCGTCCTGGTCATCGGACAGGGTCCCATCGGCCTGATGCACGCGGCCTTGGCCAATCGCACCGGCGCCAAGGTGCTCACCTCCGATCTGTATCCTGAGCGCCACGCCATCGCTGCCCGCTACGGCCTGAAGCACCCTATCCACGCCGGCAATGAGAATGTGATCGAGCGTGTTCTGGCTGAGACCGAGGGCCGGGGCGCCGATGCCGTCATCCTCGCCGTTGGTGGCAAGGCCCTGATCAAAACGGCCATGGACGCCTGCCGTCCCGGCGGTAAGGTCATGCTCTTCGCCCAAACCCAGCACGAAGACGCAACTTTCGACCCCGGCGCGGTTTGTATGGATGAGAAGACCCTGATGGGCTCCTACTCGTCCTCCTTCGACATCCTTGATGAAGTCACCGAGATCGTGTTCGGCGGCTATCGCAACGGCTTCGACTTGACTCAACTGATCTCCCACCGCTTTCAGTTGGAAGACGCGGTGGCGGGAATTGACATCGCTTCGCACCCCAAGGCCGACTCCATGAAGATCATGGTCGAGCCGGTCCTGGGCCGGGGAAAAGAATAGGAGGGGATTCGATGGCAACTACGATGAGGGCCGCGATCCTCCACGGACGTGAGGATGTGCGCATTGAACACGTGCCTGTCCCCGAAGCCGCACCTGGCGAACTGATTGTCCGCGTGGGCGCTGCGCTTACCTGCGGTACCGACCTCAAGGTCTTCCGCCGCGGTTATCACGCACGCATGATTGTGCCTCCCGCGCTCTTCGGCCATGAGTTGGCTGGCACTGTCGTCGAAGCAGGCGAGGGGGTTACCGACTTCACTGCGGGCGACCGCGTCGTAGCCCTCAACTCAGCTCCCTGTGGCCAGTGTTACTTCTGCGAGCGTGACCAGGAGAACCTCTGCGACGACCTGCTCTTCAACAACGGCGCCTATGCGGAGTACATCCGCATCCCCGCGCGTATCGTGGCCAAGAACACTCTCCATGTACCGGCGCATGTGCCTTTGGAACACGCCGCGCTCACTGAGCCTCTGGCCTGCGCAGTCCATGGATTCGAAGATTCTCGTCCTCGTCCCGGCGACTCCATCGCAGTCATCGGTGGCGGCCCACTCGGCCTGATGATGGTGCACGTGGCGGCTCTAGCCGGCTGCGAGGTCATCGCCATCGTCAAGCATGATGGTCAGGTAGAAGCCGCAAAGCAGCTGGGTGCCTCCCACGTCGTGCAAACCAGCAGCATCCGCAAAGCCATCGAGCAAACACGCGCACTCACCCCCAACGATCGTGGCGTCGACATCGCCATTGAAGCGGTAGGAACTCCCGAGGCGTGGCAGGAAGCCGTTGAGCTGGTGCGCAAGGGCGGTACAGTGAACTTCTTCGGCGGCTGTGCCGTAGGAACACACGTGACTCTCGATACCAATCGCCTCCACTACAGCGACATCACCTTGCGGGCTACCTTCCACCACACCCCGGCAATCTGCCGTCGCTCACTTGATCTGATCGCCGGTGGCCGCTTTCAGGCCTCGGCCTTCATCACCGGCCGCGCTCATCTCTACGAACTCAATCGTGTCTTCGAGAAGCTGATGAACCGCAGCAGCGAGATCAAAACCGCCATCGTTCCGTGACCAGGACCGAGAGGGTCGGGAAGAAAAGTAGCTTTGGATGTACTTCGACATCCGGGCAAGAGCCACGACAAAGATTGACGCGCATCTTCAACCAGCGCGGCGACATGCGTTGACACATTCAGGGCGTTAGCCCACTGAGGCTTGAATGACCACGGCAACACAATCCGATGCGTCGAACCAGGAACTGCTCGAACGCGGTTGGTCCGCGCTTCCTCCGGCTTATCGCATTCCAGCCAACCCACCCACCCTGGAAGAAGCTCGCTCCTACTGCAAGAACCTGGCCGAGACTCACTACGAAAACTTCCACGTGGCATCGTGGTTTCTGCCCAAGGCTCTTCGGCCGCACTTTCACTCCATCTACGCCTACTGCCGCATTTCCGACGACCTCGGCGACGAAGTCGGCGACACCGCTGCTGCGCTCGCCCTGCTTGATCTGTGGGGCAGGGAACTCGACGCCTGCTACGAAGGCCGCGCCCGTCATCCAGTCTTTGTGGCGCTAGCCGAGACCATCCGCGCATGCCAGATTCCCAAAGAGCCGTTCGCCGATCTGCTCGTTGCATTCAAACAAGACCAGACCGTTACCCGCTTTCAAACCATGCAGGACGTGCTGGCCTACTGCCGCTACTCCGCGAATCCGGTTGGCCGTCTCGTCCTCTACGCCTGCGGAGAAGTCAGCGAAGAGAACTTCCGCCTCTCTGACGCTACGTGTAGCGCCTTGCAACTCGCGAATTTCTGGCAAGACGTGCGTGTCGACTACTCCGGCAAAGACCGCATTTATCTGCCGCTCTCCGACATGGCGCGCTTCGGCGTGACCGAGCAGACCATCGCCGAAGGCATCGCGACGCCGGAATTTCGCGCTCTTCTGAAGTTTGAAGTCGAATACGCGCGCAGCCTTTTCGAGCAGGGGCTTCCTCTTATTAGCCGCGTCAACCGCGATCTCGCACTCGATCTCGATCTGTTTAGCCGCGGCGGTCTCGAAATCCTCAATGCCATCGAGCGGCGCAATTACGACGTACTCAGTGAGCGGCCCGCTATCTCCAAGGCCACCAAACTCCAGCTGGCGTTTCGCGCTTTGAGCGGCAAGATGTTGCCCTTCTTGCGACTGGGCCCGCGCACGGCAGGGAAGGCGGCGTGACCACCGCAGTCATGTCTGATCAAGCATCCATCGAGCGCGCTTACAGGCTCTGCCGCGACATCGCCAAGCGCCAGGCGAAGAACTTCTACTACTCCTTCGTGGCCTTGCCGGAGGCACGCCGCAATGCCATCTGCGCCATCTACGCCTTCATGCGCAAGGCTGACGATCTCTCTGACGATGAGACCCTCAGCCGTGAAGAGCGCCGTCGCCAGCTGACTTCCTGGCTCTCCGAGTGGCACAGAGCCAGTCGTGGCGAAGACACGAGCGATCCCGTATTCATCGCCGTTCGCGATGCCATCGCCCGCTTCTCCATCCCGCTCAGCCTGCTCGACGAACTGGTCGCTGGCACCACCATGGATCTCGAACACTCGGCCAGTGGTGCTCCCGACACCTACGCCACCTTTGCCGACCTCTATCGCTACTGCTATCTGGTGGCCTCGGTCGTGGGACTCGTCTGCATCCGCATCTTTGGCTACTCCGATCCCCGCGCCGAAAAGCTTGCCGAAGAGACCGGCATTGCTTTCCAGCTCACCAACATTCTGCGCGATGTCGCTGAAGATGCAGAGCGCCGCCGCGTCTATCTTCCTTTGGAAGACTTGGCCGCGCACGGGGTTTCGCTGGATGCCTTGCTGCAGCGCAAGCCAGGGGCTCCTCCGAGCGAAAAAGAACGCGCACTGCTCGCAGACCTCGCCGCCCGCGCTGAGAACTACTACCGGTCGGCCAAAGAGCTGCTGCCGCTCATCGATCCGGAGAGCCGTCCGGCGCTCTGGGTTCTAGTCAGGATCTACTATCGTTTGCTCAAGCGCATTCGCAGCGCCAACTACGATGTCTTCTCTCATCGCGCCAGCGTGCCCACCTATCAGAAGCTTGAGATTCTCGCAGTCGGCATCCTGCGCATCGGCTGGGCCCGCCTATTCGCATGAGGCTGCAGCACACAAACTGGATTTCGGGTGCTGAGTGCCCCATCCGAGCGGCGCCTTGCCGCTTGGGTGGGAGACCTCCCAGCCTCTGAACCCGCTCCAGCGAGCTTCGATACAGTACTAACCATGTCAGTACCCAGAGAGGACATTTGCAAGCTGGATCCAACAAAACAGTAGCCGTCATCGGTGGCGGCGTAGCCGGAATGAGCGCTGCTTGTGCCCTCGCCGAAGCCGGCTTCCGCGTGCAGCTCGTCGAGCGCCGCGGCTACCTAGGCGGACGCGCCAGTTCCTATCTGCATCCCGGCGTCAACGAAGTCATCGACAACTGCCAGCATGCCCTCATCGGCGCCTATACCAACTTGCTTGGCCTCTACCAACGCATCGGCGTCGCTCAAAAGATCCATTGGACAACGAACTACACCATGATCGAGCCCGGCGGTCGCCGCTCCGCAGGTTCACCACCCCGGCGGGGACGTCGCTGCTCGCCAG
>CBJOJD010000322.1:0-6575 GCA_966443485.1 uncultured bacterium | reverse complement strand
CGCAGGCGCAAAAGCTGTGACCGTAAAGACTGCGTGGCAATTGAAAGGTCGTTCGGTGTCCACGTCTTCCAGTCTTCCCAGTGATCGCAGCAACACCATCCCAGCATCACCAAAATCCCTTGCTCATCGGCCAGATGAAAGAACTCCTCGGTCTCCAGCTTGCCTTCCAGGCGAATCGTGTTCAGGTGCATGTCGCGCACCATTCGGATCTGGTCCTGAAGCCGGTGCGAGTCGGTGCGCAACAACATGTCTTGCGACCAGCCTGCACCTCGGATAAGCAGAGGCTTTCCGTTGATCCGGAAGAGGCGGGCGCCCGTCACCGTTAGCTCCGATGTCATCTCCCGGAAACCAAACTGGACAGACTGCTCATCGCTCTTCACGCCTCCCTCGACGAACGACATCGTCAGACGCTCGAGATGCGGATCGCCCATCTGGTACGGCCACCATGGTTTGGGATTGCGCACCCGCAGCTGCGGATACTGCTGCGCAGAAAAGACGACTTCCTTGTCTTCATGTGCGGCGAGCTCTACCGCTTGCTCAAAGTGAATCCCGGCTGCTGTGCCTTGAACGCTTCCGTGAACCACGTGCGAGGTCGCGTTATGCAGGTTGGCGTAGATCGTCAAATCTGCCTGCGAGAGCGAATCATCTGCGAAATGTGTGACTGCCAGCGGGGAGCGGAGCGTAACTGGCCCAGTCCCCACCAAGTCAACCTCACCCCATAGACCCATGTCCTTGTCGGGCGGGCAGGGATTCCAATCAACCCAATTGATGCCGAGATCCTTTTCGCTCGGGGCGAATGTCTCTACTGCGAGAATGTTCTCGGCGCCTGGCTTCAAGAGTTCGGTCACATCGAAGTCGTAGGTTCGATAAGCACCCGCCACCGTATTTTGGTCCGCAACTCGCTGCCCGTTTACCCATATCTCGCCGCGATAATTCAGACCGCCAAAGTGAAGCCAAAGACGCTGATTCGGGCTGGTCGCCGTCGGCGCAGTGAACTCCGTGCGATACCACCACCCGCAGCGATAAGGACTGTCCTGTGGCATCGGCAGGTTGGAGAAGTTCTGCCCAATCGGGTAGTTGGCTCCAGGAATATTGCGCAGATTCATCCCGAAGTACGGATCAGGGTAGATCTTCGCCGCCGTCTGTGCAGCTAGCACCGTGTTCGGCACAGTCGTTTGCAGCCAGTCGCGAACAGAGAAGTCCTTGGTTGAGACACTCGCCCCCTCAGTTTTTGCGACACAAGCCGACTGCAAGCGCCAATCCTCATGAAGAGGCGTCACTGTGCTGGCCTGAGCTATCAAGGGAAACGCAAAGATCGAAAGCAAAATGGTGCGGGTGAAGATCATGCCAAACCAGCCTCAGTGTCGGTCGAAATGGTTCTCAGGGGAGGATTCAAACGTTTGAATAAGATGTCGCACATCTTCTTCTTGTGGCGAAGGCGTTGTCAAGTGCGGACTGCCCGCCGCGCCTTGGGTTTTCTTACGATTCCAGGTACCTGCGCCGTTGACATCCGAACCACGAGTTCAGGATTCGTGAGATGAAGCCGCGGTTTTTCTTCCTTGCCAGGGCCGCGCTTTATCGCGTTCAGGACCCGTTCTGCCGCCTCAAGCCCCATCTCTTTCAGTGGTTGACGGATCGTGGTCATGGCCGGGGTAGCTACCTCCGCCGGCAACACATCGTCGAAGCCCATGACCGAGCAATCTTGCGGAACGCTCACCCCCGCTTCGGTCAAACCGCGCACGACTCCCAGGGCAGTCAAGTCATCGAAGGCGAGCACCGAGGTGAAGGGAAGTCCAGACCCCAGCATCTTCTTGGCAAATCTACGTCCACCTTCGAAGCCCGATGCCGGATCGGATTGTCCGGGCAGCTGAAAGACCAACCGTGGATCGAGTTCGACGCCTGCTTGGGCGGCAATCCGCTGGATGCCCGCCCATCGTGGCTCGCTGTCGCACATCTCTTGTGGACCACGAACCACCGCAATATGCTTGTGACCCAGTTCGGTGAGATGCCGCATGGCAAGGGCTCCGCCGGCCTCATTGTCCACCAGAATGGAGCTCACCCCGCGCGTGGTCAGATCGCGACCGACAATCACGATCGGTACATTGTTTTTTCGGATGTCCGCCAGCAGGTTCGTCTCTTCGAAAACCCAACTCGCAATCACGATCACCCCATCTGCGCGTCTCTCCAAAACCATATTGAGATAGCTGTCGAAAAGGGCACGCCTGGTTTGCGCATCCATCACGAGCGGCAGGTATCCGGCATCGTGTAGCCCTCCCTGTATGCCACGCATGATGGGTAGACAATATGGGTCGGAAAGATCGAAGGAAAGAATGCCGATGGTCTGAGTGCTGCGTCTCCGCAAAGAGCGAGCATAGGCATCCGGATGATATCCAAGCTGTTGCGCAATCGTCCGTATATGCGACCGGGTGGAAGCTGCCACATTCTGCGATAGAGGGGCCTCGCTTAGCACAATCGACACCGTCGATACAGAGAAGCCGCTGGCGCGGGCAATGTCGAGCAAGGTCACATGCCCTGATTTCCGTTGACTCACGCTTTCCCCTCCCAATCGCGTTGTGCCGCGCCGCCTTCTGCATCTGCGACGATCTTTAGCCACGCAGCGGGCTTACTGGTTTTTCTACTTGACACCACGTCAGCTCCAGCCTATATTCAGTCAACAATTGCGATTCAAACGTTTGAATCAATATACCCCAGGGGGATCGATCATGAGAATCAAAAAAATGTATGCCCCGCATTTGTTGCTCCGCCTCCTCTGCCTTCCCCTCCTGCTGCTCGCATCCTCCATTCTTTCGGGGCAGGCTGGACGTGGTGGGATCAGCGGCACGGTTACAGACTCCAGCGGAGCAATCGTTCCGGGTGCCAGCGTGACCGCGCTCAATAGCGCGACCGGGACAAAGGTTTCTACTTCTGCCACCGCCGCCGGCCTCTACTCGTTTGTCT
The DNA here is from genome assembly GCA_966443485.1 of uncultured bacterium. Lineage (GTDB taxonomy): Bacteria > Acidobacteriota > Terriglobia > Terriglobales > Acidobacteriaceae > Telmatobacter. Next base: position 3,617 of record CBJOJD010000322.1, on the reverse strand, counting down.
CCCTCGTCCCAGGTAATTACGAGGTGAGCGCGGTCGCGCAGGGCTTTCAAACTGTGATTCAGAAGAATGTCACGGTGGTGTTGGATCAAACCACCGTCGTGAACCTCTCGCTCCGCGTCGGTTCGGTGAATGAGGTCGTCACCGTAACCGGGGCTACGGAGCTCGTGGATACCAGCAATTCCACTGTCGGGCAGCTCATCAATTCAGAGGCCATCGACCGCGTTCCGCTGCTTACCCGCAACGTCTACGATCTTGTGCAGCTCAGTGCTGGTGTGACGCCCGCCAATGGCACGCCCAATTCATCAAGCTCCTATGCGATCCAAAACATCTCGAGTGGCCGCCCGGGCGTAGATGTCTCGTCCTACACGGTGAACGGGGCCATCGAGGGATCGGTCTACTACATGGTCGACGGCAGTCCCCTGGGGATTGCGGAGAACAATGCCGCAGCCATCATCCCCGCCATGGACCTGCCCGAAGACGTGGTCGATGAAGTCCGCGTCGAAACGCAGAACACGCCTGCTTCCTATCAGAGCGGTGGCGCCGGGGTCATTAGCGTGGCGACCAAATCAGGCGGAAATCAATTCCACGGCAACGCTTTCGGCGTGTTCCGCCCGGATGTATTGGCTGCGAACGAGTATTTCAATAAGCAGAGTCAACTTCTCCAAGGAACATCCAACAAGCCACCTTCATTCCATCGGTACCAAGAGGGTGGTGCCATTGGCGGTCCCATTCTGCATAACAAGCTCTTTTTCTTTGGAGACTATGAAGCGACCCAGCAGCAGCAACTCGACTTGTCCAATCGGCTCGTAGTGCCCACCACTGCTGAGCGTGCTGGTGATTTCTCTGCAGATCCGTTTACCATCTACGATCCCACTCAGCCCGACATCGCCGCAGGCCCGCTCGCCGGAACCCGACAGCCCGTCACCGGCAATAAGATCGCGAATCCAGATCCGATTGCACTCAAGTTTCTCTCTGAAATGCCCAAGTGCAACCTCAGCAATGTTCCTGGAGTGCCTTGCGATCAGGCCTCCGATGACATGACACCCAACTTCTTCCTGCCCGGGCTGGACCCCACGACCGCGCACAAGTTCGACGTGCGCATCGACTGGGCTCAAAGCGAGAAACAGCGCGTCTTCGGTCGCTTCTCCTTCGACCGACTCTTTACGTCGATGTTCAACGCGTTCGGAAACGAATGGGATCTGAACTACGCGCAGAACGTCACCAACGGACGCAATATTCTGATTGGAGACGATCTGACCCTCAATCCCACCACCGTCTTGCAGCTGCGGTACTCGTTCACGCGGCACTACGAGAATCAGGGCGGCGATCCCCGGCAGAATGGCTATGACATCACCAAGCTTGGATTTCCATCCTCTCTTGCCAGTGAAGAGGTCTATAAGCTGCTCCCATTCATGATCTTTACTGACAATGGCAGCGGCGTGGGTGGCACGGCGAACTACAACACCTTCGTATTTGCGAGCGAGAACAGCGATGCCAATGCGGCGCTCACCAAGACCTTTGGCAAGCATGAAATCTCTACCGGCTTCGAGTACATGAAGCGCTTTCTCAATGTCGGACAACCCATCGCCCCGTCCGGCTCTTATGCCTTCGACATCTCCGCTACTGACCAGACCGTGAATTCAGGTGTGGGTGGGAGCGACTTTGCCTCGTTCCTCTTCGGCATGGGAACCTCTCCCGGTACTGAATCCAATAGCTACTTCAACTTCACCAAAGACCTGTTTGCTGCCGAGGCGAGCCCCTACTACGCCGCCTTTGTTGAAGACACTTGGAGCCCAAATAAATCTCTCACCATCACTGCCGGACTGCGTTGGGACATCTTCGGAGGACGCACCGAACGGCACAACCGCCTAGAGTACTTCAACCCCAATGCAACAAACACGGTGAGCGGCGTTGCCTACAAGGGCGCTGAGGTATACGTCTCCAGCGGTGATCGCTCTCCATTCGAAACCAACTTGACTGACTTTGGTCCGCGGCTCGGGTTTTCTTGGCAACCCGGGAGCCATCTTGTAGTGAGAGGCGGCGCTGGGTTCTATTACGGCCCCAGTCCTCACATGGTGGGTAGCGCGTCCCTCGATAGCGATGGATTTTCTGCTTATTCGACGTGGGATGCGACCGCGTGGAATCAGGATCCGAACACTGTCGCTTACGACTGCGCCAACGAGAACATCTGCGGCGGGCAAGGGAACACCGTGATTCTGAATCCCTTGTCGAATCCGTTTCCGGGAGGCGTTGTCGAGCCCATTAGTTCTCCCAAGGGCCTCGGCAACAATCTTGGCATCACCCTCAACACGATGCTTCGCTCCCAGCGTACGCCCACAACTTACAACTTCAACTTCGGTTGGGAGTACGAGTTTCCTCGCCAGTTCATCCTGAGTGCCGGCTACGTAGGCAGCCGTGGGTTGTTCCTCCCGCTCTCCACTGCGGACCTGAATCAGTTGGACCTCGGAACGATCGCCTCTTATCAGGACGCCCTGGTCAACACTCAGGTCGCGAACCAGTGGGGCGCCATTCAACCGGCTACCAACGGCAACTATGGTTCCGCCACGGTGCCTCTATGGGTCTCACTTCAGTCCTACCCCCAATTCGGCAATGGCAGCTATGGCTCGGGCAACGGAGTGATCGTGCATGGCTATCCGGGAGGGGACTCGGAGTACAGCTCACTTCAAACGAAGCTCCAGAAACGCCTGACCGGCCATTTCACCATGCTCTCCAGTTTCACCTGGGCAAAGTTGATGACCGACGATGGCAATCCCCCATTGGGCTTTGTGGGAACCCACCTGGGCGCACCGCAGGACTGGAAGAACATGCGCTATGAGCACTCGGTCAGCCCACAAGACGTGAAGTATCAGTTCACTGGAGAGGCGTCCTACGACTTGCCGGTCGGCCAAGGCCGAGCCCTGAGCCTTACCGGCTTCGCCAATGCCGTTCTGGGGAACTGGACGGCTAACGGAATCCTCTACCTGAGCAGCGGAGTTCCGGTGGCCTCCCCGACCGTCGGAGCTGGATTCTCCTACTTCAATCAGCGTCCCGATGTCACCTGCAACCCCTCCCAGGGGGCGCCGCACACGGCGGACAAGTGGTTCAATTCCAACTGCTTCGCTCTGCCGGCCAGCCAGTTTGTGGCGGGGACCGCTCCGGCCTATCTGGACCACGTCCGCACGATGGGGGCGAGAGATCTCGACCTCTCCCTCTACAAAGAACTCAAAATCAGCGAGTCTAAACAGCTGCGCTTTGAGGTCTCTTCTTATAACGTCACCAACCGGGCTCAGCTGGGTATGCCCAATGTGCCCACGATCACTTCAGTCCTGACTCAACCCGCAGAACAGACACTGTTTGGACAAATCACCTCCACGGTGAATTCTCCGCGTCAGTTTCAGTTCGGATCGCGCTTCACCTTCTAGCGCGACGGCCGTTCTGAAGCACGGCGAGAAGAAACGAAAGAGGGCGGGTGTCGGAGCAACTCTCCGGCGCCCGCTCTTTTTCTCTTGCCGACTGATCGGATATTTACGTACTTTTCGTCGCCCGCCGGCTTCAGCTAGCCTCGTTCCGAATACTGCACTGCACCACCCCGTCAAACCTGCTAAAATCGATTGAAT
>CBJOJD010000321.1:0-6626 GCA_966443485.1 uncultured bacterium | reverse complement strand
CTCAGACCCAGTCCGCTGCCGATCTCCAAGCTCCCCTGCGCATCGAGAGCCGCGCCGTGCTGCTCGATGTGATCGTGACCGGCCCCGATGGACAGCCCGTCACCGGCCTACCTCGTCAAGCCTTCACTGTCTCTGAACGCGGTAAAGCGCAGGCCATCAGCTTCTTTGAAGAACATCGCAACGCCGATCACCCCGCCAAGGCTGTTGAATTTCCCAAACTTCCCCCCAACGTCTTCAGCAACTTCTCTCCCTATCCCGCCCCGCCCGTGGTCAATGTGGTGCTGCTCGATTCCCTCAACACCCGGATGGAAAACCAGAGCTTCATCCATGCCCAGTGCCTGAAATTCCTCCGGTCTGCCAAGCCCGGCACGCGCATGGCGATCTTTACCATGTCGCTCGGACTCCACTATGTGCAGGGGTTCACGGACGACCCGGCCGTGCTGGTGGCCGCCCTCCAGAACAAGAAAAACAACGAGGTCCAGACCTCCGCGCTGCTCAAAGGCCAGGACGAAACCAATGCTCAGCAGAATCTGCTCTCCATGATGTCTGCTGAGGAACCCGGCGGGCGCGGTTCAGTTGCCTCCCCTGACGCCGTCGCCTCCTTACGGCGCTTCTTGCAGGAAAACGACGACTCCCGCTCCATCGACCGCGCTCGGCTCACCCTGGAAAACCTCCAGCGCCTGGGCCGTTTCCTCAATGGTTTTCCGGGACGGAAAAACGTGATCTGGTTCTCCGAGTCGTTCCCAATTCTCTTCTCCGGCGTCCAGGACCAGGGCGTCTCCGGCGAGACCGCGGCCACCATGGCCGGTCTCGCTGCCGCCCGTGTTGCTCTTTATCCCGTCGACGCTGGCGGAGCTGCGCCCCTCGACCTCTACAAGGCCGAAACCAACCCGAATGCCGGAGTCGAAAGCTTCCCGGCCCTGATGACCAGTCAGGGCACCCAAAATATCGCCGCAGCGGATATGGGTCGCAACAGCGCCCAAGAGCTCGAAAAGACCCTCGCTGAACAGACCGGCGGCAAGGCCTTCACCAACAGCAACGGCTTCGCCCAGATCCTCAGCAGCGTGACTTCCTCCAGCGCACACTTCTACACGCTCTCCTACACGCCTACCGACACCAACATGGATGATCGCTATCGTCCCATTGAGGTCAAGGTTCAGGGCGGCGATTACAAGCTCTCCTACCGCCGCGGCTACTTCGCCGCCGATGCAGATCTGCCCGGCTCTGCCATGTTCATGCGCGATCGCGCCGTCCAAGAGCTGGCGGCGAAGAATTCGGGCGGCGTCGATCCGCTGCTTCCCTTCATGGATCTCGGCATGCCGCAGTCAGAGCAGATCCTCTACGAGATCTCCGCTCAGACATCTCCCGCGAACGGAGCTGCCTCCCCATCCGTCGACTTCAAGCACACGCAGACTCACTACACACTCGAGTTCTCGGTTCTCCTCAAGGATCTCGGCCTGCACCTCGACCCTGACGGCCGCCATCAAGACACCTTGACCGTCTCAATCCTCGCCTATGATTGCTACGGCAACATCGTCGCTCGCAAGGATCATCTGGTCGCGCTGGATATTAAACCCGACTTCTATGCCATCTACCAGAACACCGGCCTCAAGCTCCACGCCGAGATCAATGTGCCCAAGGGAGACTACTGGCTGCGCACCGGCATCTACGACCACGCCACTCACCACGTCGGCACCATGGAGTTCCCGCTAGACTCCGTCAAACCGACGGAGACAGCAGCTAGATAGCTGGCCGCTGCTCGATCGAATATGCGGGCGTGAGCCGACTCGATCCAACCGCCCTCTTCGCATCCCGTCCACACAAATGGGCTACCATGCGGAGAGGCTATGACCACCGCCCCCACTCCCCCGACCACAAACGCCGTCCTCAGCGGCTTTGTGCTGGTGCTCATTCAATTCGATGTCTGTGAAGAGCTGCGCCTCGACCAGCTGCAGCAAACCATGGCCGCACCCAAAGTGGCGCAGCCCAAGCTCAAGCCCTCCGCTCCGGCCTATGTGCGCTATCAGCGGCCGCCCGTCGCCGAACCGCTCGATGCTTTAGTGCTCGAGTCCGGCGAACGCCTCGAGGGCGAGATCAAGTACTACGACTACGGCGTGGTCAGCGTCATCTACCAGCTTCCCTTCTCCGGCGACTGGGACGGCCTCGTGCAGCTCTCCAGCCGCTGGGTATGGGACGTCGACTTCGCCTCCCGCGTCGAGCCCATCGTCCGCCAGCGCCTCTCGCGCTCCGCCACCGCGCAGGTCAAGCCCTATGAGCGCTGGATCAGCGAGGACTACTTCATCTTCCACGTGCGCGAAGCCGGCGGCCCTCTCACCGCCGAGGAGCTGACCCGCAATCACAGCTCGCAGATCGCCCAGGTCGTCCGCGGTGACAAGATCAAGCTCGCCGAGGTCGAACGCAACGAGGTCCTGCACTCCCAGATCTCCTACTACGCCAGCGATCTCGCCGTCATCGGCTGGAACGCTGCCTTCCTCTACGACTCCAGCGCCGGCGCCGAGACCGCCATCCAGCTCCTCGAATACGCCAACTCCCAGCTCCTCGAGTTCCGCCACTACGACGAGTTGCTCACCGAGATACTCGATCGCGTCTACGACATGCTCGCCGAGAAGACCGGCTTCTTCCGCCGCTGGGGCATGGCCCGCTCCGCCCGCCAACTGCACACCGTGCTGCTTGAAATCTCCGAGCTCACCGAGCGCGCCGACAACGCCATCAAGTTCCTCAGCGACATGTTCGCCGCCCGCCTCTACAAGCTGGCCGCCGCCAAAGTTGGCGTCCCCGATTACAAAGATCTGGTCACCCAGAAGCTCAAGACCGCGGAAGACCTGTATGACTACATGGTGGAGCAGTTCAACCAGAGCCGCGGCTTCTTCCTGGAAGTAGCCGTGATCCTCATTCTGCTCATCGAGCTCTTCTTCGCCTTCCACGGCAAGCCGGTTTAGGGCAACTGCGCCGAGCCTGTTACCTAGCCCGAGCAATCACACAAAAAAAAAGGAGCGGCTCTTCGCCGCTCCTTTTCCTCGCTTCTCTTTTGATCGTTACGCGATGGCGAACGCTCGAATGGTCTCTTTGCGCACCGTGAGCTGTTCCACCAGGTCTGCCCGCACCTCGTAGCCGCGCCCGGGAATATCTGGAATCTCGATTTCGCCCGTCGACGTCACCGTCACCTCAGGCTCAATGATGTCCTCCAGCCAGTAGCGCGCCGAGGCCGACACATCGCCCGGCAGCGAGAAGTTCTCCAGAGACGACAGCGCGATGTTGTGTGACCGCCCAATGCCCGACTCCAGCATGCCGCCGCACCACACCGGAATCCCCCGCTCCCACGCCGCGTTGTGCACCGCAATGGCCTCGGAGAAGCCACCCACGCGGCCCAGCTTGATGTTGATGATCCGGCACGACTCCATCTCGATGGCGGCCAGCGCATTGCGCCGGTTCTCGATCGACTCGTCCAGGCAAATCGGCGTCTCCAGCCGCTTCTGCAACATCGAGTGGTAGTAGAAGTCGTCATGCCACAGCGGCTGCTCGATCATCAGCATCCCGAACTGATCGAAGCTGCAGATATGGTCCGCATCGTGCAGGCGGTACGCCGAGTTCGCGTCACAGCTCAAGGTGATACCGGGCCAGCGATGCCGTACCTTCTCGAAGACCTCGACGTCCCAGCCTGGCTTGCACTTCAGCTTGATGCGCTGGTAGCCGGCTGCCAGTTCCTTCTCGATGATGGCCATCAACTCTGGAATGGACTTCTGGATACCCAGCGATACGCCACAGGGAATCCGGTCCCGCACGCCGCCCAGAAGCCGGGCCAGCGCAACCCCTTCCCGCTGTGCCTCCAGATCCCAAACGGCATTCTCCCGCGCCGCCTTGGCCATGCGATGTCCCCGCACCTGGCGGAACGCCGCCGGACAGTCGCCGCCATGCTCCACGTTTTCAGCGCTGGCCAGCATCGGCCCCAACTCGTTGACAATCACCTGCCACGCAGTATCGGTGGACTCATAGGAGAAATACGGATGCTCCGCGGCCGTGCACTCTCCCCATCCCACCAGCCCCTCCGAGCGGATCTCCGCCAACAGCACACGACGATCGCGGGTGGCGCCAAAGCTGGTTTCAAACGGACGCAGCAGCGGCATGTGAAGCTCACGCAGAATAATCCCATCAATTCTCATCATTGCTTTCCTTGGAAAGATTGGATGTCGGCTTCAACCTGGACTTTGGATCCAAGTTCAAAGACTCCGTTCCCTTCCGAATCCCGCTCGAACCGAAGTACGGCTAAACCACGGGAAAACGCGTTCTGAAATTTACGGCGATTCTCTGATTGAACGGCGAGGGCGCGATCGCGATCTGCATCACTAGCCTTCCACTGGTAGATGGAAGCGGGAACCTGGATGCGTTCCTCAATGGTGTAACCGGCTGCAGGCCGACCCCCGAGAACAGAATGCACTCGCGGGGAGTCAAGAAACCATTGTGCGACTAAGCGATCCGTAGGCAATCCGCCCTGCAGTCGAGATGAGGATACACCATAAAAATTCTCCCGATAGTCACAAACCACCGCCCCCAGCTTGTGGATATTGAGGAAAGCATTCTTGATCTCCAGTGGATCGAAGGTCCACTCCATCAAGCGAATGCCCCGCGCCAACCCCTCACGCCGTTGTTCCTGCTTGAGTTGCGCCCCCACTCCCCGGTTTCGGTAGGACTCCCGCACCGCCAGCATATGACTGTGAAGATAAGAACGAGGTTGCTTATCAGGAAATTTGCTGCCCGCCTTCACCCCAGGCAAAGACATAGCAAAACCAATCAGATTTCCCGGCCCGCCCTGCGCCTCGGTTCCCGGCAGTTCCGTGTCAAATGCACCCAGCACTTGGCCCCCGATCTGCTGGGCCAAATGGAAGCTCTTGCGCGGAACCGTCTCGCTGGGATCTACACCCCAGGTGTCGATCTGCAGCTGAACGCACGCCTCCAGCTCGTCAAACCCTTCACACGAGCGAATCAGAATCACGGTCGCGCCTCCGGGCCGCCCGAAGCCAGTTTCCGCTTCGCCTGAACCCAAAGTGCCTCAAGTTCTTCTGCCGAAAGCTCTTCCAGGGGCCGCGATGCGCTCTCCTCCATCTGCCGGAAACGCTGGCGAAAGCGCAGATTGCAGCCGCGAAGTGCCATCTCCGCGTCCACGCCCAGATGCCGGGCCAGATTCACCACCGTGAACAGCAGATCGCCCAGCTCCGCCTCGACAGCGGCCTTGTTCGGCGGCTCGACAGCCAGCTCGGCCTCCAATTCGCCGACCTCTTCAGCGATCTTGGGAAGCAGATCGCGCCAACTCGGCCAGTCAAAGCCGGCCTTAGCCGCCTTCGAACCAATCTTCGCCGCCTCCGCCAGTGCCGGCATGGCCCGCTGCACCGCATCCAGGCGCGAACCTGCCTTCTGATCCGTTCCCTTCTCCGCCGCCTTGATCTCTTCCCAGTTACGCAACACCGCGGAAGCGGAACCCTCCACATCGGCATTCACATCCGCCTGATTGCCCGCCGCCCGCGAAGCCTCTTCCCCAAACACGTGGGGATGCCGCCGGATCAGCTTTCGGTTGAGGTGGTCCAGAACCTCGGCGATCGTGAACCGCCCTTCGTTGGCCGCCATCTCCGCATAGAACAGCACCTGCAGCAGCAAGTCGCCCAGCTCTTCCGCCAGATGCGGGAAGTCCCGGCGCTCGATCGCGTCAAAGACCTCGTAAGCCTCTTCCAGCGTGTATTTGCGGATGGTATCGAAGGTCTGCTCGCGGTCCCAGGGACATCCGTCCGGTGCCCGCAGGCGAGCCATGATGGCGACGGATTGCTCAAAAAGGGCGGCGGCCCGGGCCGGATCAGAGGTAAGAGCGGCCAGGATGGAGGCTCGACTGTCAGTGGTTCGGGCTACGTCCATCTCCTCTAGTCTAACCCGTCCCTACCCCCGGAACCGGTCCTGAAACGGCATTGCCACACCCCTAAGCCCGGCGCCACCCGTTACCGGAGTGACATTGCCAAGGCCATCGAGCCAGGCTAGCGCGGCTCGTTGGACCAGTCGCATGCCACCTCGCAGCGGCTCGCCGCGCTCTCTTCCGCCCACTCCAGAATCCGCGCCGTGCGCCACGCCTCTACGGCTTCCACCGGCGGCGCAGACTTGCCCAGCAGCGCGTCGCGGATCCCCGTGTAGAACCGGCGATAGTCTCCAGGAACAGACTCCACGGGCCGCGTCACCATGCCGCCGTCAATGTCCACGTGCAGCATGCCCCATTGCGAAGCCGGTTCGCTTCCCCACTGCGGATCCTCAATGCGTGTGACCTTGCCCAGCGCGGCCTCCTGCGGATCCAGCCCTTTCTTGCGGAAGTTGCCCTTGGTCCCGCGCAGCACAAAGCGCGGCCCTGGCGGCGACGACAGCGCATTCGCGCCCAGCGTGACGTACATCCGCTCGTAGCGCAGCCGCACAGTGAAGGAATCGTTCGCGCCCTCCCCGTCCTTCTCGCGCAGCACCTCCGCGCCGACGCCAAGCGGCTTTCCGAATAACACCAATGCGAGGTAGACAAGATGCGTTCCCAGGTCGAGCAGAATGCCTCCGCCCTCCTCCGGCCGATCCTTCCATGGCTTGCG
>CBJOJD010000320.1:0-6635 GCA_966443485.1 uncultured bacterium | reverse complement strand
TGCAGCTTCTCTCGAGCCGTTCAAGCCCGCCTCTAAGGATGTTGCTGCTCCAGATATTCGACATAGCCCAGCAGCGCTCCCCAATGATAGAAGCGGTCGCTGTTGGCTACGTCGTCGCCCGTGCCGGTGATGGCGTTGTAGTTCTCGTGTACGTGGCCCTTCTCGGTCCACTCCTTGGCGAACAAAGCATAGGAGCGTTGCGCGAACTGCTTGCGAACAGCAGAGTCGTCGTAGTTGCGCAGCCCTAGATACACGAGATAGTTCATGGGTCCCCAGATTCGTCCTCGCCAGTAATTCTGGTCGCGAAATGCCGGGTCGCTGCGCGCAATGGAGGGGATCACCCAATCTCCCCAGAACTCCTGCGGATTGAGCAGATGCTTTTCGAGCATGGTGTGAGCCTGCTCGGGCGTGGCGGCTTTGGCGAGCAACGGATAGAAGTTGGTCGGCGAGAGGCGCTTGTTGAATTGCCCCGTGTGCAGGTCCCTATTGAGGAAGATGCCGGTGTGCTCATCCCACAGGGTCGCCAGCTTGCTGCGGTAGCGGCGTGCACGATCCTTAAGCTCCGCGGATTCGCTGGACTTTCCCAGTACATCGGCGATTTGGGCCAACGCATCGCAGTCGGCGATATACATGCTCATCAGCCCCACGTCGGCATACTCCAGCACATGCTTCTGCTCGTTATAAGTGGAGCCGTCGTACATGGGGCTGTTGTCCAGTCCCGACTCCAGGATTGCCCCGGCGCGCGTACCGATGGAGGCGTCGTCCAGGTTGGCAGGCCGGTTCTGGCCGTCGCTGCCCCAGGCCAGGTAGCCGTCGATATCGCGATGCACCGCCCACCAGCGATTCCAGCGCAAGAGTGGCTCAAAAGCATCGCGCAGAAACCACGCCTCATGGAACTGCCGGTAGAGTCCCCAGACGGTGATGGCACCCACAGGCGGCTCGGAGCGATCGAAGCTCTTCCATCCCCCGCCGCGGGCATAGTTGGGGACGAAGCCGGCAGGAGTCTCTTCTCGCAGGGTCTCAAGAGTATTGGCATAGGCCAGCGCCTTGTCGCCTATGCCGGCCATGGTCGCGGCGAAGAACGTATCCCAGTCGAACAGTACGTATCCGCCCCAACTGACGCACCATACCCGGCTCACCGGTGAGAAGACGCGTCGTTTGCTGGGCTCATAGATGGTGTCCCAGCCGAGCGTGGTTTCGATCGCATCCACGATGGGGGCGTTCTGGCCGGCAGCAGAAACCGACTTGGCGTAAGCCGCTTTTTGAGCCGCAATGAGGGACTGAATCTCCGCGAGATTGCGTCGCTTGCCGGTACTCACGCCGACCGGCCCAACCAGGTCAGCGGCAAAGTACGGTCCACCCACAGGAACATCGACGGTCCGGCCCGCCCCGCAGCTGCAGTAGACCGCCCCAGCACCGGAAGGACTCTCGGTTTCGATTGAATCCTTCCTCCGCAGCGCCGTCCCGGGGCGGTTCCAGAGGAAATCCACGAAGAACACCGTGGCAGGCAGGGCCGTGTGTGCGCCGCCCGGCAACGGCGTGACCAGCAAGACCAAATCATTCCCGTCACGGGCGCTTTGCACGCGCCACTCGTGGCCCTTCCAGGCGACTTTCAACTCGGTGTAGCTACCGTCCCAGGTATGAGGACCCGGGGTAACGACCTCCGCTCCGGGCTCCAGCCTGCCGATGAGCATGTTGCCTAGGAAGGCATCGGAGCTCTCCGTGGTGTTGTGCTTCAGGCCCAGATGAATGGCCAGTCCCTGCGGCAGCAGCACTTGCGTGGCGACGCTGTGGGTGTCCCAGGTGTTCCAGCCGTGCGCCAGTCCGGTCTGAATCGCTCGGTATTCCGCGGAAGACGCAGGCGGACCCGGCAACCCCTCGACGGATGCCGTCTGAATCGACTGTGCTTGCGTATCGAGGGAGAGGACCATGCAGCAGACCAGCGCTGCGAGTGTCCGTCTTTTTACGGGTATGTTCGTCAGAGCTCGCAGGCTCTCGGGCAGGATCCGTTGGGCAGGGCGCATGAGATTGGAGACGTCGGGTTACCCGCTTGCATGAAGTCCGTACCACTATAAATCCGGCTACCTCGCGAACGATGCTTCCCCCCGATTCGGTCGCCAGCATGAATCAAGATGATGTTTCCGCGCCGCCCCCTAAGTTGGCGGATCAAAGGCTACGAGATCCCGCCCGGCCCTTCGTAGAATCGGCTGTCCTCCGGCGAAAAGCTCAGCGTGTGTTCCCGCGGATCGTAATCCAGGTTCACGGCCTGGCTCCTGCGTCCGTTCACAAACGTTCCCGTGCGCAAGACATTGCCGATCATGCGCGCCGCCGCGATGCGATGGCTGCGGATCGCTCCGTACTCATTCTGCCGTCCATCCGCGGCCCAATCCTTCTGAAATTGAGCGAAGGGATAGCTCGAAAACTTCTCCGGATGTTGCTGCCACGCCTGATCGTCGGTCCAAACCGCATAGGCGGCGCGCAGGTCGTTCTTTTCCAGGTCGGCAAAGAAGCGGTTCACCGCACTGCGCCCGCGCAGATGCTCCATCCAGTTCCAGGGCCAGTCCACCGGCCGGCCGGAGATCACCCACAGCGCCACAACCAGCAAGGCCAGAGCGCCCGCTCCGGACCACTGCGCTATCCGGCGCCGCCGAGCGCCGGCCACATCGTATCCAGGTGCATCGAGCAAGGTCATGGTGAGCTCCTGAAGGCGGGGGTGAAAGAGAGCCAGCCACCCCTTCCTGCTTAGACACCACGGCCTGCTGCCCTGTTCCCGGTGCACCTTTGCTGGACGGGCCAAACCGGCCGGGAGGCCCTCCCGACAGGCAGCCTTGGACGGGCCCTCGCGTACCAAAATACGGGAACCCATCTCACGTTTGAGGCGCATACTTACTGATAGGCTTGCAATGCGGAATGCTCTCTCCCCTTGGGATTTCCAGCGCTGTTTGCAGCCCCATAGACTAGAGGGGATTTTCTGATTGCCCGGCTCCGGCCGGGTTTGGCGCCACGAAGCGCCGTCCGCGCGGGAAGCACGACCCCGCGCCCGCAGCAAATTGAGATTCACCCGCCACCGCGGGACACGCTGTTCACCGCCGCGCCGGCATCCAATGCCCCGCCCGAAACAGCGCACGAATGAGCCATCGAGGGGGAAGTATGTCAAAAGCTCGCTATCCCGGAATCCGGGTCACCGCCAACGGAAACCAGCTCGTCTCCTACTACACCGAGACGCGAATCGCCGACGCCGGCGTCTTCTACCCCATCACCCCCTCCACCGAGGGCGGCGAGCTGTTCCAGCAAGCCTATGCCGAGGGACATCTCAACGTCTTTGGCGGCAACACCTTAGCCATTGAGACCGAAGGCGAGCACGCGGCCCAGGGCGGCGCCATCGCCCACTCCGTCTGCGGCAAGCGCGTGGTGAACTTCACCTCCGGCCAAGGCGTGGTCTACGGCGTGGAGCAGTACTACCACGCTCCCGGCAAGGGTTCCACCATGGTCCTGGAGGTGGGCGCCCGCGCCCTCACCAAGCACGCCCTCAACGTGCACTGCGGCCACGACGACATCTACGGCGCTCTCGATACCGGCTGGATCATGGTCTTCGGCAAAGACGCCCAGCAGGCCGCCGACCAGGCCCTCATCCTGCGCCGCGTCACCGAGCTCTCCCTCACGCCGGGCATGAACATCATGGACGGCTTCCTTACCTCGCACCTGGAGCGCACCTTCTACAAACACGAGAGCGAGCTCATCCGCGAGTACCTGGGTGCCCCCGATGACGTGATCGACTGCCCCACTGAGGCGCAGCGCACCCTCTTCGGACCCACCCGCCGTCGCGTTCCCAAGATGATGGACCTCAAGAACCCCGTCCTGCTCGGCCCGGTGCAAAACCAGGAGCACTACATGCAGGGTGTGGTGGCGCGCCGCAACAACTTCGCCGAGCCCATCCTCGAGTTCCTTGAGGCCGCCTACAAAGACTTCGGCGATCTCACCGGCCGCTACTACGGTCTGGTCACCAAGTACAAGACCGAAGACGCCGACACCGTCTTCGTCTCCCTCGGCTCTGCCGCGGAGAACATCGAAGCCGCCGTCGATTACCTGCGCCAGACCCGCGGCGTCAAGGTCGGCTCGCTGCACGTCAACGTGATTCGCCCCTTCCCCGAGGCCGCCATCGTCGAAGCTCTCAAGGGCATTAAGAACGTCATCATCCTGGAGCGTACTGACGAAGCTCTCTCCGGCGACAACCCCCTCGGCCGCGACATCCGCACCGCCTTCTCCAAGGCCGTGCAGAAGACCGCCGGTCTGCCTGAGATCACGCTGAACGACGTGCCCCACTTCATCAACGGCACCTACGGTCTGGGCTCCCGCGACTTCCGTCCCGAGCACATCATCGGCGCCTTTGAATACGCTGCCGCCGGTCGCGCCCGCAAGGACGGCAAGACCCTGGCCGACGGCGCCAACTTCATCGTCCTCGGCATCGATCACCCCTACAGCGTGGTGGCCGAAGAAAGGCCCTCGCTGCTGCCCGACAAGGCGGTTGCCGTGCGCTTCCACTCCATCGGCGGATGGGGCGCTATCACCACCGGCAAGAACCTCGGCGCCATCATCGGCGATCTGAACGACCTGCTCTATGACCGCGACAAGGTCGTCGACGAGTATGGCAATCCCAAAGAGATCATCCACGTCAGCGCCAATCCCAAGTACGGCTCGGAGAAGAAAGGCGCACCCACTAGCTACTTCCTGGTCGCCGCGCCGGAGCGCATCCGCGTCAACTGCGACCTGCGCAACGTAACTACCGTTCTGTGCTGCGATCCCCAGGCCTTCACCCACACCAACCCCCTGGACGGCATCCAGCAAGGCGGCTCCCTGGTTTGGGAGAGTGACGTGGACGGCGAGCGCGCCTGGGAGAACCTGCCCATCTGGGCCCGCAGGCAGATCATCGATAAGAAGATTCGCGTCTTCACCCTGCCCGGCTTCGATATCGCCCGCAAGGCCACCAACCGCGCCGACCTGCAACTCCGTATGCAGGGCAACGCCTTCCTCGGCGCCTTCTTCGCCGTCTCCGGCCTGCTCGACGAGTTCGGTATCACCAAGGACCAGTTCAAAGAGGTTGTGCACCGCCAGTACGTCAAGAAGTTCGGCAAGCAAGGCGACGCCGTCGTCCAGTCCAACATGGAAGTCATGCTGCAGGGCTGGGACCGTGTGAAGGAGATCAACATTGGCGCCATCGAAGCGGAAGATCGCTCTTCGCTGCGCGGCGCTGCACTGCTGCCCATCTTCGAGCCCGTGCCCGCGTTCGCTGAGGCCGGTGCCGGCGCCTCCTGCACTACCAGCGGCTGCCGCACCACGCCGCCTCCTGCCGGACAAGCTTCGCGTCCGCCCGTCGCGACCATCGAGGCCTTCGACGCGGAGTTCCGCTCCAACTTCGGCTACGATCAGCCCGCCACGCCGCTCTCGGCGCTGGGCGTGATTGCCGCCGCTACGGGCGATACCGCCAGCAAGTACGTGGCGCGCCGCGAGACCCCGCTCTACATCCCCGAGAACTGCACCCAGTGCATGGAGTGCATCTCGGTCTGCCCCGACACCGCGCTGCCCAACACCTCGCAGGATCTCAGCACTCTGCTCTCCACCGCCATCGCCCGCTACGTGGCCGATGAAGGCGACCGCCGCAAGATGATTGCCGCGCTGCCCGAGATCGAAAAGCAGACCCGCGCCCGCATGCTGGCGGAGATCAAGCAAGGCACGCCGCTGCCCACCATCATCCGCGAAGTCACCGACAACGTGGATGGCTTCAGCGCCCAGTCCAAGAAGCAGTTCTTCGACATCATCGAGAAGGTGCCGATGGCCTATCAGAAGGTCAACGCCATCTTCTCCTCGCCCGAGCGCAAGGCTCCCGGCTCCGGCGGCATCTTCTCCATCTTCGTCAGCGATCTCTGCAAGGGCTGCGCTGCCTGCGTCACCGCTTGCGGCGATCACCAGGCGCTCAAGATGGTGCAGGAGACCGAGGAGGTCAACGCCGAGCACGAGACCGGCACCGCCTTCCTCAACCTGCTGCCCGACACCTCGCAGAAGTACCTCGGACTTTTCAATGCCGCCAACCCTGCGGACTCGAAGACCGCCACCCTGCGCAACATGCTGATGGTGCGCACCAACTACGACGCACTGGTCTCCGGCGACGGCGCCTGCGCGGGCTGCGGCGAGAAGAGCGTGCTGCGCTCCATCGCCGCCGTCACCGAGGCCTACATGCGCCCCGTCTTCCACGCCAAGGCCGACCGCTTCGTGGCCAAGGCCGGCGATCTCGAAAAGTCCGGTATCTCCAAGCTGGCCGCGCTCAAGGCCGGCAACATGGCGCAGTATGACCTGCTTCGCCAAGCTGCCGCGCACCTCATCCTCGGCCTGGGCGGCGAAGACGATAAGGACACCAAGGCTCGCATCGCCGCCTACGAAGCCAAGCACGGCCCCATCAGCGACGCGCAGATCGTCGAAGCCCTCGCCGCCGTGCTGCTGACGGAAGCCTTCAACCACAAGAACCTGCAGCCCGTCGACGGCCGCCTGGCCAACGGCATGAGCGTGATGGCCATGGCGGCGCACACCGGCTGCAACACCGTGTACGGATCGACCACACCGAACAATCCGCACCCCTCCCC
>CBJOJD010000319.1:0-6638 GCA_966443485.1 uncultured bacterium | reverse complement strand
ACGCGCGCCCTGCGCCTGCGCACGTTTCGGCACCGTTACGCTCTGTTTCCTTTTGAGCAACAGGCAACAAACCCCACCAATACATGCTTGGTCCCGCCGCCACGCGAGTAGGAAACAGTATGGAACATTCTCAGATCGTCAATCATCGCGCATCTTGGAGATGGGTTCTAGTGCAAGAGGGGACCGCGGGAAAGGATTTCCATGCATTCCAAGAGAGTCCAGGAACAGATCTTCGATACGGGGCGTGCGATTCAGAAGAGTATGTGCAGCTCTCCCCAGGCCGGCTACACCCGAACCTTCGCGATGCAGCCCATTATCGACCGCAGCAAGGAGCTGTTTGCCTTTGAGGCCCTGTATCGCTCCGGATTTCAAGACAGCTTTACCGGCGATCCGCATATCGCCACTCGCACCATGGCAATGAACTGGGCAGATTATGCCCTGCAATCCATCGCCGGGGACGCGCGGGTCTTCTTCAATTGCACGCAGCAGTCTCTGGAGGAAGGAATCGCGAGCGTACTGCCGTCCACGATCGTTCTGGAGCTGCTGGAGGACGTTGTCGTCACCGACGAGCTGCTGCATATCTGTGTGAATCTGCAATCCTCAGGCTTCCAGATCTCTCTCGATGATTTTGAGTATTCCCCGGAGATGGATGACCTGGCGAGAATCGCGGACTACGTCAAAATCGATTTCAGAAGATCGCATCACGCAGAGAGAAAGCAACTGGTGCAGCGGCTTCGCTGCAACGAGGCGAGACTCATCGCGGAAAAAGTAGAAACTCGCGACGAATACGAAGAGGCCCTCGATCTCGGCTTCGATCTGTTCCAGGGCTTCTATATCGCGCGGCCGATGCTGATTTCGAGATCCAGCGTGGTGACCCGGATGTAGGGCGACTGCCTGCGGAAAGGTGGAAGGCCTCCTCCGCAGGCAATCGGCAGCAACGATACGGTTTCCCCAGACTTCGACAGAGGCTGGGACAAACATTAAGTTCAAGAAAAAGCCATCAGGCTCAAGAGAACGCTACGCTGGCGCCCACCTGCAGCAGCAAGGCAAGCACCCACCAACCGAAGACTGCGGTATAGCCAGCGGAGGGCTTGGTACCGGCTACCTTTGCCAGTCCCTTGCCGAATAGGACCATCGACCAGATGGCGGTGATATCCAGCGCCACCAGGATGGTCCAGACGGCGATGTTGGTCTCGGGCGGAGCGGGCATGTAGTAGCCGATATTCGTTCCCGCGGGATTGCCCGGCAGGAATGACTCCGGCGCCACCCCGGCAAAGAGCGCCACAATTCCCAGTAGCAACTTCAGAAGCCCAGGCAGGCCCGCATACCAGCTCACCGCCAGCACCTGGCCGAAGCTCGCTTTGCCTCCGAAGCCGAAGTTGATGGTCCCCAGCAGAACCCCGGAGGCGATCAGATTCATGATCAGAATGAAGACCGGGGCGAGCAGCCAGAAGTACTTCTGTCCCACGGCGGAGTACTTCTTCTGGGTCTCGCGCTGGTCGGGAGGCAGCTGCTCTAGGCGATCCGCCTGCTTGGGGCTCATGCGCAGCCCATTATCCACAACCGTGGGCCAGGTCACCTTGGTTGTCACGGTGAACCACAGTCCAGTGCCTACAACCACAAACAGCAGAAAGGGCAGCCACCAGCTGCGGTGACCTCGCTGGATGTCGTCGAAGGTCTTGGAGGGAGCAGTGAAGGCGTTGCTGACGCGCTGCCATTGCGAGAGGCCGGCTGACGACTCAGCTACCGGTTGAACATCCAGATCGCTCATAGATCACCTTTTGGGTACTGCTGCTAGCAATTGCGCAAGCCGTTTCCTGTCGCGAAGGTTCGGATCGCAGACAAACAGAGGGGGTTGCACGGTTGAACTTACGGTTGCCCGCGATTGTACCTCCATTGCGCTCAGGAGGGAGATGATTTTCGAGAGAAATGAACCGGGGTCGCCATCGACTTGTGACGAGACACTTCGAGAGCTGGCGGGAAATCGGAACTGAGTGTCTGGATCGAGAAGGAGCGTTCAGGAGAGGTGCAAGGCAGGATCGGGAGATCCTGCCCTGGTAAGTAGCTTCAGGCGCCGTGAGCTGCGGGCACGGGGCTTTCGTCGGCCTGGCTGTTGGGGGCTTCCGGAGCGGTCTCCACGTAGGACTTGTAGACCGTGATGTGGAAGCAGGATTGGCGGAACTCCTCTTCGACGTCGATCTTGCCGGCAGTCTGCAGAGGCAGCAGCCAGTCACGCATCCACTTGAGCTCCTGGCGGCTCATACCCTTTTTGGCAATGTCGATGGTGGCGCCGGTCAGGTGTGGGCTCACAATGTCGCCCTCCGCAGCGGCAGCGTTGCCGTTGCGGCGCATCAGGCGCTTTTGATACTCGACCGTGCGCACCGCGGAGCTGACGAACAGCGCGTGGTGGAACTCTTTTCCGTGAGCCTCGCCCAGGTCGGTGAGGAAATCGGCTGTCCAGGGGCGGCAATAGCGATGTGTTTCAGGGAGCGCGTCGCTGACCTCAATGCCAGACGACGAGGGCACCCGCACCAGCAGTCCTTGGTTGATACGATCGCTCAGGTCACCTTCATCCAGGATTCTTTCGAGACCCTCGGCCTCGGCCATGGTGTTCTGCCGGGTGAGCGATTCGAGAGAGCCCTTCAGGGGCGAAGCGAAGAAGATGGGGCGACGACGACGCAGTGAAGCCCGTTCGACCATTGACCGCGAGTGACGCCCATGCACTTGCCGGGTACGCAACACCGCGTGAGCAGTTTTGGCTCGAACGGCGCCGCGATGCAGCGAAGCTTTCGGGGTACGCGCATGCGCCCTTGCCGAACGTGTCGGGGAGGCAAGGACGGAGGTCGCGGCTAGTGCCGTCAGCACCAGGAAGAGAAAAACATTCCGCAACATAGATGAGACCTGCGAGGAAACCAGAGCAACTCCAGTGTAGACCTTTTGCGTCCGGCTTGCCGAGTGGCACTCCGGATACGGATGAGTCTGATAATTAGACGATTACGGAGCAGCAAACGTTGGGCCATGTACAATCCCAGCAACTCAGAATCTTCCAATTTTTGACGGAGCAAACGGGAACGTGGCGAACAAAAGGCGATGGGCATGGCTGGTGGTGGTGGTTTTGCTGGCGTTACAAGCAGGACAGGTGATCCACATCGTGCACCGCGAGTCCCTGACCTTCGACGAAGGCAATCACATGTTTGCCGGCTACATGATGTGGAAGACAGCGGACTACGGGTTGAACCCGGAGCACCCTCCGCTGGTGAAGCTGTTGGCTACCTTGCCTGCCCTGCAACGGCCGATGTGGATTCCTCCCCTGCAGAACCGGTACTTCAAGGTCGAGTCCTACCTGGATGGCCGGGATTGGCTGGCCCGAAATGATGGTGGAGGGCAAAAACTCGTCTTTCGCATGCGCCTCATGGCGGGGCTCCTCGCTTCGGGGTTGGCACTGACCGTCTATCTGGCTGCGCGCGAGTGGTTCGGCACGGCGGCAGGGCTGATCGCTCTGACCCTGCTGGTCTTTGACCCTAATGTACTGGCGCACTCGGCGCTGGTGACCACGGACATTGGCGTGTCCCTCTTCTTTCTTGCGGGGGTGTATGGGTTCTATCGATATGTAACGAAGCCCACGCTGCTGCGCTTGGTAATCGCGGGGCTACTGGCGGGATTGCTACTGGCGACGAAACACTCCGGGATTCTGCTGGCCCCGATGCTGATCCTGCTCAGCGCTTACGAGATCGCGCTGGCTCCCAAGGGAGAGCGCGGACGCATGACTGCCCTGCTGGCCGGTGGCCTGGCTGCCATGGTGGTGATTGCGGTGGCAGTGCTTTGGGCGTTCTACGGGTTCCGCTATGCCATGCGGCCAGGAAGTCTGCCGCATTCCACGATCGCGGAGTACGTTCAGCCCCTTGGTCCCTTGAGTGCCGGGCCGGTTTTGTTCTTCGCGAGATATCACCTCTTGCCCGAGTCCTACCTGATCGGCTTGACGGATGTGAAGCGAATGGCGGAGTTCTACTCCACCTTCATCTTCGACAAGGTGCATGCGCACGCGGTGTGGTGGTACTTCCCGGTGGTGCTGACCATCAAGACGACATTGGGGCTACTCGGTCTGGTGGTGCTATCGATTGCGGCTGTAATTGCGGGCAAGCTGCGCAAAACGCGGGAGCTGACTTATGTGCTGGTTCCCGCTAGCTTCTATCTTCTGGTGGCTATCCTGGCGGGCATGAACATTGGGGCCCGCCACATCCTGCCGGTGTATACCTTCCTGTTTATCTTTGCGGGGGCCGGCGTGGCCGCAGTGGGCCGAACCAGCTTCGGCTGGACTGGGCTGGGGATCGCCTTGCTGGCCGCGCATATCGTATCGTCGGTGGTCGTCTATCCCAACGAGATGGCGTACGCCAACGAGGCCTGGGGCGGACCCAAGAACGTGCACAATTTGTTGACCGATGCGAACGTGGACTGGGCCCAGCAGCTCTACCAAGTGAAGGATTGGGTAGATCACCATCCGGGCGAGGATTGCTGGTTTTCGTACTTCGCCTATCCGGAGATCGATCCTGGAGTGTACGGAATTCCCTGCCATCATCTGCCGACGGCAGACACCATGTGGCTGGGTGGCAGCGACATTGTTCCGCCGGTGGTGCGCGGGACGGTGCTGATCAGTGCCGGGGACCTGAGCGGCGGCGAGTGGTCCTCCGACCGCGAGAACCCCATGCGCGCCTTCAAGAAGCTGAAGCCGGCCGAGGTCATCGACTACAGCGTCTTTATCTATCGCGGCGCGTTGGATACCAAGGATGCCGCCACCACCAGCCGGGTGCAGCACGCCTACGATCTGCTGAAAGAGCAGAAGGGCGAACAAGCCTTGGCCATGGTGCACGAGGCAGTGGCAATCGATCCCCAGGACCTCCGCAGCCAGACCGCGCTGGGCGATGTGGCTGCCGCACTGGGCAGGAAGGATGAAGCGCGCAATGCCTGGAGCACGGCAGTGACGTTAGCCCACCAGCTCGGCAGCGAAGATCAGGCCGCAGTGTTGCCGGAGCTCGAAGAGAAGCTGAAGAGGTTGTAGAGGCGCGCGTTTTCACACACTCACGAGTAGGTTGGGCTGCAAACACGACGGCCACCCCGAAGGTTGGCCGTTGTGCCGTGTCCGTCAAGGACGAGCGGATTCGCCGAAGCGAACTTAGCGCTCGTTCTTGCGCCAGTTGATGAGATCGCCCAGAGTCGTGGTCGAGCTGGAGACGGGAGCCTTGTGGCTGCTCTCCTTGTAGTGCTCCACCATCTGCCGGCTGGCTTCGTGAGCCGTCGAGCGCAGGCTGAGACCTACCTTCTTCTCTTCCACGTTGATCTTGATGATCTTGAAGTCGTGCTCCTCGCCCTGATCCATCTTGGCGGGGACGCCGTCGTCGCTCACCGCCTCGGAGATGTGGCAGAGACCTTCCACACCTTCGGCGATCTCAACGAAGGCACCGAACTGCGCGGTGCGCAGGACCTTGCCGTGCACCACGTCGCCCACGCGATGGGTAGCGAAGAAGCTCTCCCAAACGTCGGGCTGGAGCTGCTTGATGCCCAGGCTGAGGCGGCGGTTCTGCGGCTCGACGCCGAGAACAACAGCCTTGACCTTCTCGCCCTTCTTCACGACTTCAGAAGGATGCTTGACGCGCTTGGTCCAGCTCAGGTTGGAGACGTGTACCAGGCCGTCGATGCCGTCTTCGATCTCGATGAAGGCGCCGAAGTCGGTCAGGTTGCGCACGCGGCCTTCGACCACGGTGCCGGCCGGGTAGCGCTCGGTGAGGTGCTCCCAGGGATTCTCGAGGAGCTGCTTCATGCCCAGGGAGATGCGGCGATCGGCAGGGTTGACGCTGAGGACAACCGTCTCGACCTCGTCACCGGGCTTGACCAGCTTGGAGGGGTGCTTGAGGCGCTTGGACCAGGTCATCTCGGAGAGGTGAACCAGGCCTTCGATGCCCTGCTCCAGCTCCACGAACGCGCCGTAGTCGGTCACCGACAGGACGCGGCCCTTGACGTGCGCACCCACCGGGTAGCGCTCCGCGGCGTCGAGCCACGGGTCAGGGGTGAGCTGCTTGAAGCCCAGGGAGACGCGCTGCTTATCTTTGTCGAATTTGAGGACCTTGACCTGGATCTCGTCGCCGACGTTGACCAGATCGCGGGGGTGGGTCAGGCGGCCCCAGCTCATATCAGTGATATGGAGGAGACCGTCGATGCCGCCCAGGTCGACGAACGCGCCGTAGTCGGTCAGGTTCTTCACCGTGCCGGTGAGGACTGCGCCTTCACCCAGCTGCTCGAGAGTGGTGGAACGCTTGGCGTTCTGCTCTTCCTCGAGAATCTCCTTGCGGGAGACCACGACGTTGCCGCGCTTCTTGTTGAGCTTGATGACGCGGACTTCGATCTGCTGGCCGAGGTAGCCGTCCAGGTTGCGCACCGGACGGATCTCCAGCTGCGAACCGGGCAGGAAGGCCTTCATGCCGATGTCGACGGTGAGGCCGCCCTTGACGCGGCTGACCACGGTGCCGATAACCGGCGTCTTCTCGTTGGCAGCCTTCTCGATGACGTCCCACACGCGCAGGCGCTGGGCCTTCTCGTAGCTGACGAGATAGCCGCCTTCCGGCTCTTCGCGTTCAATGACCACT
>CBJOJD010000318.1:0-6761 GCA_966443485.1 uncultured bacterium | reverse complement strand
ATGCCACCTTCCCCGGTGGTGATCTGCTTGTTGGGATAAAAAGCGAAGACGGCGAGATCACCGAAGGTGCCCACCTTGCGGCCGTTGAACGTGGCGCCGATGGCTTCACAGGCATCCTCGATCAGCGCCAGGCGGTGGCGTTGGGCGATGGCGCAGAGGGCGTCGATGGCCGCCGGCACGCCGAAGGTGTGGACGGCGATGATGGCGCGGGTACGAGGGCCGATCGCGTTTTCCACCTGCGCGGGGTCGAGATTCAGGGTGAGTGGATCGATATCGACCAAGACGGGGGTGGCGCCCACCTGAAGCACTGCATTGGCCACCGCGATGAAGGTGAAGGAGGGGAGGATGACTTCGTCGCCCGGCCCGATATTCAAGGTGAGCAAGGCGAGGTGCAGGCCGGCTGTTCCGGAGCTGACCGCCACGGCATGGGGCATCCCGTGGTACTGGGCGAACTCGGCTTCGAAGGCAGGGAGCTGCGGGCCCAGGCTCAGGTGAGGGGTGCGCAGGACCGCAGTTACGGCGGCGATTTCGGCCTCGGTGATGTCCGGCGAGGAGAGCGGAATGGCTTGGTTCATGGCTGGTCCAGAGGAGAAGCGGCCGGCGAAGCGGGAATCGGGACGGGCGCTTTGACGAGCAACTGTTCCAGAGGAACCTCCGCCAGGACACGGGCGATGGTTTGGGCGGCTGTTCCGTCTCCGTAGGGGTTCGGCATGTCCTTGAGGGAAAGGCGGAAGCTGGGATCGAGGGCACGCTGCAGGGCGGTGCGGATGGCACCGCCTTCGGAAGGGACATCGAGGGTGTTGCGGGCGCGTTCCCGGCCCTGTTGGCGCATGCCGACGTTGACCACGGGCAGGGCGAAGGAGGCAGCTTCCATGATGCCGCTGGAGGAGTTGCCGATCATGGCATCGACCTGGCCGAGGAGGCTCCAGTAGGTGACGGCGTCGAGATTGACGAAGATGTGTGTCTCGCGCCGGCTGGCGGCCAGAGCGTGGGTCCGCTCGATGAGGGCATGACTGCCGGCGTCAGAGTTGGGATACACGAAGAGAAGCTGGCCCCGGTGCTGCGCCAGAGCCGCCAAGAAGGCGTCGGCTTCGGCGTTGGTGTCATTCAGGATCGTGACGGGGTGCCAGGCGGCCAGCAGCGAAGGTGCAAGGAGCTGGATGCCCAGGCGGTTCTCGAGGGCTTGCCGGTCGAGGAGGGGCGAGCGGCGCAGGTGATCGAGGGAGGGAGCGCCGGCGTGGTGGACGCGCCAGGGTTCCTCGCCCATGGCGATGACGCGGCGGCGCGCGGTTTCGGTGGAGGTGAAGTGAACGTGCGCCAGCTTGGTGAGAGCGTTGCGAACGGCATCGTCGATGGCTCCCTGGCTGACTTCGCCGCCCTCGATGTGGGCGATAGGAATGCGCAGGGCAAGCGCGGTCGAGGCGGGCGCCAGCATCTCATAGCGGTCGGCGATGAGCAGCAGAATGTCGGGCCGCCAGGTGTTGAGAGCGTCGGAGAGTCCAAGAATGGCGATCCCAATCGTCTTGGCCATGCCCACGTCGGTATCGGAGCTGAGCAGACACTCGATCCGCGCGCGGATGGGGAAGCCGTCGCGTTCGATTTCGCGGACGGTGGATCCGAAGGCCGGAGAGAGGTGAGGCCCGAGGACGAAGACGCCGAGGTCCACATCGGGGTGCGCGGCCAATTCGCGTAGAGGCCAGTAGAGGTGGCTGTAGTCGGCGCGGGAGGTGGTAATGACGCCGATGCGCCGGGGCTGAGGGAGGCTCATGAGTTCACTCGATGATTGGCTTGGGCCAACACGGTTGAACTGGCCGCGTAGTCGGGAACGAGGGCGCGAAGATGGGCCAAGGCAGCGTTGAGGTCGCGAGCATCGGCGGCGAGGCGGAGGGCGGCGAGTTCTGCTTCCAGGATCTCGGGAGTGGGTGCAGGGGTCTGAATGGAAAGCAGGCCCTGAGCCCGTGCTGGCCGAGGAAGCTCGTGGGCGGACCAGAGCTGCTCGGCTTCCTTGTCGCCGGGGCGGGGATGGGTGAAGTCGATCTCGATTTCGCGATCCGGGCAAAGTGACGTGGCCATGAAGTGGGCCAGGTCGGTGATGAAGTGAGGTGCGGCCAGCTCAGGTGCGAGCAGGCCCGATCCGGTTTCAGCAGCCGCGATCAGCAGCAGGTTGACAGCCTCATCGAGCGTGAGAAAGTAGCGCCGGGCAGCAGGATGCGTGACGGTGAGGGGGTGCGCTTGGGCGATCTGCCGGGCAAAGGTTTCAGTGACACTGTCGCGGGTAGCGAGCACGTTGCCAAGGCGAAGCACGATGCCGCCGGCGGCGAGCACTATCAGCTCAGACACGCGCTTGGTAGCACCCATGATGGATGACGGTTCCACGGCCTTGTCGGTGGAGAGCAGCACCACACGCGCGTTATGCTCAGCGGCGGTGCGGGCCAACGTGAGCGTGCCGAAGATGTTGTTGGCGATGGCGGCGAGGGGCTGGCCCTCGAGCAGGGGTACGTGCTTAAAGGCAGCGGCGTGGAAGATGAGCCGGGGAGTGCGCTGCGTGAAGACCTCGTCGAGCAGAGTGCGGTCGAGCACGTGGCCGAGAACAGGGGTGATTGGGCCGGAGAGGCCCTGCGCGAACCAGTCTTGCTGGAGCTTATAGAGGCGGCTCTCGGAGGAGTCGAGAAGGATGAGCGACGAGGGACCCAGGGCTGAGAGTCGTTGCGCCAGTGCCGATCCGATGGAGCCTCCGGCGCCCGTGATCAGCATGGGCGTCTGGTAGAGCGCATCGAGGACGTAGAGCTCCGGGGACGGGAGGCGAGGGCGGGCCAGGAAGCTACGCCAATCAAGGGTACCCAGGGGCGGAATCACAGGTGAAGTATAAATTGAGGGGCGGATTGTTGACGCGGCGCAAGGACCGGGTAGCTGCGTGCCGCAGTGATGCTCAAATAGACTGGATGGGTTTATGTGCGGCCACTGCGAGCAGTGAGTCTGGCTGGGGAGAGTCTGTGGGGATCGTTTCAAGGCGTTGGACGGGGCTGGTTCTGTGTGGGCTTGTAGCCGCGATGGCGAGCGGTACTGCGGGTGCAGCGGGGAACGCGGCTGAGGCAGTACGGCTGAATAATCGCGGCGTGGCGCAGATGGGACAGCAGTTTACAGAGAAGGCCGCTGACAGCTTTGCGGAGGCCATGAAGGCGGATCCCAAGCTGGCGCAGGCGGCCATCAATGACGGGATTGCGCTGCTCACCTTACAGAAGCTCGATGAAGCGAAGGCTGCGCTGCAGAAGGCTATTCAACTGGACGCGAAGAATCCACAGGCCTGGTACAACCTGGGCCTGGCACAGCATGCGGACAACGAAGTAGAGGCGGCTCTGAAGAGTTTCAAGGAAGCGGTGAAGCTCGATCCGCAGGATGTGGACTCGTACTACTTTGAGGGCGTGTGCTATGCGGAGCTGAAGCAATTTGACGATGCAATTGCCATTCTGCAGAAGGGGCTGAGCGTGAATGCGCTGCATGCATCCTCAGAGTTCCAGTTGGCGAGAGCGCTGCAACGGACGGGGCACACGGACGAGGCGAAGGTTCATTTCAAACGCTTTCAGCACTTGACCAGCACCAAGGTATCGGCGGCGATCGGGCTGGCCTACGGAGAGCAGGGGCACTACTCGACGGTGACGCCGATCGAGGAGCCGGAGAGTGCGCACAAAAGCATGATTCCGGTGAAGCTGGTTGCAGAGCAGATCGGACTGCAGGCTGCCAAAGGACAGGCGCAGGCAGGCGGAGCGTCCGCCTCGACCGGCGGGGCGTGCATGCTGGACGTTTTGGGTTCGGGGCAGATGGATCTGGTGCTGATGCAGTCCGGTGCGCAGGCAATCGGAGTTGTGCATCGCAAGGCGGACGGCAGCTTCGAGCAGGTGAGTGCGGAAGAGACCGGCCTGAAGGCCAGCGGTCATGCAGTGGGTTGTGCCGTAGGCGACTTCGATGCCGATGGGCTGAACGATCTGGCAGTGGCCACCGACGATGCGGTGCTGCTGTTCCGGAATCTGGGCAAGGGGAAGTTTGAGGATGTGACGGCGGCGGCCGGGTTGGCATCGCGCAATCGGCCATCGGGCATCACGTTTGTCGATTTCGATCACGATGGCGATCTTGACCTGTTCCTTACGGGCGCGCCGTTGAAGAGCGGCGATGCGGCGAATGTGCTGTGGCGCAATAACGGGAACAAAACGTTCACGGAATGGACCGAGCCCACTGGTCTGGGGGGAACCGAGGCGAGCAATGCGGCCATTCTCACCGACTTCAACAATGACCGCGCGGTGGACATTGCGGTCACGGGCAAGACGGCCGCGCCATTGCTGTATGTGAATCCGCGCGAAGGGAAGTATCCGACGCAGCCCTTGTTTGAGGATGCGAAGCTGCCGGCGAGCGAAGGCATCGCGGCGCTGGACTTCAACAAGGACGGGTGGATGGACATTGCCGTGACGCACGATGGCGCACCCGGGCTGACCCTGTGGCGCAACGTCGAGGGTCCGAATGGCGTGGGACGGCGCTTTGAGCGGGTAGAGCTTCCGATAGCCGGAGCCTTGCGCGGGTGGGGGCTTACGCCGGTCGACATCGACAACGACGGATGGATCGACCTGGCCGCGGTGGTGGAGACGAGTGCCGGGCCACAGATTCGCGTGCTGCGCAATCGTGGCGACGGCACGTTCGAGGACGTCAGTAAGGAACTGGGGCTGGATGCTGTAAAGCTCAGCGCTCCTCGTGGGCTGATGGCCGCGGATGTGGACGGAGATGGGGCGGCAGACCTGCTAGTGACGCAGGCGAATGCCGGAACCATGCTGCTGCACAACGCAGGTGGGAACAAGAATCACTCGGTGCGTCTCGATCTGAGCGGCTATGCGGACAACAAGACGGCGCTGGGCGCCAAGGTGGAGATCTTCACCAGCGGTCATTGGCAGAAGTGGGAGTTGGCGGGCGCGGCGGGGTATCAGACGCAGTCGGCGCCGCAGATCCTGGTGGGACTGGGAGAGGCGAAGAGCATCGATCTGCTGCGCATCCTGTGGCCCACGGGCGTGTTACAGGACGAGATCGACCTGCCCAAGACCCAGGTGATCGCGATGAAAGAAGCGGATCGCCGTGGCAGCTCGTGTCCCGTGTTGTTTGCGTGGGATGGGCACAAATACAAGCTGGTGACGGATGTGATCGGCGCAGGCGTGGTGGGGCACTGGTTTACGCCGACCAGGCGCAATATTCCGAATCCCGGCGAGTGGATCAAGGTGGATGGCGCGCAGCTGGCGGGCGTGGATGGCAAGTTGAGTCTGCGCTTTATTGAGCCCATGGAAGAGGTGAACTACATCGATCAGCTCAGGCTGGTGGCGGTGGACCATCCTGACGATGTGGAAGTGAACCCCGATGAGAAGTTCCTGGACGATCCTCCGTTCGCAACAGGGCGAGTGGTGGCCTCGAAGGGAGCAAGACTCCCGGAGGGCGCGTGGGATGGTGCGGGGAAAGATGTGCTCGATGTGTTGAGCGCGCGCGATCATCGCTTTGCCAGCGGGTTCGCGGCATCGCCGTATGACGGATTTGCCGATCTGCATGCGTTGACGCTGGACCTGGGAGCGGTGAATGCGAAGGCCCCACTGCGTTTGTTGATGACGGGCTATGTGAACTACTTCAGCGCGAGCTCGCTGTATGCAGCATGGCAGGCGGGGGTAAAGCCGGTTTCACCCTACGTTGAGGCGCAGATGCCGGATGGAAGTTGGAAGCAGATCACGGGCGAGGCGGGCTTCCCGGCGGGGCTGGAGCGCACGATCGTCGTGGATCTGACCGGCAAGGTGCCACAGGGGGTGCGCCGCATTCGCTTGATGAGCAACCTGGAGATCTACTGGGATCAGGTGCTGGTGGATCAAAGTGCGAATGCGGAGGCGCGCAGCAGCGAAGTACCGCTGGCTGGAGCGACCTTGCATTTCCGCGGCTATCCGAAGCAAGTGGAGGGAGCCAGCCCGGGCGATCTCGATTACGACTACGACCGAGTGAGCCTGACGGGGCCGTTCCAGCATCAACGCGGCAACTACACGCGCATGGGGAATGTGACGCCGCTGCTGACGGGGATTGATGATCGTTACGTAATCTTCGGTAGCGGCGAGGAGATTGCGGCGGAGTTCGATGCGGCAAAGCTGCCGGCGCTGCCGCCGCATTGGAAGCGCGATTACTTCTTCTACGCCAATGGCTTCGTGAAGGACATGGACTGGTGGGACGCATCGCCGTTCACGGTGGCGCAGCTGCCATTCCATGGCATGAGCAAGTATCCGTATCCAGCGGCAGAGAAGTTTCCTGAGGACGCAAGCGCGATCGAGTATCAGCTGGATTGGAATGACCGGTTCGATTCGGGCGAGCCAGTGCGGTCGTACCGGTTCGATTATCGCGACCTGCCGGCGACTCCGAGCCAGGATGGAATCATCGGCGCCGGGACACTGCAAAGATGACCAGGACGTCGGACGTTGTGCTGGCGCCCGCGGTGCGGCAGCTGGAGTTGCTGCGTAGCGGTGCGATCACGGTGACAGAGCTGGCCGACGCGCATATTGCGCAGATTGAGCGGCTCAATCCCAAGCTGAACGCGTTCGCGGACTTCGACCCGGAGCGGGTGCGGAAGCAGGCGCGGGCGATGGACGTTGCGAAGGAACCAGGCGGGCCTCTGCATGGCTTACCGGTCACGGTGAAGTCGTCGCTTGCGACTGCGGGTTATCGTTGCGAGATCGGCAGCTTGATTCATCAGGGGGACG
>CBJOJD010000317.1:0-6778 GCA_966443485.1 uncultured bacterium | reverse complement strand
TCACCGCTTCCTTCCTGATCAGGACGGCGTTACGTGCGTGGAATTCTTGGATCGCAACTAAACCCGATCTATCCCGAATGCCGGAAACCGGTCAGTTCTTACTTCAAGGCGGGAGTTGGGTGGCAATGGCCAAATGCGCCATTTCGATTAAGATCATCTCTTCTCGTTTTTAGTTCCACTGCATGGTCAAGAACCGGCCTTCGACCGTCGATTGTAGGCTTGAGTGCCATTGTCTCCACCGTGACGCTCCATATACTCGCCCACGATTCCATGTCCAAGTCCGTCCCACACGGTCTGGAGCTCTACGATGAAATCGCCCAGCGGAAAGACGAATCATCAGAACCTGAGTTCTAGCGTGCGCACGGCGGTTCAGGACTTCGCCCATGGCAGCATCGTTGTGGCGCAGGACTCGGCAACATGGTTCGAACGGGGATATTGGGCGCTTGCATCCCATGTCACAATTCGCCGGTTAAACTGCGCCAGATTCCGGCTCAATCCCTGCCGCCCCTGCCTGGCAAGATTCCTGCGTCGTCAACTTCCCTGTCATGACCTGGAAGTGATAACCCATCACAGCCAAGGTCATGGCCATGCCGATGCAACGGCGATGACGCCTTAAGACTGTGAGTAGAAAACTCCAATAGCTGCGGCGCTGTCGGCCGAACACTCCCTGGCGGAAGATGGAGGTGACGAACGCGCGCGCATTGCCGCGCGTGAGCCATCGCTGTCCGTTCCGTTGTTCACCAAGGCGAGGGCCGGCGCGGCTCAGGTAAAGTTTGACGCGTTCGTAGTAAGCATCGTAGGAATAGATCCTCTTGAGCACCGAGCGATATCCTTCCAAAAGCGTGGCGGCATCCATGCGAGGCAGGAAATTCAGCTTGTCCGCGGTGTTATCGCCGCGGGCAGCATCGATGATGCGCCCTTCGGTGCGAAGACGGCGGAAGAGCTGGGTGCCGGGCATGGCCTGCAGCAGCCCCACCATGGCGACCGGGATGCCACTCTTCTGGATGAAGTCGACCATGCGATCGAAGATGTCAGTGCGGTCGGTATCGAAGCCAAGGATGAATCCTCCCATCACCTGGATACCGTAACTCTGGATCGTGGAAATGCTGTCAAGCAGGCTCCGCCGTGTGTTCTGCAGTTTGTTTGCGGCGACGAGGCCTGACTCGTCGGGAGTCTCAATGCCCAGAAAGACCGACTTGAAGCCAGCGTCTTGCATCAATTGCATCAACTCAGGATCGTCGGCGAGATTGAGAGATGCTTCGGTGGTGAAATCGAAAGCGGTCCTGTATTGCCGACGCCACACGGCGAGAGCTGCGCAAAGCGCTTTCGCGTGTGCCTTATTGCCGATGAAGTTGTCGTCGACGATGAATACGGATTCGCGCCAGCCAAGGGCGCGCAACTGATCGAGTTCGGCGATGACCTGGGAAACGGCCTTAGTGCGTGGACGCCGTCCGTAGATTTCGATGATGTCGCAGAACTCGCAGTTAAAGGGACAACCACGCGAGTATTGCACAGCCATGGTGGAGTAACGATGCATTTTGATGAGTTGGAAGTCGGGAAGCGGGCTGATCTCCATCGACGGCCTTTCCGCGGCCTGGTAAACAGGCGCAGCGATTCCCTGCTCGAGGTCGCGCGCCAAGTCCGCCATCAACGTCTCGGCTTCGCCGATTACAACATGGTCAGCGCCAAGCTCTTCCGGAGAGAGACTGCTGGCAATGGGCCCCCCGACGATCGTCCTTAGCCGGTAATGGCGACACCGGTCCAAGATCGCCATCAATGATTCACGCTGGATGTGCATCCCGCTCACGAGCACAACGTCGGCCCACTCAAGATCGCGGTCGCGGAGCCGCTCTACGTTGGTGTCCACAAGCTTTTTCTTCCAGCCGCGAGGGAGTAGCGCTGCGACCGTCATGAGTCCCAGCGGAGGCTGTGCCGCCCGCTTACCCAGGAACTTGAGCGCATGCTTGAAACTCCAATAGGTGTCTGGAAATTCCGGGTAGATCAACAAGGCATTCATGGCTCGTCTCTTGGGAAAAGGCTCGCCTCGCGGATATGGCTCGCACTCATTTTGCAGGAGCGTTCACAGTCCTCTTCCAATAGTCGGGACTGCCTCGAACTCGCGCACGGTTCCCAAACTATGTTGTTTCCGCCCATCCGGAGGAAACTGTACAAAAGAGTTCACTCTTGCAAGTTTCCTCGGATCCGACTGATTCTGCACGATCACTTCCAGACCATAACGCCATGGTGTCTGCAGTACCTTCGAACTGCGCCTTCGGCGCGGTCGAGCGAAAAAAGGGAGGCGTGATCAATTGTGATCAGTTTGAAGACTCGGACGGTTGGGACAATAGCTTATACATCTGGCCAGGAGGCTCGGTGTTAGGGAACGGCATCTGCCCGCAACCGTGAAGGGCAACTCGCCGATCATCGCACTTATGGTGCGATTGGGCCGCGGGCCATTGCCTCAACACAGCCGCCTCTCGAGGAGTGAAGTATGCGGCTATCGAGCAGCGTGAGGAGCGACCGGACCTTTACCCAGCCGATCGTGTGGTTAACGACAGTTTGGATGCTGGCATTCCACCTCGGCGCAATCGCGGCGATATTCTTTTTCACCTGGAAGGCCTTCCTGCTCGCTCTGCTGTTGTGGTGGGTTGCCGGCAGCCTGGGAATTGGGATGGGGTACCATCGATTACTCACGCACCGGGGATATAAGACTCCAAAATGGATCGAGTACTTCTTGACGTTGTGCGGTACCCTGGCGCTGGAGGGCGGGCCGATCTTCTGGGTCGCAACCCACCGTCTCCATCACCAGAACACCGATAAGGAAGGTGATCCGCATTCTCCACGCGACGGCAGTTTTTGGGCGCATATGGGCTGGATCATGACCGGCCACACCTGGCATGACAACGCGAAAGAACTGTTGGCATTCGTTCCAGATCTTCGCAAGGACAGATTTCATGTCTGGATCAGCCGCTGGCATTGGGTGCCGATCACCATTCTAGGCATCGTGATCTTCGCTCTTGGCGGATGGCGGTATTTGCTGTGGGGCATCTTCTTTCGTACGGTCATTGGGCTCCATTCAACTTGGCTCGTCAATTCCGCCACCCACATGTGGGGACGCCAGCGCTTTGCCACACAGGATGACTCAAGGAACAGCCTGTGGGTGGCGTTGCTCACCTTTGGCGAGGGATGGCACAACAATCACCACGCCTATCCCCAGTCAGCACGTCACGGCCTGGCATGGTACGAGTTCGATCCAAATTGGTATGGAATCATCGTTCTGCGGCTTCTTGGTCTGGCGCGAGATGTGAAGATCATTCCCGTGGCGATGCGACACCAGTCACTGCGCGAACGACGATCGCATGGAGGTAAGAACCTCACAGATGGTCCTTCGGCTACACAAGGTATACATCTTTCGTCTGCATCATAACGCGCAGAGCGCAGCACGCGGAGTCGATCGGGCGTATGCTTCAAGTAGCACGAGTTTCCTCCTTCTCGCCTTCAGCAATCCTGGCTTCGCTCCAGACGAGCGCCGTTCAAGTACGCAACCAGACAAATTGGAGTTGCTATGAGTCTCGTCAAGAAAAGCGATGTCAAGAATCACCTGTCTCCGCGCCACCACAAGGGGATCCATCTCGCCTCACCAAGCCAGCCTGATGCGACCGGCTTCTCTGCCGATGCCCCGGGCGCAATTGCGGCAGATCCGTCGAGCGTTGTGGAGAATTTCGTTGCGGAGCATTCGTCATCCGAAGTATCCATGGCACCGGCCGATCAGGTGACCAGCACGAGTCGCATTCCTAGTCCTGCCGGATCTAAAAGCGTACGGCCGTGAAGCTGCATTGCATCTTTCTGCGCAATGGTTGCATCCTGCCCTCTTGCTTGGATCCTCTCCGTGAGGCCTTCGGCAAAGACTGGACTCATGTCGAAGGTGTCTCGTCTTCCGGATTCGACACGATGATTCGCCATGCAGGCTGGCATTTCATCTGGCTGAGAGGTTCATGGTCCCGAATGGGTTGCGCACGCACGCTGGAAGCCGCAATCGATCGAGCTCTCGCCCGCGCTCTCCGGGCGGTCACCAAGCGTGGCAATGCCGCGGAATTTGCTTCCGTTTACGTGACCGAACTGCTCGGTTTTCTCATTTCGATTGTGACGGTCCAAAGCCGCCAGATTCAGGAGCACTCTTTGATGGAAAGCAACTATTGAAGCTTCCTCGGCAAGTTCCCGTTGGAGTGCAATCACGGCGGTGCACATATGAAACGGGATTTCATTGAATCTCCTGTGCGGCCCAGGCTGGCAGAGCCCGGTGCTTCTGCACCCGGTACGAATTGCAATTGAAAGCAGGAAAACATGTCCTTCCCAGGAATAGCGGATTCTTTGAAGCCAACTGAGGGACTGTCCCCATCGACTTTAATGCCGATCCCGCTGAAAGCGTGCACTGCACCTTTGCCTACGCGGATCGCGTTTATCGGCAATTATTTGCCACGTGAGTGCGGCATTGCCACGTTCACGACCGATTTGTGCAATGCGCTCTCCGCAGAATACGGAGAAGGGCGTCTATTTGCGATTCCAGTCAATGATCCCGACTCGAACTACGATTACCCTGAACGGGTGCGTCTTGAGCTTACGCAGGAAGATCTTGGGTCCTACGAACGGGCCGCGGAGTTCCTGAATTTTAACGGCAATGATTTGGTCTGTTTGCAGCATGAATACGGCATCTTCGGCGGCAGTGCGGGCCGCTACATTTTGGCCCTGTTGCGTAAATTGAAGATGCCGCTGGTAACCACCTTGCATACGGTCCTGCGTGAACCGGACATCAATCAGCGAGTGGTACTTGAAGAGATTACACAGCTCTCCGACCGGCTGGTGGTGATGAGCGAACTGGCAGCCCAACTGTTGCGCGACGTGTATGCAGTTCCGGGCGGAAAAATCGATGTGATTCCCCACGGCGTACCCGATCTTCCGTTCATGGATCCCAACTATTTCAAGGACCGTTTTGCCACCGAAGGCAAACCTGTTCTGCTTACTTTCGGTCTACTGTCTCCAAACAAGGGCATCGAGAATGTTATACGGGCACTGCCAGGGATTCTCGCCAGACACCCGGATGTGGTCTACATCGTCTCCGGTGTAACCCATCCGCATATCAGACGGCGCGAAGGCGAACGCTATCGTGAAGAGTTGCAGGCCCTGGCTGCACAGCTTGGGGTTGCGCGCCATGTGATTCTGAACAATCGATTCGTGAGTGCGGAAGAGCTTGTGGAGCATGTAGGTGCTGCTGATATCTACATCACGCCCTATCGGCAGGAAGCCCAGATTGTTTCCGGTACGCTGGCCATCGCCCTGGGGGCAGGCAAAGCAATTGTCTCCACGCCTTACTGGCACGCCAAGGAGTTGCTCGCAGAGAAGAGGGGGGTGATTGTACCTTTCGAGAGCCCCGAGGCGATTGTGAAGGCTGTTGTGGAGCTTCTGGAAAACGATGCGGAGCGCCACGCCATGCGGAAGCGCGCTTATCTGTACTCCCGAGGAACTACCTGGCCGAAGACAGCACGAGCATACATGGCGAGCTTTCAACGAGCACGTTTTGAGCGCTCGTTGCTGCCAAGACCGACTTTGGCGGACAATGCGCTTCCAACAACCCCAACGGATCGTTTGCCCAGGCTAAACGCCGCTCATTTGTTGACGATGACCGACGATACCGGCATTTTGCAGCACGCCATCTTCTCCGTGCCCAACACGCGCGAGGGCTACACGACCGACGACAACGCAAGAGCGCTCATTGTGTCTACTCGTCTGGAAGACAAGCTTGAAGTCGATCGCCATGGGCAGCACATCG
The DNA here is from genome assembly GCA_966443485.1 of uncultured bacterium. GTDB lineage: Bacteria > Acidobacteriota > Terriglobia > Terriglobales > Acidobacteriaceae > Telmatobacter. The sequence continues at coordinate 951 of CBJOJD010000317.1, read as the reverse complement.
ATCTCTCTCACCGATACCTTGCATTTCTTTGGCTTGCATTTCATTCCGATAGTGGGCGATTCCGGAATTTTCTCGGCTATGACCGCAGATGGTTGGAGGACGTAGGCTCGGAAGACAGCCATGGCCGCGCGCTTTGGGGCCTGGGAACCGTGCTTGGCCACTCGCAGAATGCAGGACTGCGCGGCGCGGCAGGAAGACTCTTCGAGGCTGCGGTGCCCGCTGTTCTGGGTTTCACAAGTCCGCGAGCCTGGGCATTCAGTATTCTCGGGGTACAGGCTTACCTGGACTGGTTTCCGGGCGACAGGGCCATGCAAGGCCTTCGCAACACCCTTGCCAATCGCCTGCTGAGTATTTACGAACATTGTCACTCCGAGACCTGGCATTGGTTTGAGAAAAGCCTCTCCTATTCCAATGCAAGACTGCCGCAGGCGCTTCTTCTGGCCGGTTGGCGTAGCAACAATGAAAAAATGGTGGCGGCGGGAATCGAGTCCCTCGAATGGCTTGTGGCTGTTCAGCACTGCGATGACCGAGAGATCTTTGTACCCATTGGCTCTAGCGGAAGGTTCAGCGAGGGCACAGAGAAGGCTCGCTTCGATCAGCAGCCAGTCGAAGCCTGTGCAACCGTTTCCGCCTGTATTGAGGCCTTTAGACTGACGCAGGAAAAGCGCTGGCTTGAGGAATCTGATCGTGTCTTCAGATGGTTCCTGGGGAAGAACGATTTGCGAGTGCCGCTGTACGACGCAATCACAGGCGGATGCAAAGATGGACTTCATCCCGACCGCGTCAACGAGAATCAAGGTGCAGAATCGACGCTTTCATTCCTGATGGCCCTGATGGAAATGCAGGGATCCAAAGCCATCCATGCAGAAGAACAGGACGAGGAAATGAGTCTATCCGTTTGAAGCCACTTACTGATCCAGTCAGGTTACCCGAGACGCACGCGACGACAGG
>CBJOJD010000316.1:0-6865 GCA_966443485.1 uncultured bacterium | reverse complement strand
CGGCTCACCATTCAGGATGGCTTCTCCTATGCCTACCCCGGGCAGATCATGATGGCCTGGGTGACGGACACGCCTCACTGGCTTAATAAGCGCTCCACCTCGCTCTCCTACCGCATGCTCAGTTCCATGCAAGGCTCGCTGGGCATTGGCGCCGATATCGCGAAGTGGACGCCCGAGGAGACGGCCCTGACGAAGCGGTTGATCGCCTCTTATCACGAGGTGCAGAAGACGATTGTGCAGGGCGATCTGTACCGTCTCATCTCTCCGCGTGAGGGCAGCGAGTTCTCGGCGACCCAGACGGTGAACGCCGACAAGAGCCAGTCGGTGGTCTTTGCCTTCATCCACTCCACGCAGGAGGGGCACGGCTTCCCGCTTTTGAAGCTGCAGGGGCTTGATCCGAACGCGCAGTATGCTTTGAGCTCGATCGAGGGAAAAGCCAATGCGGATACACCCTCCACAGCCAGTGGTGCGTGGTGGATGAGCCACGGCCTGGAGATGGATTCCAGCTTCCGCGGCGATTTCCAGGCGGCGGCCTTCCGGCTGGATCGGAGATAGCGGGGACAGAGATGGGCGGAAATTGCCCGCGCCGTTATCAGAAGGATACGTAAAGGATGGAGGCGACAGTCCTGCGCGAACCCAGCCGGTGAGATTCCGAATCTTAGGATCCGCTAGATCGGTGCCCACGGTATACTTGGCAAAATTCCCAATGCAGGTGTTATCGTGTGCCGGATTGCTGGCGGGGTTCGCGTCTTTGCGCTGTTCTTGATCGGGTTGGCCGCTGTTTCTGCCGTGACGTCAGCAGATGCCGAAGACCCAAACATCTCTGTTGTTGAGGGCTACGTCACTTCGGTTCAAGCTCCCGATTCATTCGTGGTGAAGCACGTTCATGTGGTCGCTCCCATGGCGGCAGATTTCCTGCTCCTTAACGCCTCGGCCAAGCAGTCAGGCGAAATATCCCACCAGATAGCTGTGGGAATGTACGTCAGGGTCATTGGCAAGACCGACTGGGCGACGCATGATCTCGTCGCTTCAGAAGTCAGAGTTCGAGATGATGCGGGCAAGTCGATCTTAGCCCGTGGCGTGATCGATCGTGTGTTGCGGACCGGTGCTGAATCCGTCTTTCGCGCCGACGGATACGCGGTTCATGTCAATTCCGAGACCGATATTCATTTCGCTGGTGGGCTTACCTCCTTGCAAGAAGTCGGAGCGAACACCTGGCTTCAGTTCCAAGGCAAAGAAGACGATCAGGGCGAGGTAGTCGCCTTCAAGGCCAGCTTTGCCAAGCTCAACCTTCATAAACGCAAACCCAGCCACTCCGTGGTTCAGGCCATGAGCATCCCAGCTGGGACGTTCATTGACTACGATGGCAGCTTCTATACGGATCGAGGGAAGTATCGGAAGGAAGACATAGGAGGCTGGTGCGGATGGTATCCCTTAGTGGACGATTCCAAGCTGCAGGAACGTGTTCGTCGCATCGGAATGAGCGTCGTTCCACAATACCAGCGTGATCTTTCTGAAGATGATCCCACCAGAATTCCTTTCCGCTTCTATGTGGTGGACGAACCGATTCTGCGCACCGACATCTTTTGCTCCGAAGGATTGATACTGATTCCACTAAGAGCGATCCAGCGCTTGCAGAGCGACGACCAGCTGGCTGCGCTCCTGGCAGATGGAGTTGCCGGTGAAATGGAGCGCCAGAAGGAGACTCTGGCTCGTGAATTGTCCTTCGTTGGACTGGTGGAGTCTGCCGTATACGTGGCGGGAAGTGCGGCTGCATACGATGCGACGCTCGCCGGCGGATTGCTCGTTAAGCACGCCCTGGTTCGCAAACAAGAGGATGAACGAGGTCGCGTTGAGCTGGGCTTGATGGCGGACGCAGGATATGATCCCGTGCAAGCGGCCGAAGCTTGGAGACTTCTTGCTCCTGGAAAGCTCCCGAAAGATTTGGCAAAGTTGAAGTACCCGGCGCGAAGTGATTACCTGCTGGGGTTCTTGCGCTCACAGCATCCGCACAGTTCAGCCAAACCCTCTTCCGGCGTACTGCCACCGGGCTCTGGCATCGACTCGGACGCCAAGGGCGACGACAAATAGCTGAGTAGTGTTGTAGCTCCAGGCAGCTTGCCACTAGATTTGGTCTGCAGCTTCCGGTGCCTTAACCGCCGAGAGCAATCGATATTGCGGGTTCATTGTTGCCGTATGCACAAAGGCCGCCCAATCGGACGGCCTTTGTTTTGAGTTTTGTGAGACTTAGTAGCCCGACAAGCAGCCCTTCTGGCCGGAGCTGTTCGGATAGCCTGTTCCTGCGGTGTATGCTGCGTTGGACCACTCGCCCTGAATCTTCCACTGCGTGCCGTTGCTGAAGGGCACCAGCGGAGCTCCGAAGGTCCAGGCGCACTTGTCGCCATTTTCCGCACCCGAAGAGTCATACCAGGCACCGGGGCTGGCGGGGTCGGTACGTGCTTCCGACAACTCGTGTCCGCTGACGTTGGCGATGGCCGCCAGACCCTGGGAGTGCAATCCCGAGGTGTCCTGCGGATCGCAGCCGGCATCGCCATCCAGCTTGAAGAAGTAGGCAAACTGCACCGGGGTGCCGTTGCAGCTTCCGTAGCTGTGCCAGGCGCAGTAGTTGGCATTGCCGCGCGGCGTGTCGGTGTAGACCGCGTAGTAGCCGTTGCCGCTGGAGTCCGGCGTGATCTCTTTGCAGACTTCGGCCAGGATCGTGGAGGTGTTGCTGCCGGTGGTGGATGCTGATCCGTCGATGACGTGGCCCAGATACGAGGTGGTCGGTCCTACCTGGCCGTTGGTGCCGGTGTACTCGTCTGAGGTCTTGGCGTAGTCGGAGTTGTTGAATCCCTCATACCACTGGTCCATGCCGGTGATCTTGTCGCCGGTGTAAGAGGGCCAGCTGGTGCCCCAGAAGATGGCCTGGGTGATGGCGGTGGGCATGATCTTGCCGCCGTGGTAGGTCATGTTGGGCGTGCGCGTGGGCTTGGCTGCTTTGGCGGCCTGCGCAGCGCGGGCGTTGGGTTCAAAGCCTTTGGCCCAATGAATTCCCAACATAGGCGGTTCGTTGCTGATATTGAGGTTCTGCACCGGCATGGTATCCGGGCTGGGGCTGGTGGATTCAACAGAGCGAGCCGAGTTGGTTGATTGCGCGAACGCGATGCTCGTTGCGCACACAAGAAGGGGAAGGAGCGTTCTTTTCATGTGTGGAAGGCTCTCCGAAGTGTGGACTCGCCGCAGGCCCGACCTTTGCCTTGCAGCGTTGTGGCAGATTGCAGGATTGAATGCGAGAAAGTCAACCCGCCACTAGACCGAAAGGTAAACCAAGCAGCCCGAAGCCGCTGCGGTGATGTGTTTTCTTTATCTTGCGAACAAAAAAAGACAGGGCCTCCACTTAAGTGAAGACCCTGCTGACGTGCAGGCCTTTCGAGCCGACTAGCCGCTCGAGGGCTTACCGTGTCTTGGAAACCTCTTCGACGGTGACCGGATCGAGGAAAGGCATGGAAGCGCGGAGCTTCTTGCCGACGATCTCGATGGGATGCTTGGCTTCGGCCTCGCGGAAGGCCAGGAACTCCTTGCGGCCGGAGTTCTGGTCGGCCAGGAAGCGCTTGGCAAAGGTTCCGTCCTGGATGTCCTTGAGGATGTCGCGCATGGCTTGCTTGCTGGAGTCGTTGATCACGCGCGGGCCGCTCACGTAATCGCCCCACTCCGCGGTATCGGAGATGGAGTAGCGCATATAGGCCAGGCCGCCGCGATAGATCAGGTCCACGATCAGCTTGAGCTCGTGCAGCACTTCGAAGTAGGCGCTCTCGGGCTGATAGCCAGCCTCGACCAGCGTCTCGTAGCCGGCCTTGATCAGCGCGCTCACGCCGCCGCACAATACCGCCTGCTCGCCGAACAAATCGGTCTCGGTCTCTTCCTTGAACGTGGTCTCGAGCACGCCTGCACGGGTGCATCCGATGCCCTTCAAGTAGCTGAGCGTCAGCGCGTGCGCCGTGCCCGTCGCATCCTGGTGAATGGCGATCAGGCCGGGTACGCCGCCGCCTTCGGTGAAGACTTCGCGTACGCGGTGGCCGGGAGCTTTGGGAGCCGCCATGCCCACGTCAATGCCTGCCGCGGGAGTGATGGTCTTGAAGTGGATGTTGAATCCGTGCGCGAAGAGCAGCAGCTTGCCGGCGGCCAGATTCGGGGCAATCTCGTCGTTGTAGAGCTTGGCCGCGGTCTGATCCGGGACCAGCACCATAACCACGTCGGCCCATGCGGTTACCTCGGGCACGGTGCCCACTTCCAGGCCGGCCTTCTGCGCCTTGCCGATCGACTTGGAGCCCGCCGCCAGGCCCACCTTCACCTGGACGCCGGAGTCCTTCAGGTTGAGAGCATGTGCATGCCCCTGCGAGCCGTAGCCGATGATGGCAACCTTCTTGGCCTGAATAAGGGTCAGGTCTGCATCGTGATCGTAGTAAGTCTTCGCCATTCTGTTTCCAATTTCCTTTGCGTACGGGAATGAGATGGGGTGGGGCAGGTGCTGTGCCCTTCACCAGGAATACTTGCTCTGCAAGGGCCAACACTCCAGCATAAATGCCTCGGCCGCCCCCTGTTTACTGATCTGTCATCCTGAGCGGAGTCCGCAGCGCGGACGAAAGTCGAAGGACCCGCATCTCAGGCTTTTGGTTTTTTCCTAGCTACTCCGGTTCGACTGCCGCGCCTTCCTCTGCTTCGTAGACGGCGGCCGGAGTTTCCGGTTCCGTTTCGCCTGCCCCCAGAGCGCGCAGCACGCGGCTGGTGTGGTGCCCGCGGCGCATGGTCATCTTGCCGCTGCGGCAGATCTCCAGGATCTGGTTATCGCCTTCGTTCAATACCTGGATGAGTCCTTCGATTTTGCTCTCAACGCCCGTCATCTCGATCATCAGTGACTCGGCGGTCAAATCGACGATGCGCGCGCGGAAGACCTCCACCAGCTCGAAGATGGCGGAACGTGTATGCTTTGTCGCCGCCACCTTGATGAGCGCAAGCTCGCGGGTTACCGCGGGAGCTCCGGCGATGTCATCCACATCCAGCACGTTCTCCAGCTTGAACATGCTGGCTCGAATGCGATGTCCGGCTTCCGCCGAGGCCTCGCAAACCAGTGTCAGGCGCGAGATCGTGGGACGCTCGCTGCGCCCCACCGTCAGCGAGATGATGTTCAGGTTCAGACGCCGAAACAGCGAAGCCACGCGGGTCAAAACGCCCGGCTTATCTTCTACGTATGCAACGAATGTGTGCAGCATGAAAGTCAGCCTCTAGCTTCTAGCCTCTCGCTGCCAGCTCAACCTTGCTCGGAGCAGACCTTCACTAAAGCGCTGATCATGAACACGCCGTAGAGAAAGGCCCAGGAGCTAGTGGCTGGCAGCTGGAAGCTGTCTTACAGATCGTCGGAACTCTCGACCAGCGGATTTTTCCCCGGCCGGCGAATCATCTCGTGCAGCGCGCTTCCCGCAGGAATCATCGGGTACACCGAATCTTCCTTCTCCACCTGGAAGTCGAGCAGAAACGCTCCGCTGTGCGAACGCGCTTGCTCCACCGCTTCGGCCAATTCCGCGCGAGTGCGCACCGCGCGCCCCGCAATGCCATGCGCATCGGCCAGCTTCACGAAGTTGGGGCTTACCAGCGGCGTGGACTGATAGTTGCGCTCATAGAAGAACTCCTGCCACTGGCGCACCATTCCCAGGTAGCCGTTGTTGATGATGGCGATGTTAATCTTCAGATTCTCTTGAACAATCGTGGCCAGCTCGGGTGAGGTCATCTGGAAGCCGCCATCGCCCGCCACCACCCACACTTCCTTGTCAGGACAGGCAACCTTGGCGCCGATGGCCGCGGGCAGAGCGAATCCCATCGTACCCAGTCCGCCGGAGGTGATCAGCGAACGGGGGTGCTCATGATGGAAGTACTGCGCCTCCCACATCTGATGCTGACCCACGTCGGTCACCACGATGGCATTTCCGCCGGTAATGCGCCACAGATCGTGCATCACGTGGGCTGCATACAGGTGGCCTGAATCGGGCAGGTTCTTGATGTCGCGAACCGCCACCGCGCCCTTGGTCTCATCAATCTTCTTGAGCCACGCCGAGCCGTCGCGCCCGGGAATGCGGGGCAGCAGATGCTCGAGTACCTCAGCCAGATCACCCACCAGCGCTACATCAACCTTGATGTTCTTGTTGATCTCGGCGGGATCAACCTCGATGTGAATCTTCTTGGCATTCACCGCATAGGTGCTCGGAGTGCCGATCACGCGATCGTCGAAGCGCATACCGCAGGCGATGAGCAGGTCGGCCTCTTGAATGGCGTGATTGACCCACGCCTCTCCGTGCATGCCCATCATCCCCAGGTTAAGCGGATGCGAGGCAGGGAAGCTGCCCAGTCCCAACAGCGTAAGCGCCACGGGGATCTGCGCGCGTTCGGCCAGTGTGCGAATCTGCTCCATTGCGCCTGACTGCACCACGCCTTGTCCGGCGAGAATCACCGGCCGCTTGGCGGAGCGAATCAGTTCGGCCGCCTGCGCTAAGCCGGGCTCTTCCACGTGCAACATGGGATGCGGACGATAGGGAGCAGGCTTGGCCGCTTCGAAGTCAAACAGCGCGGTCGCCTGCTGCGCGTCCTTGGTGATGTCGACAAGGACCGGCCCGGGGCGACCGGAGCGCGCGATCTGAAATGCCTGACGCAGCGCCGGAGCCAGATCCTCGGGACGGCTCACCAGGAAGTTGTGTTTGGTCACGGGCAGCGTCACGCCCGTGATGTCGACCTCTTGAAACGCATCTGTGCCCAGCACCTTGCTGGAGACCTGCCCGGTGATGGCCACCATCGGCACCGAGTCAAGCATCGCCGT
>CBJOJD010000315.1:0-6871 GCA_966443485.1 uncultured bacterium | reverse complement strand
GTTCCTTTGCTCGCCGTCTTCTCGTCTGCATGCTTGCGTCGGCCCCCTCACTCAGCGCAGCGCAACCGCATCGCGTGATCGAGAGCCAGGGAAACCCCATCCTCTCCGACGGCTCTTACTACTCCGCGGATCCCGCACCTGTCATGGCCGGCGACACGCTCTACATTCTGGCGGGACGCGATGAGGCTCCAGTCGACGTGAATGATTTCGTCATGAATGAGTGGCAGATTTTCGCCACCAACGACGTCGCCTCCCATCGCTGGGTGCACTATCCCGGCATCCTCCGTCCCGAAGCTGTCTTCGCCTGGGCTGTACCGGGCCACGCCTACGCCGGCCAAATCATCCAGGGGCTCGATCACCGCTTCTACCTGTATGCGCCGGTACAAGAAGCCAACAGTAAGAATGAAGATCCCTTCGCCATCGGCGTCGCTGTCTCTGACACCCCGCTGGGGCCGTGGAAGGATGCTCATCCAAGCGGTCCCATCATCTCCCAATCCACGCCCGAGCCCAACCGCATCCAGAACATCGACCCCACACCCTATGTGGACGACGATGGCCGGGTCTACATCTACTGGGGCACCTTCGGTCAGTTGCGTGGCATGGAGCTGGACAAGGACATGATCACGCCCAAGAGCAAAGAGACTGCAGTTACCACCCTGACCGGCTTCTTCGAGGCACCCTGGTTCTTCAAGCGCAAAAACACTTACTACATGATCTACGCGGACAATCAAGCGGGCCCGGACTCTCCTTGCACGCCCGCGGTCTATCACGCCTGCATCGCATACGGAACTGCGCCCGCCCCCTTTGGGCCATGGACGTATCGCGGCGTCATCCTCGCCCCCGTCTCCTCGACCACCTCACACCCAGGCGCCATTGAGTTCAAAGGCAAATGGTATCTGGTGTATCACACAGCGGGTGCCAAAGGCGGCGGTCATTTCCGGCGTAGCGTGGCCATCGACACCATGGAGTGGGATGACAACGTCTCCCCCGCCGCGATTCGCAAGGTGCAGCCCACCCGCGCTCCGCAGCCGCCAACGCCGCCCTCCCGCAACATTGCCAGCGCCGCACGACCAAGCGCCTCCAATGAACCCGTGCCACTCCAATACTGGATCGCTGCGCTCAATGACGGCATCGTCCGCGCCAATCCCCTGCCACCCGACATGTGGGCGAGCTGGACCCCGCACAATCCCTCCGGCCAGTGGATTCAGTACGAGTGGTCCCGCCCAGTCACGCTCAACGGCGCACGCATCAACTTCTGGGCCGACCATCCTGCCGGCGCGGATGAAGGCGTTGCTCCGCCTGCCGCCTGGCACCTCGAATACTGGAATCATGACCGCTGGAGCCCGGTTCCCCACCCCAGTGTCTACTCCACCGCAGTGAACTCCTTCGCAACCGTCGCATTCGACCCCGTCACGACACCCTGCCTCCGTGCCGTCCTGCAGGCCTCAGGAAATCAGCCGCGCTTTGCTGCGTTAGCCGTACAGGAGTGGGAAGCTCTTGCGCCTCAGCCGATCGAGCATGGCGCATTGCCTGCCCAGCCCGCGACCGGCAGTGTCTGCAATTCCAAATAGAAGCTCAGTCGGCGGAGCCACATACCGCGGCCCGCTGCGCTTCCTCGCAAAGCCGCTCCAGGTGTCTTCGCACCGCGGGATCCCGTTCCATGCCCATCGCCACCTCGAAGGCATGCTTCGCCTCGGCGATCTCTCCCACGCGCGACAGCAGATGCGCTCGCGCTGCCCAGTATGGCTGGTACGCCAAAATTCTCGAATCGCCATCTACGGCCGCCAATTCGCGCAGTCCGGCTGCCGGCCCTTGTATCTCCGCAACGGCCAACGCGCGGTTGATCGACGCCACCGGAGAACCCGTCAGCTGCACCAGAGCGTCATACAGGCTGACTACCGCCGTCCACGAAACCGCGCCGCTTCGCGCCCGCTCCACATGCGCCGACTGAATAGCCGCTTCCAATTGGTAGCGCCCCAATCGCCCCACCACGGCCGCCTTGTGCAGCGCCGCCTCAGCCTCGCAGATCAGGCCTGCATCCCACAGGGTCGTGTCCTGTTCGCTCAAGGGGACGAACTCACCCTCTGCTGATCGACGTGCCGCTCTCCGCGCCTCTGTATACAACATCAGTGCCAGCAGTCCCCACGCCTCCGGCTCGTCCGGCAACAGCTCCGTGATCAGCCGCCCTAAGAACATCGCCTCTTGCGCCAGCTCTCGACGCGATGGGTCCGCTCCTATCGGGTCCATCCAACCCTCCGAGAATCCGGCATAGATGGCGTCCAATACTGCCTCCAGGCGCTCCGGCATCTCCTCTCGCCCCGGAACACTGAACGGAATACCCGCGTCACGGATCTTCGTCTTCGCCCGCACCAGCCGCTGCGCCATGGCCGAAGGCGACACAAGAAAAGCGGATGCAATCTGCGCTGCTTCCAGACCCAGGACCGTCTGCAGCATCAAAGGCGCCCGCACTGCCGGATCAATCGCCGGATGCGCGCAGGCAAACAGAAGCGCCAATCTGCGATCCGGCACCTCGTCCTTCGCCCACAAATCCACCTTGTCGACCAGCTGCTCCAACTCCTCGCTATCTGCCGTCTCCCGCTGGCGCCGCATTTGGTCGATCAGCTTGCGCCGCGCCACCGTGAGCAACCAGGCCTCGGGATTCGCAGGACAACCACTCTCACCCCAGTTCGCCAGAGCCGACGCGAAAGCCTCCGACAGCGCGTCTTCCGCCGCCGCCAGATCGCGCGAGCGCGCTGCCAGAAACGCCACCAGCTTCGCGCGACTACGCTTCGCCACAGCGTCCAGGTTGCTGCGAACTTCCGCGTATCTCAGCTGCTCTCTCACCTCGGTATTGGTCCCCTACTCCGCCGGCATCGGCCCGAGTGCAAAGCGCGGAGCAGGCTTCCCTCCTCCGCGCTTCTTCACCCTACATCGACCAGATTGCCCGCACTTCCATGACTCCATGCTGCGCCCCGGGACACCGGCTGGCCCACGACATCGCCGTATCCAGATCCGGAACATCGATCAGGTAATAGCCTGCGAGCTGTTCCTTCGACTCCACAAACGGCCCATCCAGCACCTGCGTCTTGCCGTCCCGGGAGCGGACCGTGGTTGCGGTCGTGGAAGGGCGAAGCCGGTTCGAACCCACGTACGCGCCCGCTGACTTCAATGCCTCTGTGTACGCCATGTAAGCCGCATAGCCTTGCTTCTGCTGCTCGGGGGTCATCTTGTCCCAGTTCGATTCCTCTGAGTAAATCGTCAAAAGATATTGCATCGGTCCATCCTCCGTATCAGGTTAATAGGCTTTTGAACGCCTCACTCCCATGACGCGGAGGCCCCACCCCCAATCGACATCCGCCGGATCTTTTTTGATGGCCGGAAATCGCCACGATCTTCCTGGAAGCACGATCCAACGTGTGGCGTGTTTTGCATATACATTGGCGCTTTTTGCCTATCGCCACCCTGGCTCCATGCCCTAAAGTAGGCGCATGTACAACGCGAAAGCCTTCTCCGCCGCCAGTGCGACTTCGCCGCTTGCCTCCACCTCGATCGCGCGGCGCGATCCCACCGAACACGATGTACAGATCGAAATCCTCTTCTGCGGCGTCTGCCACTCTGACCTGCACCAGGTACGCGATGAGTGGAATGCCTTCATGCCCACCGTCTACCCCTGCGTCCCCGGCCACGAGATCGTCGGCAAGGTCACCAAAGTAGGCTCCGCTGTCACCAAGTTCAAGCCCGGTGACTTGGCGGCGGTCGGCTGCCTCGTCGACTCCGACCAGTCCTGCCCCGAGTGTCAGCACGGTCTCGAGCAGTTTTGCCCCAACCTCACCCTCACCTACAACTTCCCTGACAAGCACCTGGGTGGCGTGACCTACGGCGGCTACTCCGACAGCGTGGTCGTCCATGAGCGCTTCGTGCTGCGCGTCCCCTCCAATCTCGATTTGGCGGGAGCCGCTCCCCTGCTCTGCGCCGGAATCACCACCTACTCTCCTCTGCGCCACTGGGGCGTCACCAAAGGCAAGAAGGTGGGCATCGTCGGACTCGGCGGCCTGGGCCACATGGGCGTCAAGTTCGCTCACGCTCTTGGCGCGCACGTCGTGCTCTTCACCACCTCGCCCAACAAGAAAGACGACGCCATCCGGCTCGGTGCCGATGAAGTCGTCATCTCCCGCAATGCCGACGAGATGGCCAAGCACGCCGGCAGCTTCGACTTCATCCTCGACGCTGTCTCGGCCGACCATGACATCAACGCCTACATCCACCTGCTCCGCCGCGATGGCAACATCACTCTCGTCGGCGCGCCGCCCAAGCCCCTCTCGGTGGCCGCGTTCGGACTCCTCTTCGGCCGCAAAAGCCTCTCCGGCTCGCCCATCGGCGGCCTGAAAGAAACCCAGGAGATGCTCGACTTCTGCGGCGCTCACAACATCACTGCGGACGTGGAGGTCATTCCCATCCAGCAGATCAACACCGCTTACGAGAGACTGCTCAAGTCCGATGTGAAGTACCGCTTCTCCATCGACATGTCTTCTCTCAAGAACGCCTGAGATGAGCAAGCACTTCCGCGTCGCTGCTCGACTCCCCGGCAAGCTGCAGGAGCTGGGAGTGGATCCCTCCGCGGTGGTCCGCGCAGCCGGACTGCCGCCGGATATCCTCGAGCAGCCTCGCATCCTCCTCACCACCGAACAGCTGTTCGCCCTGTGGCGCGCGGTCGGCGAGCTCAGCGCCGATCCCGCCATCGGGCTGCAGCTCGGGACTGAAACCAAGGCCGAACACTTCGACCCTATCGCGCTCACGGCTCTCTCCAGCCGCACCTTCGGCGAAGCCATGCGCCAAACCTCGCGCTACAAACAGCTCGCCTGCCCTGAAGAGATCCTGCATCACATCGAGGGCGACGAGTGGAGCCTCCAGTTTCGCTGGCTGCTGGCCAACGATGACGAACCTGAGGTTCTCAGCGACCTCTGCTTTGCCTGGGTCCTGACTCTGGCACGACACGGAACCGGCGCTCCCATCTGCCCCTTGCGCATCGAGTTCGTGAAGTCTCGGGCGTATCACAAGGCCCTCGAACGTCACTTCGGCTGCCCGGTTCATCTCGGCGCCGCTCGCAATGCCATCGTCTTCCGCGCCTCCGATGCCGATCTGCCGCTGATCACCCGCAATGCCGAACTGCTCAGCATGCTGGCTCCCCAGCTCGACGCGGAACTCAAGGAGCATCATCGCCAGGAGACCTTTGCCGACCGGGTGCGCGCCACCATCCAGCGCAAGCTCACCGGCCGCCGGCCCAAGATCGATGAGATCGCCCGCGAGCTTCACATCAGCCCTCGCACTTTGCAGCGCCGCCTTCAGGATTCAGGAGGCAGCTTCCAGCAGGTGCTCGAAGAGGCCCGCCATCAGCTCGCACGTCACTACCTCACCAACTCCATCCTGGAGCTGAGCGAGGCTGCCTATTTGCTGGGGTATGAAGACGCCAGCTCCTTCGTTCGTGCCTTTCGCACCTGGGAGGGAGTTCCGCCCGCACGGTGGCGCGAATCTCAACGCCTCAAGATCGCGCACTGAATTCGCAAGCAGATCTCGTGATCTACAAACAGAACGAGGGCCTCTCGGGCCCTCATTCCTCATTGCTCCTACCGGCAAAGCCAGCTTGGGCCATTCGATCGACCTCGCACTCCCGGCCCCATGCCCGCGTCGGAACGTGCAGCGCCCGCATCGTCGTCCCTTGCGCAAGCGGGCCTACCTTGAACGCTCCCACCAGCGCCGTGAGTTCATTCGCCAGTCCTGAAAGTTGCTCGCACGCCTCCACCGACTGTTGAGAACTACTGGCCGTCTGCTGCACGATGGTGACGATCTCGTTCACGTTGTCAACCACTGAGCGCGTAGAGTGCGACTGCTGCACGGCTGCCGCCGCAATCTGCGTCACCATGCGCTGAACCGACTCCGAACCGCGAATGATGCTGGCCAAAGCCGTTCCTGCGGAGTTGGCGGAGTCAACCCCACTCTCCACGTGGGCCATGCTCATCCGCATAGCCTCCACTGCGACCGCCGTGCCCTCCTGGATCGCGTGCACCGTCGCGTTGATCTCCTTGGTCGCCGCGCTCGTCCGCTCTGCAAGACGACGAACCTCGCCGGCAACCACCGCGAATCCGCGCCCGTGCTCGCCTGCGCGAGCCGCCTCGATTGACGCGTTCAAAGCCAGTAAGTTTGTCTGTCCCGCGATCTCGTCAATCACGTTGATGATCTTGCCAATCGCATCGCTTGAACGTCCGAGTTCCTCGATCCGCGATGACGTCTGCTTATTCGCTTCGAGAAGCTTCCCGATGGTGTCCACCGTCGCCTGCACGGTGTCCCCGCCCGCCACGGCAGTCTCCTCCGCCCGGCGCGCATCGTCTGCAGCGGTCTGCGTGGTCTGACTGATCTCGTGCACCGCCGTCGACATCTCATTCATCGTGGTCCCGATGCGCCCGGCTTGATCCTGCTGCTTCTCAGCCTGCCTGGCCGTCTCGTGCGCCGTGCGCGCAAGCTCCGTGGCCGCTACCCCCAACGTCTCGGCATGACCTGCTACGCGCTTCACAATGTCTTCTACACGGCCAATGAACACGTTGAACCACAGCGCAACCTCATCGATCTCGTTGCGTCCGTTCACCTCGATGCGCTTGGTAAGATCGCCCTCGCCCTCGGCGATATCCCGCATATGCATCGCGAGAGAAGCCAGCGGAAGCACCACCTTGAACTGAATCACCCACCAGGCCGCGCCACAGGCGAGCACGGCAAAAATCAGCATCGCGAAGCCCATGATGCGGCTGCGCAGCGACCACTTGTCCACCGTATCCAGTTGATCCTGGAAGCTGGCCGAGATGGCCTTGCTGAACCCGTC
>CBJOJD010000314.1:0-6875 GCA_966443485.1 uncultured bacterium | reverse complement strand
GCGCGGCTCTCCAAACCCGCGCATTTGGGCCCTTCCAAAGTTTGTTTCTTGCTAAATCGATCATCGATCCCAGGCTAGCGGCGCATACTGCCAGCCTGGGGCACCCGGATTAGACGTTGGTCTCTTCGAGGGCGCGGGTATTCTCGATCTGGACCAGCGGGCCGTGGCTCTCTGCCGAGAACTCGCTGAGCAGCTTGGCCGCATGCGGGTCGTTGTAGGAGTTGGCCCAGCCTTTGGCCATAGCAATGAACCCCTTGAGCGACAAGAAGCCGTCGATGACCGCGGTGGGCTCGTAGCCGCAGCTCACCATGCAGTTGGCACACTTGGGATTACCGCTGGAGGCGCCGTACTGCTCCCATGCGGTGGTCTCCATAAGCTCCTTGAAGGTCTCGGCGTAACCGTCCTGGAGGAGGTAGCAGGGGCGCTGCCATCCGAAGATGTTGTATGCCGGAGAACCCCAGGGAGTGCACTCGTAAGAGCGATCGCCCATGAGGAACTCCAGGAACAAGGGCGACATGTTGAACTTCCACGACTTCTTGCGATTGGACAAGATGGCGCGGAAGAGGCGGCGCACACGGGCACGGCCCAGGAAGCGATGCTGGTCAGGGGCCTTGTCGTAGCTGTAGCCCGGCGAGAGCACGATGCCTTCAACACCCAGGGCCATGACTTCGTCGAAGTAACGACGCACGCTGTTGGGGTCGACACCGTCGAAGAAGGTAGAGTTGGGAGTGACACGGAAGCCGCGCTTGACGGCCTCTTTGATGCCTTCCACAGCCAGGTCCCATCCGCCTTCGCGGCAGACGGAGTAGTCGTGGTGTTCGCGCTCGCCATCGAGGTGCACGCTAAAGGTGAGGTACTTGGAGGGCGTGAACTCGTGGATGCGGCGCTTGAGCTCCAGCGCGTTGGTGCAGAGGTAGATGTACTTCTTGCGCGCGATGAGGCCGTTGACGATGTCGACGATCTGGGGATGGAGCAGGGGCTCTCCGCCAGGAATGGAGACCATGGGCGCGCCGCATTCTTCCACGGCAGCAAAGCACTCCTCGGGGCTCAACATGCGCTTGAGCACGTGAGGCGGATACTGCACCTTACCGCAGCCGGCACAGGCCAGGTTGCAGCGGAAGAGCGGCTCAAGCATGAGCACCAGCGGATAGCGCTTGTTGCCCTTCAAACGTTGCTTCCAAACGTAGGAGAAGACCGTCCAGACCTGCGAGATGGGAATTGCCATGGTTTCGAGAAATCCTCCGTCTCAGCTGTCGGCTTCAGCACTTAACTTGCAGCGCCTAGCCTCGAACTCGAGACCAAACTGTGTCGAACACTTTCAAAAAAAATCAAACCGCAGCGAAAAGCTAGTAGCTCGAAGCTGCATTTCCATTCATGGCCCGCTTGTAGGCTGTGAGGGCCATGAGCGGGAAGTACTGGCGATAGTACGTGTAGGCCAGATAGAAGACCTTGGGGAAGCCCGTTCCGGTAATGATACTTTCCCGGCGCACGCCTTCACGCATGGATTCGTCCCAGCTTCCGTCGACTAGCTGGTTTTGCAGCAGCCAGCGGATGCCCTTGGCAATGGAGTCGGAACGGTCGTCGCCAGCTGCGAGAAGACCAAGCAGAGCCCAGGCGGTTTGCGAGGGAGTGCTGGGGCCGACGCCGCGGGTATTGGGGTCGTCGTAGCTGCCGCAGGTCTCTCCCCATCCACCGTCAGGGTTCTGCACCATGCGGATCCATTCGGCAGCCTGCTGCACTTGCGGCTCGTTGTGATCGAAGCCGATGGCGTCGAGTCCGCGGAGCACGAGGAAGGTGCCGTAGATGTAGTTGACGCCCCAGCGGCCGAACCAGCTGCCGTCGGGCTCCTGTTCGCTGAGGATGAACTTGATGGCCTTCTCAACGCGCTTGTCGCTACGGTCGTAGCCGTAGGTGGCGAGCATCTCCAACATGCGGCCGGTGATGTCGACCGTGGGCGGATCGAGCATCGCGTTGTGGTCCGCGAAGGGGATGTACTGGAAGATCATCTTGGTGTTGTCTTTGTCGAAGCTGCCCCAGCCGCCATTGCGGCACTGCATGGCGAACTCCCACTCGATGGCGCGCTGACAGACCTGGTGCTGATAGCGCTCGCGTGGGTTGTCGACCTTTGCCAAGCCGAGGAGCACCTGCGCGGTGTCGTCGGTGTCGGGATAGAACTCGTTATTGAATTCGAAGTACCAGCCACCGGGTTCGACGTTGGGCACCTTCACAGCCCAATCGCCTTTATGGCGGACCTCTTTGGAGAGCAGCCAATCGGCAGCTTTGAGCATGCGTGGGTCGTCGCGAGGAATGCCGGCTTCGCCTAAGGCGAAGACCGCCTGCGCGGTGTCCCACACGGGGGACATGCAGGGCTGCATGCGGAAGGTGGGCTCGGGCAGGGCCTCTGTGGGTTCCTGCTCGATGCCCAGCTTTTCAAACTCGTCGCGGGCGCGAATCACCTGGGGATCGTCTTCTGAATAACCGAGGCAGCGCAGCGCGATGATGGCGTTCATCATGGCGGGATAAATGGCGCCAAGGCCGTCGGTCATCTCAAGGCGTTCGAGCATCCACTTCTCCGCGCGCTGGATGGCGAGCTTGCGCAAGGGGCGGATGTGGACGGCCTCAAACCAGTGGGTGACTCGATCCACGACCAGGAAAAAGTTCCGCCAGGAGATGGGGTTCTTGCGATCCATGTGCAGGCGCAGCGAAGCGTTCTCGCGACCTCCGACAAAAAGCTCGTCAATTCCCTGCTCTGCGGAGATCTTTTTGAACGGCTTCTTGGCGTAGATGATGGCCAGCGGCACGAGGATGGAGCGCGACCACGAAGAGATCTCGTAGATGTTGAAGTAGAACCAATTGGGAAAGAGGACGATCTCGGGCGGGATAGCGGGCACGGCGTCATAGTCGTATTGCCCGAGCGCGCAGAGATACATCTTAGTGAAGGTATTGCACGCGACAACGCCCCCGTGAGCGAGAGCCCACTCGCGGGCCTTGATCATGCGCGGATCATCGGCCTTGAGGCCCATCAACTTGGCGGAGAAGTAGCACTTGACGGTGAGGGAGATGTTGCCCGGTCCACCGGGATAAAGGCTCCAGCTACCATCGTCGTTCTGGAAGCGCATCATCTCAGTGAATGCGCGTTGGAGGCGGCCGGGATCGCCGCTCTCGAGCAGGACGTGGAGGAAGATGTAGTCGGCCTCGAGCATGGAATCAGCTTCGAGTTCGCCGCACCAGTAGCCGTCGGGATGCTGAAGGGAGAGAAGGTACTCCGCAGACTGGCTGATCGCTTTTTCTACATCGGCCAGGTCCGCATCGAGGCGCCCAAAACGGGGCGCGGCGGTCTGGGTAGTCTGCCGTAAGCTCATGCGGTTTCGATGCCTCAACTGTTCCGGAAAATCCGGAAATGTAACGGGCCTCAGTAACAGATTTTCCGGCTCCCCGTTACTGTACAGCAATGTCCGAAGGGCGAAATACTCTTTTCCGTCACACCAGGAGGCTGTTTCCCTGCGGGACTACGGTGACGAGACCACGTCCGTAGAGACCCGGCGGGAGGCCATGGGTTGCGTTCTCGCGGCCAAGAGTATTGTCGCTCTGGTCTTGCAGCAACCAAAGGAGCACCGTAAATCATCGTGCGCAGTGCGCATCCATTGGAGGGGACAGACCGCTTTGAGGTGGCCCGGTTTTTTCCGGCCTGTCCTATAAGTTGCACTAGCGGACCGGCGACACTCCGGCGCCGTCTGCGCTACCGATGGCTTGCACAATCTCGGGAGGCAATCCGAAGCGTACGTTTTCCGGCATGACCTCAACCTCTTCGACGCTGTCGAATCCGTTTTGACGCAAATAATTCACCACGTCCTCGACCAGGACTTCGGGAGCCGAAGCGCCTGCGGTGACAGCAACGTTGGTGACGCCTTTAAGCCACGCGGGATCGATGGCCTGGGAGTTATCGATCAGATACCCGATGGTTCCCAGGTTGCGGGAGACCTCGACCAGGCGGTTGGAGTTGGAGCTGTTGGTGGAGCCGACCACGAGGACGAGATCCGCTTTGTGAGCCACGTTGCGCACGGCTACCTGGCGATTTTCGGTTGCGTAGCAGATGTCCTGGGAGTGGGGCCCGGCGATGTTGGGGAACTTTTCCTTGAGGGCGTGGATGATGTCGCGCGCCTCGTCGAGGCTGAGGGTGGTCTGCGTCAGGTACGCGACACGATCGGGGTCGGGAACCTGAAGGGCAGCCACTTCTTCGACGCTGGAGACGACTTGAGTCACGTCTGGAGCTTCGCCCAGAGTGCCTTCAATTTCGTCGTGGTCGCGGTGTCCGATCAGCACGAGGGAGTAGCCCTGCTTGGCGAACTTGACGGCTTCGATGTGCACCTTGGTGACCAGCGGGCAGGTGGCATCGATGACCTTGAGGCCACGGCCCTTGCTGAGCTCGCGTACGGCCGGAGAGACGCCGTGCGCTGAGTAGATGACACGCTGGCCATCGGGGACGTCATCGATTTCATGCACGAAGATCGCGCCCTTTTCCGCCAGCTCATTGACTACATAGCGGTTATGCACGATCTCCCGGCGCACGTAGATGGGCGCACCAAAGGTTTCGAGGGCGATCTTGACGATGTCGATGGCGCGCACAACACCGGCGCAGAAGCCGCGTGGTTTCAACAGCAAAACGCGCTTCTGGCTGGGGGAATTCTCGGTGTGGGTGCCGTTTGGGACGTTTTCAAGCACGGTCGAAGTCACATCAGCAGTATATCAATCCTGCGGTTTTTGGCGCCCAGGAGATTGCGAGGCGAACCTTTTGGAAAAACGGGGCTTGAGCTCAGGAGGCGAGCAGCCCGCGGGGTAAGAGGAGGTTGAAGGGCAGATTCGGTCCGGGCGGCTCGAATCAACGAGGCGATCTGGACAACTTCCAGGAAAACGGGAAGCGAGATGGACGGGGAGTTGGGGCAGCCTAGGTCAATTGCACCAAAATCCCTTCGGAACCAAGAGGTTTCCTCGTGGAGGCGCTTGTCTTGCATCTAACCTGGGAAGCGGCTGGAGAGCCGCCGCCGGACTGCAGACGAGTATGAAATGGATACTCGGCCGGGGTTGGTTGGCCTCATGGCACGATACCTGCCGTGCCGTTTCAAGCTGGGAGTTGTTGGGAACGCTGGCGGAGGGGCCGCCGGTTTCGGGGATCATGGGAATACGACTACATCTAAATCTAGAAGGAAGCTCGAGGGGATCATGCCAGGGAGCTTGGGAAGCCGCAAAATCCTGATCGTGGATGACGAGGAGACCATCGCGGATACCCTCGCGCTGATCTTTTCTTCGAATGGATATGACGCGAAGACTGCTTATTCCGCTGAGCAGGCGCTCGAGACGCTGGAGGAGTGGCGGCCGGACCTGGCGGTGATTGACGTCGTGCTGCCGGGGATGAACGGGATTGAGTTCGCCATTTTTCTGAAGGCGGGATACCCGCGCTGCCAGTTCCTGCTCTTCTCGGGCCAGCCCGGCACCAGCGGTTTACTGGAAGAGGCCAAGCGGAAGGGGCATCTGTTCGAGATCCTGGCCAAACCGCTCCACCCCACATTCATGCTGGCGACAGTGGCGCAGCTGCTGTCGGTTCCTCCCATGGACGTCAGCCAGTTGCCGAATTGACGACAGCCGACAGCAGACAGCCAGCAGCTAACAGTCAACAGAGGACAGCTGACAGCCGACAGCAAACAGCGGGCAGCAAGAGGCTGTGAGCTATTAACTATTAGCTGTCAGCTGTGGGCTGTTTTTCAATCACCGGCTGGCGGCGATCATCTGGGCGGCGTGCTGGAGGCTGGTCTCGGTGACGGTGGCACCGCTGAGCATGCGGGCCACCTCGTGGGTGCTGGCGCGCTGGTCGAGGAGGCGAATCTGGGTTTTGGTGCGGCCGGCAGCCTCTCGTTTGTCGATCAGGAAGTGCTGGTCGGCAAAGGCGGCAATCTGAGGCAGGTGGGTCACGCAGAGAATCTGCTGGCCGCGGCTGAGCGCCTTCAGCTTCTGTCCGACCGCTTCGGCCGCGCGGCCACCGATGCCGATATCGATTTCGTCGAAAACCAGGGTGCGCGGAGTAGGATTCTTTTTCTTGGTTTTAGATGACGTTTCTTCAACTGCCACCTTAAGAGCCAACATCACCCGGCTCATCTCGCCACCGGAGGCGATTTCGTGCAGTGGCTTGAGAGGTTCTCCAGCATTGGTGGCGATGCGATATTCGACTTCATCCCAACCGGCAGAAGACCAAGCCGTTTCAGATTCAGTCACATGCACGGCAATCTCAAAGCGAACCTTCATGGCCAGGGAGTTGATCTGCTGCTCGGCAATCTTGGCCAGCTTTTCGGCTGCGGCCTTTCGGTGGGCGGACAAGGCGGTGGCGGAGGCGCGATAGGACTGCGATGCGGCTTCAACGTCGGCGCGGAGGGTTTTGAGGATTTCGTCGCGGTCTTCGACTTCGGCCAGCTTGCGGCTGACCTCTTCGCCATAGGCGATGACGTCGGCGATGGTCTTGCCGTATTTGCGCTTGAGCCGGTCGAGGATAGCGAGGCGATCTTCGAGCTCCCCGAGACGCTCGGGGCTGGCGTTGATGCCTTCAGCGTAGTCGCGCAGGCTGGAGGCGACGTCGCCGACGGTGGCCCGGGCGGCTTCGAGCTGCTGGAGGGAGTCGGTGAAGCGGGTATCGTACTTCGACAGCTCTTCCAGGTGCTTGAGTGCCGCTCGGAGGCAGACTTCAGCGGAGATGCCGCCTTCATAAAGCTGATCGAAGGCGCCCATTGCGGCGGAGTAGAGCTTTTCAGCGTTCGCCAGGACCCGCTTTTCCGTCTGAAGCGTCTCATCCTCGTCGGGCTCGAGCTTGGCGGATTCGATCTCTTTGC
>CBJOJD010000313.1:0-6955 GCA_966443485.1 uncultured bacterium | reverse complement strand
GGAACATCTCCCTAAACCAGTCGGCTAAGAGATACGCATTCTAAGGGCAAGGTCAATAACCCGTCCAAAGAGTTACAAATCCCGTTCTACCAGCAAAGAACGGAGGGAAATAATACTTCGGGGCTAAGTACTACAGCAGTACGATGGGCGCTCCGGTCAGGCGACATAAACCGGCCAAGTTAAACGCGGCGGCCCTGCTCGCCTGAGCAAGTGCCGCCGCGTCGAAACGGCCCGTATCGGAGGAATCCTAAAGGCTCCGCACTGCAGTGAAAAACTCGGGCGTTTGGGTCGCCCCAGGATCTACAGACTCACCAACCCTGCTCCGCTCGCACAGCCTTAGGGCCTGATCGTCAAGGTTGCGTTTGGCCCCGGAGAGATCTTATAGTTAGCCGCCGACATACCGCTCACATTCACCATGATCGGATACGTGCCCGCAGGCGAGCCCTGCACCGCCGTCGTAGTAATGACCGGCATTCCAGAGACGACGGACGAGTTGTCTCCATTCGTCAATCCACTCATCGCGAATTGAAAAGTCGGGATGGGCGCCCCTTGCTTTACTGAAATCCCAAGTGCCTTCACTTGCAGATTCGCCGGCGTAATCATCAACTGCGCAGATGGTCCGGCGACAACCGTGTAGTTCGGCGCGGTGATGCCGGTGACATCCACATTGATCGGATAGGTTCCCACGCCTGCACCTGGCTTCGCAGTCGTGGTCAGACTCGGAGCAGCGCTCAGCACCTTCGCGGTCTGGCCGTATTTCAGTCCGGTGACCACAAACGAGAGATTCGGAAAGCGCTGACCATAGATGGCCCGCTGATAGAGCGGCTTGACCGTAATCACCGCCGGGACTACTGCTATCGTTTCAGGAGTCGTGTCGACCGTGAATGTGTAGTTTGCAGCCGTGAGTGTGCCAAGTGCGCAAGTCAACGTGTAGCTGCCCACCGCTGGCGAAGGATCAGAACCCCAACTAAGCGTAGGCAGAGGCGCGCCGCTGATCGCTGCGAGCCCGTCTCCGTTCAGGAACCCAGTGATCTCGCATAGGTTAGTCGGTCGTGGCGCGTAATCGCCATAGCCCAGAGTGAACTGCGCGGCGCCGGCAAAGGGCGGATGAGGAGCTACCGTCAGAACGGGCGCTGCAATGGTCAGGCTGAAGTTGGTGTGCACGGATTCACCCACACTGTCGCTGATTGAGATCACGACCGTGTAAACCCCATTCATGCCGAACGAAGGCGTTCCGCCAATCGACGTCCCGTCAAAGCTCAACGATTTGGGCAAGCCGCTGACACTCAGGGTGTAAGGGCCGACACCACCTGCAGGCACAACCGCAGTCGTCGGATACGCAATTCCCACCTGTCCATCGGGAAGTCCGCTCGGGCTGCCAAGGCTCAACCCCGGAGCAATGGTCAATGTGACCGCGGCACAGTTGCCTAGCTGATCCAGCGTTCCCGCAAAGGTCGCCAGTTCCCCGATCGCCAGCGAGATTGCCGGCGAGATGTAGTTGATCGATGCCGGCAGCGTTGCTGTCTGTCCACCCGGATTTCCCTTGCCGCCTTCAATATCGATCGTGGTTTGACCCACCGATGTAATCACCTTATTCGTTGCCGAGCAAGCTACCGGAGGAGGAGGAGCTCCAGCCGGTGAAACATCCAGCGTTGCCGTCGCTGATTGCGTGTAGCCGAGATGGTCAGTCGCCTGAATCGTTACAGACAGCTTGCCGGAACTCGTCGGCGTACCCGTGATTGCATTGTCTACGATCGACAAGCCAACGGTCACCAATTTGTTTGAAACATCGGCAAAGGTGTAGGGCGGAAGACCGCCGGTAACGCTAAGCGTTTGGCTGTACGCTGTGCCCACAGTTGCAGGGGCCAGTGTGAAAGGATTCGGGAATGTCATAGGCGAATCTGACACCACCAGGTTCGTTGAGCCGGTGATCGAGGTGCCATTCGTCGTGTCCGTTACAGTGATGACCAACGGAAATGTCCCGATTGAGGTCGGTGTGCCGCTGATCGTGTTTCCCGTCAGAGTCAACCCCGCTGGTAGACCAGTCACCGAGTAGGTCAAGGTGTCCCCGGGAACGCCAGGCGTAGCGTTGATAACCTGGCTGTAGGGCAGCCCATACTGCGCGCCCTGGATCGTTGCATTCAGAGTTGGAGCGATCGGCAAAGGCGGAGCGGGAGGAATGTTGCCGTCAAAATTGATGCCGGCATTCTGGGCCACGATGAATGCGCCCAAGTCCCCGGGGCTTGGACCAATGGATCCCGGCGTATCGCCATTGGGACCAGGCAGCGCCTCATTGGTGAGGGGATCGCGTTGCCCGGTGTACTTGTAAAACTCAAAGCGGTAAACAACACCGGTAGCTCCAGGATCCAGAGCGACTCCAGTCAAATCAATCTGCCCGGAGCCAGGGTTGCCGGCGTCCACCTGCAAAAGCTGCCACTCGATCTGAACCTGAGTCTGTGCCTTTTTGAGGATCGCATTCTCGGCCATCAGGTCTTCCACAGCGATGTCCTGCGTGGTCCCTGTCGCTGTTACCTTCACCCAGCGCGGCTCGCCAAACTCGTATGCCAGTGGCTGCGGAGCAACAATGAGCACGTTCACTGGAGGAGGCTGCGGAACGTTGTTAATCACCGGAGCAGGGCCTACCGTCCAAACCGGGTTCGGCACGGTGGCTAGAACCGGGGTGAGCGAACTCGATCCCGGCGACGTCTCAACCAGCCAGCTGTAAGTCGTATTTGGTGTATTCACGGTCGTGCTTACGCCGAAGTGATCGCAAGGATAATTGGGCCCGTAGTTCGGCGCGCCATAGGGCCAGCAACTATCCGATGGACTGACCGGCAGAGTGCCGGATGGAGTTCCGGCCGACCAGCTTCCATTGCTGTAGGTCGCCTGATAGACAATCTTGACGCCAGTGGGCGTCGTCGACACCACAGGGCTTCCATAGCGCTCCATCCCGGGCCACCGGCTTGAATCACCGAAGAGCGACGTGATCTGGCTCGGAGTGATCCCATCGATGTCTATCTCAAAGCCGTGAGCTGTCGTGCCCGTGTCGTTCACTACATCAAAATTGGCTAACGGGCCAAACACGCTGGCGGCGGCCGGCGCCACGAGCATGACGCTCGCGATAAGTGCAGACCAGATCTTCTTGATCATCGCGCTTCCTCTTCCTTGATCTACCTCCAGGCATGTGCCCGGCTTGAAGGGTGAACATGTGTTGCTCTGCGCAGGCTCTAGGGAATATCTGCCCAAACTGTAGCGCGAAATTCGCCTCAATTTGTCCAATTAACGACACGATGACGAAACCTTCATCCCGTTCGGTGACGAGGATCACATAAAGCCGCAATTATCGGACAAAGGGGCAAAGACAGCGTAAGCGTTCGTGTTTCCCCTCTAGTCTCGGTGCGGGTTGAGAGCTGACGCTTCTGTTATGGGTCGCAAGCGGTGGTCGTTGGAAGAGAAGCGTCGGATTGTCGAACTGACGCTGGTGCCTGGGGAGCGTAGCCCGGACAGCGCAGGCGGAGGGCGTAAACGCCAACCAGGTGTTTCTGTGGAGGCGAGCGTATCGGAAGGCCCCGTTGCTTCCCGGATCTGCGCTGATTCCGGTGGTGATTGATGCCGATGCGGGCAGCTGTGCGGACCTCGCATCGGACTTGGAGGTAGCGCAGCCGGCGGCCGAGCAGCCGGCCCAGCGGTATCAGGCGCGATTCACATTGAGCTTCCTGGTCGCGCAGCGATCAGTGTTGAGCGCGGTGCGATGTGCACTGCTCCCCACCATCCCTAAGCGCCTGTGCCGGTGATTGAGCTTCCTGCAGGCACGCGCATCTGGCGGGCAGCCGGTGTACCGACCTGCGGCGCGGCTTTCATGGACGGAGCGCGCACGTGCAGACGGTACTCAACGAGCAGCCCTACTCAGGAAACTTCTCTGTTTCAGTGGCCGGTGCGGCGACATCCTCAAGTGCCTATGGTTCGACGGGGATGGGTTATGCTTGTTCGCCAAGCGCCTGGAGCGCGGCCGATTCGTCTGGCCGAACGCCGAGAATGGAACGGTGTCGCTTACGCGCGCGCAGCTGTCGATGCTGCTGGAGGGCATCGACTGGCGCCGTCCCGAGCGCACCTTCGACGCGCCGGCTGCCGTATAGGAGGGTGTTAATAATCGCCCAGATTCATGCGGTGACTTGTTGATGGTTTCCACAGATCGTCATGCCATACTCGGCGCATGACCGACGCAGCGCTGGCCGACCTGGACTCGCTCGACAAGGAGACCCTGAAGGGCACTGTTGATCCGAGAGCCCAGCTCCAGCGTGCCAGAGTGAGTGTGATTTAGCTGTGAGGAACGTCAATCTTTGTTCGGGACCTGTCCTGGTCTCAGCCCTGTCCAGCATCGTTTCACTTCTGTTCGTTGCAATCGCATACGACGCATCTCGCCTTGTTCACCGTTCGCATAGTGGTTCAAGGGCACGAAGAAGACCAGGTAGCCGTGAGAGATCCGGGCGCCACCCGCTAAACGGCGTGTGGCTCGTCGGGATTATCTATCTTTGCGATAAGAGGTCTTCGCAGAGTGATCTTCTTTCCGAATCTTCTTCCGCGCTCGCTTCCGTGCCAATGCCTGTTTCACACGGCGCCTTTCGCCTGGTTTTAGGTAATACGAGTGACGTTTCACTTCTCTAATGATGTCTTCCGAGAGAACCTTGCGCTTGAATCGACGGATCGCGTTCTCTATGGATTCGCCCTCTTGCAATCGAACTTCTGCCACGCTCACGCTCCCAAATACAATCCCGCAACGCGGGTCTCTTATAGCCGAACCTTCGGATAGTCATTTAGTCGCTGGGTATTCGACACGGTAAGCTTGAAACCCCGAGTTACACTCCGATGCGGTCAGAGAGGGTGGGCTCCACCGCAGTGACTAAGTCTCCCGCGTCAGATTCGAATTGCTCCGCAGACGCTGCCGCGTGTTCTCCCAGTCCGCCCATTTCATCCAGTCTGACTCCAGCAGCCTTTTCCAGCTTTCGTTGATTCTTGCGCTCTGCTTTGTCCTGTTGTCTCTGTTGCCGCGTATGTTCTTTCTGCCGCTTGATAAATGTTGATCGGCCTCTTGGCATACATATCCCCTGGAATTTCACATTGTCGCCGAAAGGCATTTGGCAGCCTGACTGGACGTATTTCGAGCATTCAAACGAGCTATCAGCTCGGTTCGCGCGCCTGTTGTGGCTGCGCGCCACGCGTGCATTTGCTGGGCGCTCCAGCAGTTCTTAGATGCGTTTCCGGCGAGCGATCTTCTGACTGTACTTGTGGAATCTGGATATATCGCCATTCCGTGCGGACATGTGGAGCTCCTGGGACTGGATTGATTCGCTTGCTGCCAGATGAACCTTTCTAGGTTTCAGACCCCTGCGGCGAGGCACAGGAGATGGAAACGGAAAGCCGCTAGTTGCCAGGAGACACGCCTTCGATCCCTGAATCGCGAAGGCGCGTATTTATTCATACGCAGCGTCTTCGAGATCAAGTACTTCAACTATACGCTGTTGTCGATGATCATGGATTTCAGCCACGATCATGCAAACCTGTGAGCTAAACAGATCGGAGGGGGCAGAGAGTTGGCCACCATACGGAGTTCAGTCTTCAGGCAAGACAAAAAACGGCCCTCGTAGTGTATTGTGGCCAACCACAGCCGCCCCGGAAACCGCCGGCTGTCTCGTCTCCCACTGCCGTGAAGCCAGCTCCGGCATTGGTTCCGCCCGGAATAGCTTCTTGCATTGACGCGCCGTCCAACGAGCCCAAGACTTTGACTTCTTACGGCGGGCACTGTCCGTGGAGATTCCAGTTCCGGCGTACATCTGCCGATAAAGCTTCGACAGAAACACAAAGGCGATGCGGGCGCGCAGAGTAGGCGTACATGCGGACCGCCGCCAGATCGCTTTCCAGCCATAGAACCGGTCCCAGACGCGCTGCGTTCGATCGCGAATCTCATCGGAGCTCATGGAGGGGTGGGGAGTGAACATCTTGGGGCGGACGTTAATGGGAATAAGCCAATATCGGGTGATCGGCACATCGGCGACCATCGTGGGCGCCGCGGATTGTTCCTTTTCCCAACGAACGAAATCGACGGTGCCGGGGAAAGGCGTCATCATGACGAACTGCGCGAATGTGACGCCGGCGCGCATGGCCATTTCGACAGTGGTATCGAAGGTGGCCGGCTTATCGGTCGGCAGACCGAAGATGAACGAACCGAGCACGTGCACGCCATGCCGTTTGAAGGTTTGAAGCTGGCTGGCGAGCGCGTCGCCAGAGTAATTGAAGTCTTTGAAGACCGCCTTCAGGCCCTCGGGCGTAACGGCTTCCACACCTACCAGCGCTCCTTTGATGTTTGCGCGTCGCATAGCATCCAGAAATTCGCCGTCTTCGCCGGCTTCCATTGTGATCTGGGTGAAGAACACCATGTCCTTCGGCAGCTTCTCGAGTTCCTCCATCAGATGGAAGCGGTCGGCACGAATGGCTGTGAGTTCGTCGAAGCGGGCGAGGTTGTTCTGCTCGCGAGCCAGGCGCAGATCGGTGTGGGTGACGGGATAAAAATTATCATCGGCGAGGGCGATGAAGCGGAAGCCGAGACGGCGCAGTGTAACAATCTCATCGATGACGCTCTGGTAGCGGCGAGGGCGCGGCTTCTGCCCGTCGGTGCGCCAGACGCTGCAGAAGGAGCAATGCTTGGGACATCCGCGGGTGGTTTGCACCGACGCCCACATATATTTGTCGGTCTGCATCAGATCCCAGCGGGCCGGCAGGAAGTCGTCGCCGGAGATGCGGCCACCCTCGTAGATCTTGCGGGGCGAGCGGGCAAGACAATCACTGACTACTGAGGACCACACGAGATCGCCGTCGCCAGTGACGACTGAGTGCGCGTGCCCGCGCTGGAAGACTTCTTCGGGATTCCGGAACACGTCATGAGCATGGAACCGCTCTC
>CBJOJD010000312.1:0-6965 GCA_966443485.1 uncultured bacterium | reverse complement strand
GGCTCTTCAGCCAAGTCGCCGACGCTCCGGTGCTCACCATTTCGCAGCTAGCCGCCGATGTGCTGGCTCTGCTTGATCACCTCAAACTAGCCGAAGCAGTCTTCGTCGGCTGCTCCATCGGCGGCTACGCGCTGCTGGAACTATGGCGTCAAGCTCCCCACCGCATGCGGGGCCTTGCCTTTGTCTGCTCCAAGCCGCAGGCCGACTCCCAGCTGGCCCTTGCCCGCCGCGCAGAGAACATCAGCAAAGCTCGCTCTGAAGGCGCAGAGTCCCTGTTCGACGCCATGACCAAGGCCCTCTTGGGAAAGTCGGCTCAGCAGCGCCGGCCTGAGATTCACGCGGAAGTCCGCGCGCAAATGAACGTCACCACGCAAGCATTCGTGGCCATACAAGCGGGCCTCGCCGCCCGTCCGGACTCGGTGCCTACCGTGGCTGCGATCCAATCGCCCGTCCTCGCGATCGCTGGAGGAGAAGACACCTCCGTCTCTCCCGCGGAGATGGAGATGCTTCGTCAGGCACCTGGCGGATGCCAATTCCATCTACTGGAGGACGCCGGGCACTTTGCCGCATACGAACAGCCTGACCGCGTTGCCGCCATCCTCCAGAGTTGGCTGCAACAGTTCCGCGCCTAGCACGCTATCGAGCGCCATACGCCTTCGATTCCGGCCGACTGAGCGGGCAGCTTCCGGTGCATGAGTAACCCACCGGCCGCAGCCGCTCCCATCGCTATGCTGTACCCTCAAAGAAGCTTCTTTTTCTTCCAGGATCTGTCTTGAGTTCAGCACAATTGTCATCGGCTCGCCCCTTTCATCGTCCCCAGGCACAAGCTCCCCTGTATTGCGGCAAGGTCTCTCTTGAATCGCTCGCGAAGATGTACGGCACCCCGCTCTACGTCTATTCTGCTGACCAGATTCTTGAGCGCCTCCGCATGTTCACCGATGCTCTTGCGGGACGTGAACACCTCATCTGCTACGCCGTCAAAGCCAACTCCGCGCTCGCCATCCTCAAGCTCCTGGCCGGGCAGGGAGCCGGTTTCGATATCGTCTCCGGCGGGGAACTGGAGCGCGTGCTCGCGGCGGCTCCCGAAGCTGCAACCCGCGTGGTCTTTTCGGGAGTGGGCAAGACTGCGGAAGAGATCGATCGTGCTCTGCTCGCCGACATCCTTGAATTCAACGTGGAAAGCGAAGCTGAGTTGGAGTTGCTAGCCGCCCGTGCCAAGAAGCTCAAGCGCACGGCCCGCTTCGCTCTCCGCGTGAACCCCGACGTCTTCGCCGAAACGCATCCCTACATCTCCACCGGCCTGCGAGAGCATAAATTCGGCATCGACATCCGCCGCGCAGCTGCTCTCTACCGCAGCGTGGCTAACAATCGTTGGCTCGAACCGCATGGCGTAAGCGTGCACATCGGGTCCCAGATCCGCTCTGCCGACCCATTCGGCGCTGCTCTGGATCGCGTGCACAAGCTTGTCCGCCAATTGCATCGCGATGGCATCCAGGTTCGATCCATCGATGCGGGCGGTGGCCTGGGCATCGATTACCACGGCGGCAACTTCGACCCGGCTGCCAGCGTGCGCAAGTATGTCTCCGCAATCAATGAAGCGCTGGTCGGATTCGAAGGACGCCTGTTGCTGGAACCGGGCCGCTTCCTCGTGGCCCAAGCCGGCGCACTCATCACCAAGGTGCTGAACGTGAAGCAGAACGGCAAGAAGACCTTCGTAGTGACCGATGCCGCGATGAATGATCTTATCCGGCCTGCGCTCTATCAGGCCTATCACGAGATAGTACCCGTCAAGCCGAAAGCCGGACGTCCGCGCACCGTCGACATCGTAGGTCCAGTCTGCGAGTCTGGAGACTTCTTCGCGCGCGATCGCAAGCTCGCCACCGTGCATCCCGGAGACCTGGTTGCCCTGCTCGATGCGGGTGCCTACGGCATGGCGCAGAGCTCGAACTACAACACACGGTTCCGCCCTGCCGAGGTGCTGGTGGAAGGCAATCGCGCCCGCCTGATCCGCCGCCGAGAGACCATTGCGGACTTGTTAGCCCCAGAGATGGACTAGCCACGCAGACGGCCGGCGGCATCACAGCCGAGCCGTCCAGTTCCACCCTCAGCAAACCGAACCAACAGTTTCACGAATTGAAACCTTCGCGCTTGCCGCCTCGTCCTCCTATAGTTATCAACCGGAGGAACAAGTGATGCAATTTCGTATTCAGGCGGCGTGTGCCCTGGCTGCGTCTATGCTGTTGGGCATGTCCATCGTCGCCAACGCCGATCCGCTTGTCGTCAAAACAGAACAAGGAAAGGCTCACGGTAAAACCATCAACGATGGCAAGGTGCGGGCTTGGCTCGGCCTTCCCTATGCCGCCCCGCCCACTGGCGACCTGCGCTGGAAGGCTCCTGCCCCGGCCGCGAAATGGAAAGGTGAGCGCGATGCATCCGCCTACGGCCACCATTGCGCCCAGAATCACGTCTTCGACGACATGGTCTTCCAAGACGGCGAATCGAGTGAAGACTGCCTCTATCTCAACATCTACGCTCCCGCCACCGCTTCTCAGAAGAGCAATCTACCCGTCATGTTCTGGATCCACGGCGGCGGCTTCTCGGGCGGAGGCAGCTCTGAGCCCCGCCACAACGGCGACTACCTGCCCCTCAAGGGCGTAGTCCTCGTAACCATCAACTACCGTCTCGGCGTCTTTGGTTTCTTGGCCACCGCGGATCTGGCCAAGGAGGCAGACGGAGCAGCAGGGAACTACGGCCTCATGGACATGATCGCCGCCCTGAAATGGGTCAAGTCCAACATCAAGGGCTTCGGCGGCGATGCTAACAACGTCACCATCTTCGGTGAGAGCGCAGGCTCTTTTGCAGTCAGCACCCTCATGGCCTCTCCCATGGCGCAGGGCCTCTTCCAGAAGGCGATCGGCGAAAGCGGAGCCGCTCTAGGACGCGGACCTCTGCCTTATGAAACACTCGCCGAACGCGAAGTGAAAGACGCGCAGTGGGTGTCTGGACTGCAGGTCACCTCTCTTGCTCAACTGCGCGCGCTGCCCACGCAAACCATCCTTGACGCAGCCAAAAAGCCGGGAGCCGGTTTCCCTCCTGACGTAGATGGCAAGGTGCTCACCGAGCCTGTACCCGACACTTATGCCGCAGGTAAGCAAGCCCACGTTCCGCTGCTCGCAGGATGGAACGCTGACGAGGGCAGCTTCTTCGCCATGCGTGGCATGACGGCGGAGCAGTGGAAGGCGATGGCGGAAAATCTATTCAAAGATCGTGCCGCCGAATTCCTGAAGCTCTATCCCGGCGATACCGACGCTGAAGCTCTGCGTTCCGCCATCGACTACGGCAGCGATGCCTTCATCGCCTTCGGAACTTGGAGCTGGCTTGAAGCACACCGCAAGACCGGCGATTCTCCGGTCTACCGCTATCACTTCGAACTCGCCGCTACGCCCAGCAAGTACCACCCCGGCACCTTCGCATTTCACTCGGATGACATCGAGTATGTCTTCGGAACCCTCGATACTCGCCCCGGCTGGAATGTTCGTCCCGAAGATCGGAAGCTCAGCGACGAGATGATGACCTACTGGACCAACTTCGCTAAAACCGGCAATCCCAATGGTCCCGGCGTTCCGGAGTGGCCTCGCTACAGCGCAGATGGCGATCCGCTGATTCATCTGGATGCCACAATCACTTCAGGGCCAGATAAACTGCGTCCCCGTTATCTCTTCCTCCAGCAGGGCATGCCCGCTTTCCGCATGCAGTAGATCCGCAACCCAGCGAGTAATCACAAGGGCCGCAGTCATGCGGCCCTTTTTCGCTTGAAGGTAACCGCGCGCAGTGACGGAGGATAGCCGTCCCTGCTGATGGGCAAGTTTTTTGTTTGACACGATATCTTGTGCTTCCTAGAATCAGGACGGTTTTCGCCCACTGCAACTTTTCCCCACTTTACCTGTTGCGTCTTCGAGTGTCTTCGAACGTTTGACGCAGAGGGTGTGTCGATCCGCGTTGATTCACTCCACCTTGTAGTCCGAGCGAAAACTAGTACTTCCCAAATTGCCGTTCTGAATCAGGAGAAGAAGTGATGCTACGAACTCGTCTTATGCTCGGACTGCTGCTGATCGCCAGTCCGCTTGTTTCTCTGGCGCAAGCGCCCGTCATTGAGGAGGTCCACGAGAACGCTCAGGGAACCCAGATCACCATCAATGGCATTCGCTTCGGCAGCACTGCTCCCGTGGTGTGGTTGAACACGACCCCGCTCACTGTGACGCAGTTCAGCCAAACCAGCCTCACGGCCAATCTCCCTGCCAATGAAGCGCCTGGAACCTATGTGTTGCGTCTTACCGCCGCAGGTCAAAACACGGTTAGCTTCGATGTCGCCCTGGGTGCCGTAGGGCCCACCGGTCCGGTCGGACCGCAGGGGCCACAAGGACTGCAGGGACCACAGGGCATTCAGGGTCCGCAAGGTCCGCAGGGCCCCCAGGGCGTCCAGGGACCGGCGGGCACCAATGGTGGCCAGGTCTGGTCGTCGAACATGTTCCTCGGTGCCAACGCCGGTGGAACGGAGCTCGGCGCGGCTGTGGGTGTTGGTCCGGCACGTCCCTTTTACAATGGCTCTGACATCGCGGCTACCGTTGTTCCTGTCCCTCAGACCTGCAAAGCCAGCAACTTCAAGGTCCAGGTGGTGAATGCCAAGGGCTCTTCGCAGGCGACCTTCGTGGTGGGATATGCGACCACGACAAGCATCGGACAGTCGCAGGCATTCGCTTCACCGCTGACCTGCAACATCACCGCGGCGGGAGGAAGCCCGGTAAGCTGCACCAGCAGCTCCACCGCCACCTTCACCGACAGCAATCTGCTTCTGATTGCCGTCTACAACTTCTCCAACGGGTCTGATTTCAACAACGCCAGCGCGTTCGTCAGCTTTGTCTGCCAGTAAGCCACGGACTCGTCTACAGGCAGCGGCCGATTTGCTGCTCAATAAGCTAAAGGCTGCCCCACGGGGCAGCCTTTGCTGTGTGTCAGTAAGATTGCGTTCAGTTCACGCCGGATGCCGCCGTGAAGCCCTCCGCTTGCCCCGAGGGGATCGTGCTCGCCGGCGCAGGGGATGAGAAGCCCGATCCAGAAGCATTGATGGCACCCGAGTAGTCCGGACCCAAGCCAAGCTTCTTCAAAGCCCGGGAATCCGGCATCAGCTTGGTCTGCCAGCCTTGATCGGACTGGTACTTCTGCATGGCCGCCTGGGTCTCGGCGTTCCATTCTCCGCTCGGTGCGCCGGTCAAGTAGTGCTCCCGGATCAACGCTTCCTGGATCTGGCTAACCCTCTCGGGCGCAATCACTTGCTGTCCATGCAGCCGATGCGTGCTGACCGCCGCCTTCTTGCCCTTGGCGGTCTTTCCGCTCTTGCGGTGGTTGGAAGCGGCCAGCTTGTGAGCCGTGCTCCGCGCGTGGGTCGCCGAGGTCGTTCGGCGA
Source organism: uncultured bacterium (assembly GCA_966443485.1). Lineage (GTDB taxonomy): Bacteria > Acidobacteriota > Terriglobia > Terriglobales > Acidobacteriaceae > Telmatobacter. The sequence continues at coordinate 1,502 of CBJOJD010000312.1, read as the reverse complement.
GTGATTTTGGATGCCAACGCTGGGGTTACGGCCAACGCCGCGCCAACAAATGCAATGAGGATTGCTCGAAAGGAATTCACCTGAGAGCACCTCCAATCAATCAAAGTCAATTTCCCGCGGGGTCGATGGTTGCCAGTCTACTTGATAGCCCCACGAAACACACTACCAAAGTCCGGCCCGCAATGAAGCTAGGGCCGAAATGAAACAGCGCCGGAACAGAGTGCTTCCGGCGCTGTAGGCCTTCTTACTGCAAGGTTCCGGCGATGTAGTTGATTCCGTTCTCCGGATGGTGAGGATCCACCACCTCGAACACAACGTCATCTCCAGTCTTGATCTTGCTTACGATTGCGTTGAACTGATCGCGGTTTTCCGTCGGCTGGCGGTTGATCCGGATGATCACCAGACCCGGCTCCAGACCCTGCAGATCGGCAAACGAACCGGTTCGGACCGACTGCACCATGACGCCGGGATGATGGATCTTGGTCGCCGTCTCGGGCGAAATCTCCCGAACGACGATACCAAGCTTGCTTTCTCCGGGGTTGGCGCCCTCTTCCGGCGCATTGTTGGCCTGTTGATTGGGCTGATCCGAGAAGACCTTATCGCGATCCCCGACGGTCACCGTAGCGTCAGAGGGTTTACCGTCGCGGATGTAGCCCAGGCGGATCGTGCTGCCCGGTCGGCGGCTCGCGATATCGCTTACCAGGTCGTCCCCATCCTTGATGTTGCGGCCGTCGATGCTAGTGATGATGTCTCCTGGCTTGAGGCCCGCCTTATCCGCGGGACCGCCCGGCTTCACAGCATTGACCAGAACGCCGTTCTTAAAGCCGTACACCCGGTTCACGGCACCCGGCAGACCCTGGCGGAACTCGATGCCAATGGAGCCTCTAACCACCTTGTGGCTGGGGCTGATCAGGTCGTTGTAGACCTGAACCACCGTGTTGGATGGCATGGCAAAGCCGATGCCCTGATAACCGGCCGATTGCGTGTAAATGGCTGTGTTGACGCCAATTACCTCGCCGTTCATGTTCAACAGCGGCCCCCCCGAATTGCCGGGGTTGATGGCGGCGTCAGTCTGGATGAAGTGCTGGAACTGGCCGCTGGCTCCGGGCTCGATCGTCCGGTTCTTAGCCGAGATGATGCCTGCCGTCACCGTCTGCGCCAGGGCGAACGGACTGCCGATCGCCTCTACCCAGTCGCCCACCTGCGTGCTGTCGGAGTTCCCCAGCTTAACTGTGGGCAGGGGAGTGTTGGATTCGATCTTGATGACCGCCAGGTCCGTTGCCTTGTCCACGCCAATGACGCGGGCGGGCCGGCCCAGATCCTGTGTGTCGGGATCGCTCGACAGCTTTACAAAGATCTTGTCAGCCTTGTCGACCACGTGGTTGTTGGTGATGATGTAGCCCTTGGCGTCCACGATGAAACCCGAGCCCAGCGACTCGCGCACCTGACCGCCATCGTCCTCACCGCCCTGATCGGGAATCTGCCCCCCGAAGAAGCGGTTG
>CBJOJD010000311.1:0-6999 GCA_966443485.1 uncultured bacterium | reverse complement strand
CTTCTCTTTTCCCCGCAAACCGGGCGATCCGGCAACCAGGCAGCGCATGCATGAGCTCCTGCGTCCGCTCACGCCCGAGGCAATGGATGCGGATTGCGCTGCGTACATTGACTTCCTCACCGCGCAATCCAGCGTCCGCCCAGGAGGAATCGGCGTTGTGGGCTTCTGTGTGGGCGGGCTGATGGCCTTCCGCGCCGCAGCCGTACGCCCAGCGGAAGTGCGTCTCGCCGCATCGTTCCATGGCGGGGGTCTCTACAAGAAGGACGATGCGAAGAGCGCTCATCGCAATCTGCCGAAGATCACTGCCAGGCTCTACTTCGGACACGCAGTGGAGGACGGCAGCATGAATGCCGAAGCCATCGCCGAGCTTGAGCAAGCGCTAAAGCAGTGGGGCGGCCAATACGAAAGCGAAGTCTATGCGGACGCGCATCATGGCTGGACCCTGCGCGACAACCATTCCTACCTGCAGCCTCAGGCGGCGCGCGCAGAGGCCAAGCTCATGTCTCTGCTGAAGAAAGTCCTCCCGTAAACGATGGCCGCAGGGGCCGCTGGGCTCGGGCAGGATACGGTTGGTCAGCCGCGTCGGGCATCCAGGGCATGCGCTATCGCGATTGAAATACGGCCATGCGCTCGGTGTCGCAATCGGTCATCGGCTCGAGCCACAGAAGCTCGCGCAAGACACGCGTGCAGGGGCCAAGAGAACAGATCTTGATCGGCCTGGTCGCGCTGCATCTTTGGAGCCGACTCAACACGTCGGCCAGGATGGATCCAGTGAAGGGCGAGAACAGGTAAAAGACGCTTCCCATCGAGAGGGCCGCAGTGCGCGTGTCTTCTGCGATGAAGCGCACCCCGCCCAAATTCAGGCTTTCAGCGGCCTGCTGGGCGCTCGCCACGTACGCCGGCTCCAGCTCGATGCCGATAGACCGGCATCCTGTGAGAAGGGACATCAACATCGGCACGTGTCCCATTCCTGATCCCAGATCTACGAACACGTCCTGCTGCGAAAGCGCGCTGGCTCTGACTAGTTCAAGAATGTGACGCACGGGCGTGGGCTGGTAAGGCACCATTTCGGCGGAGTCTGCGAGGCTCACTTCGCCTGGCTCACGCAGCTGCAAAACCCCGCTCCACAGCTCATCGCGCCAATCGAAGCCGATCCCGCTGCGAACCCTGGGGAGTTCGTCCCCTGCGGGCTCCATCAGCAATCGATGAAGCCCGCGAGCGTCGCCGTGGAGAGCGATCTGGGCGCGGAGCGAGCGATAGATCGCATCGTTGGCTGCTTCCAGCGCGGAGCGCAGAGCTTTTGCGCGGGCGATGTGGGCAAGATCTTCGCTGGTCGTGCATCCAACCAGATCCAAGTTGCCGATCATGACGTCCAGATCGTCGAGAGCGGTTAAGCGTTCCCACAGCGTCTGGGGAAGAGATGGGGAGCGCTCATCCTCTGCACCGTGAATGGAGGGCTGCAACACCTGGAGAGGGCGGATGGGGGGAAGGGCGGTAGCGGCACAGGGTGAAGTTGACATGTCAACCATCGTATCCCAAGATCGGGTTGATATGTCAACTCGAAGCTGGTAGGCTCAGGAGCAATATGACCGCTCCCTTGCTCTCCCCACGCGAACTGCGCATCTGGCATGCCTTCCGGCTGATGGGCGAAGATGTGCTGGCGCGGGTGAGCCGGGACATTGCCCAGGCGACCGGGCTCTCCGGCTCCGAATTTGGAGTCCTGTCGCGGCTGGCGGCCCTGGGCAAAGAGGAGATGCGGCAGCAGGACCTGGCCCGCATGATGGGATGGGAGAAGAGCCGGCTCTCTCACCAGCTGACTCGTATGCAGGCCCGCAAGCTCATTGAGCGCCGCACGGCGGAGGGCCGCGTCACCCTGATTGTGCTGACCCAGGCAGGGCGCGAGAAGCTGGAAGCAGCCCGGCCAGTGCATGCGGAGTCCGTGCGTCGCCACCTGCTCTCGCGCCTCTCCGCGGAGCAGATTGAGACGCTGGTGCGGGTGAGCAATCTGCTGGGCGACGAGGAGTAGGGCAGGGCCTCCGGAGGCCGGAAATGCTCCGGAATGTGCCGCGCAATTTGGACAGCGCTACTCCGAAAATGCTCGAAAAGCACGCTTTGTTGCCGCACCCTGTGGCAAAAATGCCACAGGTCACCAAGCCAATCTTGCGTCTAATCTGAAGAGCGCGACCCCCGTGTCCGCAGTTTTGGAGTAGGCATTTGGCACAACCCGCGCATCTGGAACAGACCATTACCGAACCGCTGGAGTTTGCGGGGATTGGGCTCCACTCCGGCGCACCGGTCAACATGCGGCTGCTTCCTGCCCCGGCAGGCTCTGGCATCGTCTTCCGCCGCACTGACCTCGACAACTTCGAGATCCCTGCCATTGGCCGCAACGTGGCCAAGGTGAGCTATGCCACCAGCTTGATGCGCCAGGGCGTGCTCATCTCCACCACCGAGCACCTGTTGTCGGCGTTCATTGGCATGGGCATCGACAACGTCATTGTGGAGCTCGACAACCTCGAGCTGCCCATCCTGGACGGCAGTGCGCTGCCCTACGTGGAAGCCTTTCAGCGGGTGAGTATCCGCACCCAGCGGCGTCGCCGCGAGTACATGCGGGTGCTGCGCCCTGTCGAAGTGCGGGAGGGCAACAAGTTCATCGGCGTGTATCCCGGCTCGGGCTACAAGATCGAGTACCTGATCGATTTCCCGGCGCCCATCGGCCAGCTCAAGACCTGCATCGATCTCGCCTCAGAGACCTATGGGGCGGAGATCTCCGCGGCCCGCACCTTCGGCTACAAGGCCGATGAGACGAAGCTGCGCGATATGGGTCTGATCCGTGGCGCCAGCGCGGAGAACGCCATCGTTCTGGGACCGAAAGGCCCGGAGAATGGGCCGCTGCGTTTTCCCGATGAGTATGTGCGCCACAAGGTGCTGGACCTGATTGGGGATCTGGCCCTGGCCGGCCATCGCATCGAGGGCCACGTAGTGGCCGAGCGCGCCGGCCATGCGATGCACACCGCCCTCGTCTCTCGTCTGCTCAAGGACCGCTCCACCTGGGAGCTGGTGCATGTGCCGGTGGAAGGCGAAAAGTCCGCTCCCACCCATGTCCGTAGTGGCTTGGCCGTTCCAGCGCTGCAGGGAGCGTGAGAAGAACAGTGAAGAAGTGAAAGAGGGAAGAAGTGAAGAGTGAAGAAGTGAACAAGTGAAGGAGTGAAGAGGAGAATCAGAGAAACAGTGGAGTCGAGAAACAGGGAAGCAGAGAAACATAAAAAGCCAATTAGTAGCGGAGAGCTCATTGCGATTTGCTGCTTCCCCGGTTCGATCCTTCACTGATTCACTTCTTCACTCATTCACTCTTTCTCTATTTCACTCTTTCCCTTCTTTACTCTTTCCCTTCTTCACTCTTTCCCTTTTTCACTCTTTCACTTCTTCACTCTTTCCCTTCTTCACTCTTTCACTTCTTCACTCTTTCCCTTCTTCACTCTTTCACTTCTTCACTGTCTCTTGTTTCACCCAAACAAAATGCACATGGGCGAGGGGCAGGGGGGGTTCTTTCCTTCCTTGGCCAGGGCGCCGGTTTCGGGATGGCGCGCAAACACGCTCAGCACGCTGGAGTTCTGATTGGCCACCAGCATCCAGCGCTCGGTCGGATCGAGTGTGAAGTTGCGCGGCGTCTTGCCACCCGACGTGGTGCGCCCGATCGGCGTCAACGCGCCCGTCTTCGCATCCGCCTTGAAGGCGTAGATGAAATCGATGCCGCGGTTGGCGAAATACACGTTGCGTCCATCGCGCGTGATTACCGTGTCGCAGCCGGTTGAGGTGACGGACCTGTCCGCATCGGCGGGCAGCAGTTCGATCGTCGAGGTGCGCGTCAGGCTGCCGTCAGCCTGGTTCCAGCGGACCACGTCCACGGTCGAGTTCAGCTCGTTCATGCAGTAGGCGGTAATCCCATTGGGATGGAAGTGCAGGGTGCGCGGTCCCGCTCCGGGCTTGGACCGATAGACGCCGGCGGGCGTCAGCTCCGCGGTTTCGGCATTCAAGTGGTAGATGTGAATGCAGTCCCCGCCCAGGTCGTTGACGTAGGCGAAGCGATTGTCGGGCGAGAAGGAGGCGAAGTGCGCGTGCGCTGCCTCCTGCCGATCCTTGTTCGGACCGTGCTGGGTGTAGTGTTCCGACCACACCAGGGGGCTCAGCTTGCCCTCCGTGATCTTGAAGCTGGCCGCGCTGCCGCCGCCGTAGTCGGCCGAGATCAGCACGCGGCCGGTGTGGTCGATGGCGAAGTGGCAGGTTCCCTTGGCGGCCGAGTTCTGCGCGGAAATCTGGGTCAGCTTGCCGCCGGTTACCTGATAGCTGGCCAACTCACCCGTAGGCTTGCCGTTGAAGCTGTCGACCTCGGAGGCCGCAAAGAGGTATTTCCGGTCGGCGGAGAAGCGGATCCAATCGACGTTGGCCAGCTTGGCGGCGACCCCCGCCGAGCTCAGTTCCGCCGTGGCCGGATCCCAGTGGAAGAGCAGGATCCCTTCCGGCGTGTTCGATCCGATGAAGACCCGCTGCCCCGAGGTGGCGGCAAAGTTGGGCGCAGCCGCAGCGGCGAGCGTGGCGGCGGAGGCAGAGCGGAGAAAGGCGCGGCGATTCAGTTTGAACATGGCAGTTGCGATTGTCGCCGACGACCCCTTGGAGGTGCCAGCCTGGAGCTCGCTCGCAATTCGACCGGCCATCACTGGTATCAGCCTGGGCGACGGCCTGCTGATGTCCTGATCTCTCGCCAGCGTATCGCCGCGATGATCCAGCCATCCGACATCGTCTCCACCGGCGCAGGGATGTGCTCGTGACACCCAGCACCCGCAATGGAGACGACTGTCGCTGGGACAGGACCGCCCGCCGATCTGCAAGCACAAACGATCGTCGCGACTGACATGCGGAAAGCGTGTCATCGACATACAATTTGTGCTGATGAAAGCCTCGATACCGTTCTTCCTCTTCGTTGCTGCCGTAGCCGCCGGCGATGAGGAAAGTGCTATCTTTTCAGTGCTTCCGGGCGTCTTCTCGCGATGTGCGAGGGGTGTGCAAAACGGGGCCGCAGCGGGGTTTGCTCCGGGACGCACCCTATGCTAACCTTGAGTTCTGTGCCGTAGACGTGCGGAGGTTGAGTGTGTCCGCAACTTCTTCGGGCTTCCGCTGCGGTCGGGAGTGGGAAGGGCTGGCGTAGCTCAGCTGGTAGAGCATCTGATTTGTAATCAGAGGGTCGGGGGTTCAAATCCCTTCGCCAGCTCCACTTAGAAGGCGCATCGGGTAGTCTGAGAACGGCCTGCAAGATTTGCCGGCGCGGAGGTCCAGGCGCCGGGCCTGTCCTCTGCGGTGATCCCACTGAGGTGCAAGCTCCGAAATGGCCGGAGGGTTCCGGTCGGATGCTGGTGCGCGAAAGTGAATCGCCGGGCGGCAGGGTTGGAAAAGGTTTTTGTCATCTCAACGGCGCTTTTCGGCCGCTGGGGAACTGAGCACAGGTGGCCGAGTGGTTAATGGCAGCAGACTGTAAATCTGCCGCTCCTTGGAGCTACGGAGGTTCGAATCCTCCCCTGTGCACCAGATTTGAGAGGTAACCATGCGCTTGCCGCGGAACATCGAAGCTGAGGCGGCCGGGCGCAGGGAAGAAACAACCGGCTCTTCCGCTGTGGAACGGCAGGGGCTGGAGCGGAAATACCGCATCGCTTTGCTGTTGTATGCTGTGCTGGCGGTGCTGGTTTGGTTTACGATTGGCGAGGGCAACGTCTTGGTCTTCGGGCGTTCCGTCGAGATCCGCTGGATCCCGATCTTTGTCCTGGCCACGTTCGCGTTTCGGACCGTCATGGCCATGCAGGCGGAGCGGATCCGGCGCGGTAGTGAGTAGGAAGGCAGCCCTTGGCGTCGAGTCGTTGGCTTTTAGCGGGTTTTAAGTCTGCTGAAGCCGGAGGCAAAATGCTGAGAGCTGGTTTGAAGGGCTGATGTAGCTCAGTTGGTAGAGCACTCCCTTGGTAAGGGAGAGGTCACCGGTTCAATCCCGGTCATCAGCTCCAGATTTTCAGCGGGTCAGCGAGTCAGCCGGTTAGCGGCATTTTTTGCTAGCTTGCTGACTCGCTTCTGCCGAAGGCAGGCTGACTCGCTCGGTTTTCAGGCGGGAGTAACTCAGTGGTAGAGTCACAGCCTTCCAAGCTGTTGGTCGCGGGTTCGAGTCCCGTCTCCCGCTCCATGTAGTCGCCCCATGCGGTAGACCAGTTCCAAAAGCAATCAAGGGTAGGGTAGAGATGTTCGAACAGGCAACGATCGCCGTCCAGGACCAGCAGACGTATGCTCAGCTGCACAAGCTGATGGACGCTGCTTTTGATTCCCGGGACGTGGATGTTTTCCTGAACCGCGTAAGCCGCGCCAAGCTGCGCATCCGCGACTTCGAGTCGGTACTCGAGCGCGGCCTGTTCGGTAAAGAGGCGATCGGCCTCTACCGCGGGCTTCCGGTTTCGGACCAGGCTCTGACTCGCGAGCGCTACTTGCAGCTGATCGAGAAGGTGCCGCACGAGCTGCGGCAGCGGTATTTCAAGGCCTACGCGTATTACTGAGAGAGTCTCAGGGAGGGGCGCGGATGAGGGTCGTCGAAGATGTTCGGCCAGGCTCGAAGCGCTGGAAAAGAAGACCGACCGGCAGCACGAGGAGACGATGCCAGCCATCCGCCAAGTGGCGGATTACACGATGGTGAATCAGAGGCTGACGAAACTCGAAGCCCAGAGTCAGGTCAAGCAGTAGAAGTCGCCGGAACTGCGGCAGCGGTATTTGAAGGCATACGCGTATTACTGAGCTGGAAGCTCACAACCAGCAGCAAACAGCCCGAATTGAGCCGCGGCGGATCAAAGCGCTGGGATGGGGCTGAAAGCTTTAAGTTTTAAGCTTCACCAAGTCAAACGGAAGGGAACTGCGCAATGGCGAAGGAAAAATTTGATCGTTCGAAGCCGCACGTAAATGTGGGAACGATTG
>CBJOJD010000310.1:0-7011 GCA_966443485.1 uncultured bacterium | reverse complement strand
GGTTCGGCAGGTCATTCACAACGCCTACTACCGTCCGCCGGTCGAGGCGAAGCGCGCATTTTCCATCTTCACTTCAGCGGCTTTCATGAAGGAGGCGGCTAACAGTCTTCTTAAAGTACTGGAAGAACCTCCCGCACATACGTCACTGATTCTATTGGCTGAGAATCCTCAAGAGCTTCTGCCGACCATCCGCTCTCGCACCATCATGCATCGCCTGGGCGCCATCCCCGCAGCGGGCCTGGAAGCTCTGTTGGCGCAGCGCCGGCCGGAGTTGAAAGGCCAGGAGAGATCCCTGGTCGCCCGCCTCTCCGAGGGAGCCGTGGGACGCGCCCTCTCCTTTGACCTCAACACTTATCTTCAGAGCCGGCAGGACGCGCTGATCGTGCTCAAAACCGCTCTTCGCGATCCTGATTACTCCACCCTCTTTCGTGCCACCGAGACCTATCGCGCCGGCGCAGACGGGCAGGAGAAGACCATCAATCTCCTGCGCGCGCTGGGAAGCCTGTTCGAGGACCTGCTCCTTCACGTCGCTGGAACTCCGCACCTGATCCGCAACATCGACATTGCTGCCGAACTCGGTCGTCTCTCCCAGGGGCTCTCCGTCGACTGGATCGACAATGCCGCCCGCGCTTTGACCCAGGTGGAAAGCGGCATGCGGCGCAACCTGCTCCGCTCCCTGTCGCTCGATGCCATGGCCGTAAGCATGGAACCGCGGTGACGCTTTGGGCCGGTACTCCCAGGCCTGCGGAGTCCGTCCTATGAGATCGGAACGTAAGTTGAGCAACCAACTTACGTCCAGAAGCATCTTCATTGGTACAAGTCACCACATCGGCCGCGGGCGGCAATAGTTCGTTTTCCTCCAAGGGAACGAGACCTAAGCTATTCGTCCGGCTGTTGAGGTTTGGGGCGCCCATCCGGCGTCACATGTCCTCTTGTCGGTGGCTTCGATTGTCGGGCCCGCGTCGAATAGATCAACAGCAACTCGTAGTGAGGAAGGATAGAAGAAAATGAGCGGACAAGTGGTTCTCCACAATCTCACCGACGTTGGTGTTGAGAACACGCCCAGCCCGGCAACTCCCCGCAGAACACGCCATGCCGCCACTACCGTCCCGTTTCGCTTCTCCTCCTACACGGCGGATGATGACACCTCCCACCGCCAGGCAGAGATGTTCTACCTGCAGAAGCAAATTCAGTCTCAGACGCCGATGGTGATTGTGCTCGAAGATGGGGAGCAGGTGGAAGGCTGTATCGAGTGGTACGACCGTTATACCCTCAAGGTCCGCGGACGCTATAAGACCCTGGTCTTCAAGTCGGCCATCAAGTACATGTACAAGCAGGGCGAGACCGGAGCCTAGCCCTGCTGCTCTGAGTTCAACATTACGCTGCGGCTGCCGTGCTGCGCACCGGCAATGCTGGGGTTTGCAGAAGAGACTCCAGCACCGCGCGATACAGCAGTAGTCCGCTTCGCAGCTCTTCCGTAGTGGCTTCGTTCTTTCCCGCCTTTACCGTGATGGCGCTGGCACGGCGATACGGTTCCACGAGCCGCGAATGATGCACAGACAAGTCTGCCGTCCGCTGCTCGAAGTCCGTTGCCGAGTACCCGCAGGTGCGCAGCACTCCGGTGATCATCTCATCGGCCTCGGTCACCGCTCCCCGCGGATGATCCACAAAACGCGCTTGAATGCTATCCCACTCCTGCAGGAACCGGTCGCGCTCCGCGGTGGACAGCGGACGCAGTGCCAAGCCGCCCACTCGCCGCTGCCGCGCCAGGAGCTCGGCCTCGGCCTTCCTTCGCGAGCCATAGCGCCGTAAGGCGAGATCGTACTCAGGTCCAAACTGCTCCCGCAGCTCCGCGGTGCGTTTGCGATTGCGCTGCCGGGCGATAGCCACAAGCAGAAGAATCAAGACGAGAACCACTACCGCGCACGCGCCGATGACGATATCCGGACTATAAGCATTCAAGTTCATGACCTGGGCATCTCTCCTTGGGCGGATCCACCCGGACCGTCTGTGCTGTGCACACACCGTCCTTTGCCCGTGGGATGGCGCTCCCCGGCGGGTTGTTGCTTTGCCGTTGGCCGTCTTCGCGCTGAGAAATCAGGCCGTTCGGTGCGCTATGCTTTGCCCATGATCCGCGGCCCGTTCCTGGTGCTCCTTCTCTGGATAAGCGTTCTCCCCCTCTTTGCGCAACTCAGCGATGCCGACGAGGACACCCAGCGGAAGTGTGCGCAGTACCTTCAGACACCGCTCCCGGCCGAGGCCGCGAACGTGCCCGCACCGAAATCCTGGCCGCGCTGCGACTCCTACAGGTCCTATGCGGGACTCGGCAGGCAGGTCGATTTCGCCGCTGCCCGGCAATGCGCCTGGGCCGAACGGCTCGCCCAAAAGGCGGAGATCGAGCCTCACTACACGGTCGCCAGTCTCTTCGGTGGATCCGCGATGTTGAGCGTTCTGTATGCCAACGGCCAGGGCGTTCCTCGGAACCTGCCGCTCGCCCTGCGCTTCGCCTGCGAGTGGGGATGGGCTCCCGCAGAGTTCTCCGCCCGAATCGATCACCTCGAACGGCTCCAGGAGAACCCCTCTTCGGACTCCCTCTTCCGCTACTGCGACGACATCAGCAGCGGATTCATGGAAGGATTCTGCGCAGCCTACAGCGAGCAGGTGGCCGAACAGGAGAGAACCCGTTACCTGGAGAAATTCTCCGCGGCCCTTGATCCGCGGCAGCGGCGCGCCTTTGCCAAGCTGGATGCCGCGCAAAAGGAGTACGCCGCTGCTCATGCCCAGGGCGAGATCGACCTCTCCGGAACCGCGCGCGCTCGTCTTCAGATCGACGCCCGGCAGAGCCTCCGCCAGGACTTCCTCGCCGCCCTGCAAGCCTTCGACGCCGGCCATCTGCCCACGGGATCCAAGACCACGCTCGCCGACGCCGAATCAAAGCGCGGTCGTGCGCTACGCGATGCGCTTCAGAGCGCGACCGAGCGCGAGATGGAACCCGGCTCAGTGCACCCCGACGGAATTCGCTCTGCCGATCGGGCCTGGCTCAAGTATCGCGATGCCTGGATCGCCTTCGCACACTTGCGTTACCCTCAGGTGCCTCCTGAGGCATGGCTGACCCTGCTCACCAACGACCGGACCGCGGTCATCGACGGCTCTTTCTGTGATATCGATGCGGCCGACAACCAATGCACGCAGGGCGACAAATGGAAGCCGAGCCCCATGCCCTGATGCATGACCAGGCCTGTCCATTTGCTCCTCACCACCCAGGCTTTCTACACTAGCCTCAGCACTCTTAGGGGCAGGGAATGACCGTCATCCGGCAGCAGGATTTGATCGACAGCGTCGCAGGCGCATTGCAGTACATCAGCTACTACCACCCGGTGGACTACATCAAGAGCCTCGCCGTGGCTTACGAAAAGGAACAGTCGCCCGCCGCCAAAGACGCGATGGCGCAGATTCTCATCAACAGCCGCATGTGCGCCGAGGGACATCGCCCCATCTGCCAGGACACCGGCATCGTCAACGCCTTCCTCAAAGTCGGCATGGACGTCCGCTTCGCCGGCCCAGATGGAGGTGCTCCCACGCTCAGCCTGCAACAGATGGTGGACGAGGGTGTGCGCAAGGCCTATCTCGATCCCGACAACACGCTGCGCGCCAGCCTGCTCGCCGACCCCGCCGGTGCCCGCAAGAACACCAAGGACAATACCCCCTCGGTGGTGAACGTCGAGCTTGTCCCCGGCAATACCGTTGAACTCACCGTCGCTGCCAAGGGTGGCGGCTCCGAGGCCAAGAGCAAGTTTGTCATGCTCAATCCCTCCGACTCCATCGTCGAGTGGGTGCTCAAGACTGTGCCCACCATGGGTGCCGGATGGTGCCCTCCCGGCATGCTCGGCATTGGGATTGGTGGCACCGCCGAGAAGGCCATGTTACTCGCCAAGCAGTCGCTCATGGACCCCATCGATATCCAGGAACTCATCGCCCGCGGTCCCCAAACCACTGCAGAAAAACTGCGCGTCGAGCTCTATGACAAGGTGAACCGCCTCGGCATCGGTGCCCAGGGCCTCGGCGGACTCACTACCGTGCTCGACGTCAAAGTACTCGACACTCCTTCTCACGCCGCCAACCTGCCCGTGGCCATGATTCCCAACTGCGCCGCCACCCGCCATGCTCATGTCGTGCTCGATGGCTCCGGTCCGGCCTATCTCGATCCGCCTAGCCTTGCGGATTGGCCAAAGCTTACCTACGACGTCTCCTCCGCCAGGCGCGTCAATCTCGACACTGTCACCCGCGCCGAAGTAGCCACCTGGAAGCCGGGAGAAGTCCTGCTCCTCAACGGAAAGCTCCTCACCGGCCGCGACGCAGCGCATAAGCGCATGACCGAAATGCTCAGCCGGGGCGAGAAGCTCCCCGTAGACTTCAAGGATCGCTTCATCTATTACGTCGGTCCCGTTGATCCGGTTAGAGAAGAGGTCATCGGACCCGCCGGCCCTACCACCGCCACCCGCATGGACAAGTTCACCCGCCAGATGCTCGCCGAAACCGGCCTGCTCGGCATGGTCGGCAAGGCCGAACGTGGTCCCGCGGCCATCGACGCCATCAAGGAGTTCGGCGCCGTCTATCTCATGGCGGTTGGCGGCGCTGCCTACCTCGTCTCCAAAGCCATTCATGCCTCCCGCCTTCTGGCCTTTGAAGACCTGGGCATGGAAGGCATCTACGAGTTCGACGTCAAGGACATGCCCGTGACGGTGGCGGTCGATTCCAAGGGAACCAGTGTCCACCAGACTGGTCCGGCCGAGTGGCAACAGCGCATCGCCGGCATCCCCATTCTCCAGTAATTACGCAATACAGCAGCACAGCTTCGCTTGGCCTCGCTCGGCGGGCGAAGCTGTGTCTTCCTGTGCAGAACTCTCCGCACCTAGCTGCCCTGGCCGTTTTCTGAATTCATTCTCCTGTGACACTCCTGTCACTTCGTTCTCATAGTCTCCGCGTAAAAAACAAGTTGTGTATTCAACGAGATAGCCATCGAGCTCGTTGCTCTGTCGTGTTCGGCAAGCACCCGCCTCACAGGCCATCCTCGGCTGTCCCTCGGCGATCCTCTTCCCATTCCTCACGCCAGGGATCCAGGCCACATGAGTGTTTTGAAAAGGAGATGTATGTTTCGAGGCCTTTCTGTATCTGCACTACTGCTCTCTCTGCTCACCATCGGCGTCTCCGCACAACAGCCCAGCGCAACGCAGCCCCCGGCGCAGGATCCAGCTCTCACCACCACCGAGACCGTCCTCGTGACTGCTCCCGGTGAATTCCGCGATGAGCAGGCCCTCGACAGCAAGCTGCTCACCATCCAGGCTCCCGGCACCAGCCCCATCAAGGCTCTTTCCGCTCTCCCCAGCGTGAACTTCCAGGCCGCTGATCCCTTCGGCTCCTATGAGTGGGCCGTCCGCATCTCGGTGCGCGGCTTCAATCAGAATCAGCTCGGTTTCACCCTTGATGACATCCCGTTGGGCGACATGAGCTACGGCAACTGGAACGGCTTGCACATCAGCCGCGCGATCACCGACGAGAACGTGGGCCGCGTCGTCCTCTCCCAGGGGACCGGCGCCCTTGAGACCGCCTCTACGAGCAACCTCGGCGGAACCATCCAGTTCTACTCCGCGGATCCCAGCGACACGCGCAGCTTCTCGGTGAACCAGGCCTTCGGCAGCTTCAACGCCTACCGCACGTTCGCTCGCTACGAGAGCGGCATGCTCGCCGGCAACACCAAGTTTTACCTCACGGGGGCCTACCAGCTCGCCAACAAGTGGCGCGGCCACGGCGATATCGGCCAGAACTACTGGCAGCTCAACGGCAAGCTCGTCCACTATGTAGGCTCGACTGGCGTGCTCTCCCTCTTCGCCGATCTCTCCGATCGTCGCGAAGTCGACTACCAGGACGTCAACAAGATCTGGGTCCAGAAGCTCGGCTACAACTGGGACAACTACGGCAACTGGAACCAGTCCGTTCAAGCCGCCTTCGCCTGCGATGGCCTCGGCGCTTATCCTTCGCCAGTCAACAGCCTCTCCAGTGACGAAGACCCCTGCGACGCTGGATACTACGGCGGCGCCGGCCTTCGTAAGGACGTCATCGGCGGCATCAGCTACAAGCAGGCCCTGGGGGACCACTGGACCTTCAAAGCGACAGCCTACGGACACCACAACGACGGCCGCGGTCTCTGGTTCACGCCCTATCTGCCGACCTACGACAACATCTACAGCGCCACGCCCAACGTGATCTCGCCCATCTCGCTGCGCACCACCGAGTACGGAATCGCCCGCGGTGGCCTGCTTACCTCGCTGGCGTACGAGTCCGGCCGCAACAAGGTCGAAGGTGGATTCTGGTTCGAAGGCGAGCGCTGGAACTTGGCCCGCCGCTTCTACGCCACCAGCATGGCCAGCCCCCTACATTCTCTCTACGATTTCCCCACCAATCCCTTCTACACGCAGTGGGAGTACGTCTTTAACTCCACCGTCTACGACGCCCATCTGCAAGACGTCTACCGCGTGAATGAGAAGCTTGCCCTTGCGGGTGGCTTCAAGATCGAACAGACCATCACGGACGGCGAACTGTCTCCCACCTTCAAGGGCAGCTCGGCTTACACCTCGGGGAAGTACGCGCAAGGCTCACTCACCTCCGGCAAACCCTTTCTGCCGCAGTTCGGTGCGAACTACAAGTTCGACAAGCAGAATGAGATCTTCGCCGACGTCGCCTACAACGTGCGCTCTTACGTCCCTGGCGGATACGGCTTCGGCAACTCCCCGTGGGGAACGACCCAGGCCGGCTTCAACGGTCGAAAGACCAGGCTGAATCCTGAAACCTCCTGGACCGAAGAGGCAGGCTATCGCTACACGGGAAAAGTCGTCGCCGCCCAGGGCAGCTTCTTCCACGTCAACTTCTCCAACCGTCTGCTGGCCTTCGCGAACGGGAGCGGCATCCAGGGCAATCCCTCCACGCTCAACAACGCGGGTGGCGTTACCACCA
>CBJOJD010000309.1:0-7014 GCA_966443485.1 uncultured bacterium | reverse complement strand
GGGAAACAGCATCTTTGGGGCGAGCAAACCAGCGGCACGCAGAAAGGTGCGGCGAGAGCAATCGATGGTCGAAGCTGGATCAACAGCCAAGTGTTACCACACCTCTATCGCCATCACGACTTCGACAGAATCAGGGGAAGCCGTCCGGCGTTTCGTCCGCCCAGTCAGTTCATAGCGTCCCAGGTCCTGAAAGCAAGACCTGGGACACCCAAGCTTGTACAACCAGGCGAGCGGAAACCTAGTAATAGAATTTCAGGCTCATCTGCAACTCGCG
The DNA here is from genome assembly GCA_966443485.1 of uncultured bacterium. Classification (GTDB taxonomy): domain Bacteria; phylum Acidobacteriota; class Terriglobia; order Terriglobales; family Acidobacteriaceae; genus Telmatobacter. Next base: position 6,740 of record CBJOJD010000309.1, on the reverse strand, counting down.
CGGAACATTGCGTTGGCTTGTGACGCTTCCGAAGATCGGCTTGCCATTCGCGTCAAGACCGGCATTCAGATTCGTATTGGGAACACCGAATACAACGTTGTTGAAGAGGTTAAACGATTCAGCGCGGAACTCGAAATAGCGCTCCTCTCCGAGCCCTAGGTGGAACTGTCGGAACAAGGACCCATCGACATTGGTCCAGTGTTGGGAAACCATCGAGTTCGGCCTTTCATTCCCGTAGGTATATGCCGCCGGGATGGAGAAGGCGCTTGTATTGAACCACTCTGCCTGAGTTTTAGGTCCATTGTTCGGGTTGCCTGTTACATTGGCCCGCTGCTGATTGCAGCAGCCAACATTTTCTGCGTCCGTACCGGTGGTCACCGTGAAAGGCTGTCCCGAAGTGATTTGCACGATGCCATTAATGGCCCATCCGCCAACTACGGTGGAGAGCAGCTTATTGGGAGACTTTTTGTAGGGCGATGTCGCCGTAAATGCCACTGAGAACGCGTTCTTCTCGTTCAGGTCCGAAGTTCCGTAGTCACCCCTTTTGTTGTAAGGGTTCGATGATTCGCAGCTCGCGCCCAGGTTGCAACCGTCGGCATTCGATTGTGCCAGCGTATAAGCTGCCACGAAGTTGATGCCATGGATGGGGCGTTCGGTGACAGTGACCTGCATAGCGTTGTAGCGGCTGTTTCCTACGCTCTGGTCAAACCATTGCTGCAGCATGTAGGGATAAGGCCGCCGGGCTTGAACGTCACCGGGACCCGGTTGCGGGACGTTCAAGACTGGACCCCAGTCCTCATGCCTGCCGTTCGAACCCACGTAGTTCGCATCGAGCGTCATATTGGCCGGTAACTGCCGTTGGATACCCACGTTCCATTGGTCGAAGACCGGAGTCTGAAAGTTCGGATCCACCATCCACTGGCTGACTTGGCTGAAGTCATTGATGGGATAGACGATTGCGCCACCGCCACCAAGTTGCAGCGGATCGGCGTTCGTCGCAGTTGGAATATTGACGTTCAGTCCGTTGTTCTGAATGGTAGCGACCGATGGCCAGTTCCCGCCAAAGTTCTGCGAGAGTTGAGTGATGTCAGCCCACTCGTCATAGAAGCGGCTATAAGCTGCACGAACGACGGTCTTATCGTTGATGCGGTATGCCAGGCCGAGCCGCGGACCCCAGTTGAACAGCGAGTTCTTGATCACGCGGAGAGACGGGCTGACCACTGCGTGCGCCGGCAACCCACCCGGAGCAGGCGTGCTGGACGCAGTGTAATTCCCCGTCGGAATGCAAGGTGCGCCCTGCGTCGCCGAGCAGTCGGGCGGAAGCGCGTTGAGGATGTACTGGCCGGTGATCGGGTTGGCTTCGCCTGTGTAGTAATTGGTTCCGTGACCTGTGCCATAAATGGGCGTGAAGACCATGTCGTTTCGGAAGCCGAGGTTGACGGTCAAGCGGCTCGTCATCTTGAACTGGTCCTGTACATAGAACCCGTTGATCCAGCCGCCGCTGGCCACTTCGTGGATGTTCCGGTATCCGGCTGATGCCGGAACACCGAGCAGCAAAGACGCCCAGCTGTTGCCGCCGTCGCCTTGATTTGCTCCGACACCGCCGGTCTGCACGGATCCGAAACCGATGTTGGAGTATGCAATTGGCGAGGTGAAGTTGTTTGTTTCGAAATCCCCGCCGGCCTTGATCGTGTGCCGGCCCCAAATCTTAGTTAGTGCGCCGCCGAACTGCCAGTTGTCGCCCAACCCAGAGGCTTGCAACTGCGATCCGCTCAACCCGACATAACCGTCCGCCGTATACTGCGGAGCATACTCGGTATCGTTCAGGGTCATGAAGTACGGAGACATCCCGAGCGACTTCAATCTCGAGATAAATGCCGCGTCCTCCCCGGCATGCGTGGTTCCGGTGGTGGTGTAACCGTAGTTCCTGCCAAAGTAGACGTCTGAGAATGTTGTAGGACTGAACGTGTGCGTCCAATGCCCGATGTAGTTGTGCCCGGGAACGTGGACGAAGGCACTGCCGATTGTCCCCGATGGATTGGTCGTGAAGAGATCGAACTGGCTATACCGGAACATGAGTTGGTCATTGTTGCCGAAGTTCTGATCGACGCGAAGCGTGCCTGAATCCTGGTCCTTCGTGGACCTGCCAGGCACAAAGAGATTGCTTCCATTGACCAGTGTTCCGCTGTTCGGGATGATCGTCTCGTACAGGGCTGAAATTGCATTGATTCGACTGGCTGGAATGCAGTTGATATGGCCGTTGCACAAAGCTGTATTGCCTGGCCCCTCGTTGTACTCCTGCGTGAATGTTTGCCGCGAGTAGGTGGTACCGTCGAAAGTCGTCGTCGCCGGATCGTAGATGGTCTTCCCCAGGGCGCTGAAATCGCCAGCGCGCATATCGGCGGTCGGTCCCAGGGTTCCGGTTTCCACCGCGGAACGGTACTTGTATTCTTCCCAGCCTGCGAAGAAGAAAGTACGATTCTTGCCGTTATAGAGCATGGGAATCGACAAAGGACCGCCCACGGTAGCACCGTACTGGTTCTGACGCAGGGGTGCTAAGGTCTTCGCAAAGTACCCGGTGGCGTCCATTACCTGGTTGCGTAGGTACTCCCAAAGTGCGCCATGGTACTGATTGGTTCCTGATTTTGTGACCACACTCACGGTGGCTCCGGCTGCGCCACCGTACTCGGCCAGATCGTTGTGACCCTGGCTCTTGAACTCCTGAATCGCGTCCACGATAGGCGAATAGTTGTACGTTCCGGACAGCGTGTTCAGGTCGTTCGAGCCGTCGAGTATGAACATGTTGCTGCGGTTGCGGGCACCGTTCACCGCTGGAAAGCTGAACTGCCCAATGGAGGCGCCGTTCCATCCGCCACCCCCGCCGCTGTTCTGGTCGGTATTCAGGTTCGAGACACCCGGCAAAATCGTCAACAGTTCGGTGAAATTGCGGCCGTTCAATGGCAGGTTGTTGATCTCCTTCGGAGAAACCACCGTGCCCAGTTCCGAGGTCGACGTCTGCAGCGCCGGCGCAGCGGCGGTTACCATCACAGTGCTCGAAGTTGCGCCAATATTGAGCTGAAAATCGAACGTCGCAGTCTGACCGACCTGAAGAGTAACCGGGGGCTGCGTCACCCCGGCAAAACCGGTGGCAGAAACCTGCATGCTATAAACGCCCGGCACGACGCTCGGAAAATTGTAGATTCCGTCCGTACTCGTGGATGTCTTTCTCACGACGCCGGTGTTGACGTTGCTGAGGTCAACCTGCGCATTCGCAATAGCGGCCCCGCTTGGATCCTTCACGACACCGTTGACGTTGGCGGTTGCCTGTTGAGCTGTAGCGAGTGTAGGCAGCAAAACCGCAGCACTCGATAGCATCACAAGCAGCCCAAGAACACAGAGCCCATTCCGGTGTATCCCTTTTTGGGTTCTCATTGCGTCTCCTCAATTTTCTGTGCTTCAGCAAGACGTTCAGGTAGGTCTGGCGTCACGAACGCGGCGGTAAGCTTATGACTTGAGGTGGCCAGACAGGACGGGGAAGCCGACCACGTGATTTCAGAGCCAACGAATACGATTACGTAATCGTTAACGGGGCGGATACTATTCGGGCTTCCGCGAACTTGTCAAGAATCTTTTTTTATGTTCGTTTAGCCCAACAACATGCCGCTGTTCCAGGTTCTCAAGGACTCGATATGGAGCGCACTCTAAGAAGGGAAGCAGTGCATGCTGCCACGTCGCCATGTCCGTGGCTTCACCACGGAGCGCTTTGTGCCTTGGCCGAAGCCCACCTGACCGCCCAAGAGCCGATTTGACACAGTATGTTTCTCCGTTGGCCCGCTGGAAAGTGCGCGATATCGCGCGGAATGGCGCTTCGCGTCGCGCTTGCTCCCGGACACCGGCCCATCGATCCTCTGCGTGACCCGTTGTACGATGTCCGGAAGAGGTAAGAATAGATTGCGATTTCGCCGGCTTCGTCTGTGGTTCCCGTCCATCTATTTGCTGCTGGCGGTGGGTGGCTTGCTCGCTGGAGTAGTGCGCATGACTCCCGACACGGTAATCGCCGCGGGCCAGCAAGCAACTGGCGGAGAAATGACCAACGCCGGCCCGCAGACCGCAGTCTTCGACAATCAGCATCGTCCGATTACGGCGGGTGGATTCGTGAAGACAGGTCCCGTCGTGTTCATCGACGCCACTGAAAAGGCAGGGCTCTCCAAGTGGCGCAATGTAACTGGATTGGAAAAACGGCTGATCATTGAAGCGAAGGGCGCCGGCGTATGTCTCCTCGACTACGACAACGACGGTTGGCTCGATATCTATCTGGTGAACGGATCTACCCTGGACGCTCTAGCGGGGAAAGCACCATCGCCGCACGCGGCCCTCTTTCACAACAACCATGACGGGACGTTCGCCGAAGTGGCCACGAGCGCAGGTGTGGCGAACGATCGCTGGGGAACGGGTTGCACCGTCGGCGATTACGATAACGACGGTTGGCCTGATCTCTACGTGACCAATGTGGGTGCCAGTCGGCTCTATCGCAACAATCACAACGGCACGTTTACTGACGTCGCGGTGAAGGCGGGGGTGGCTCTCGACGAAGGTTCGGCAACACGAACGGTTGACCACACGGGTGCTACCTTTGGGGATTACGACGGAGACGGCAAGCTCGATCTGTTTGTGGCCGGCTACGTCGATCTTGATTTGAAAGATGAACGGATCTCCGGATCGAAAACCGCTGGCTACGACTTCTGCCAGTACCGTGGCGTCAAGGTGATGTGCGGTCCGCGCGGCCTTCAGGGAGCGCGCGATCACCTCTTCCACAACAACGGTGATGGTACCTTTACCGACGTCAGCAAGAAGCTGGGGGTGGATGGTCCCAATGGTTACTACGGGCTCGGCGCATTGTTTGCGGACGTTAACAATGATGGGAAGCCGGACCTCCTCGTAGCAAATGACTCCACACCGAACTACCTGTACTTGAACCAGGGAAACGCAACATTCAAGGACGAAAGCTACGAGAGCGGGTTCGCCCTCAATGGAGATGGACGCGAGGCGGCCAATATGGGACTAGCCGTTGGCGACTACGAGAACAACGGACATCTGTCAGTGGTGAGCACAACCTTCTCAGATGACTACCCCATACTCTTCCGCAACAATGGCAAAGGGGCGTTCACTGATGTCAGTTATCCGGCCGGAATCGCCCAGTCTTCCATCCCGTTTGTGAAATTCGGGGACGGATTCCTCGATTACGACAATGACGGATGGAAGGATCTGCTCATCGTAAACGGCCACGTCTACGCACAGGTCGATCAGCATCCGGAATGGGGACAAAGCTATGCCCAGCGCCCGCTGCTCTATCACAATCTGGGCAACGGCAAATTCGAGTGGGTACCTGCGGTCGAGGGAACAGGGCTCGCATCAATCACCGTCGGCCGTGGCGCAGCATTTGGAGATCTTTTCAATGACGGCAAGATCGACGTGGTCATCAACGGCATGGACGGCAAACCTATCCTGCTTCGCAATGTAAATCCTGATCACCACCACTGGGTCGAGCTTCAACTGGTCGGCGGCCCCAAGAGTCCCCGCGATGCAGTTGGCGCAACCGTCTACCTTACTGCAAACGGAATTCGCCAACGGGGAGACGTTCTGAGCGGTGGCAGTTATCTCTCGTCCAATGACATGCGCGTCCATTTTGGATTGGGTGATTCAGACAAGGTCGCTCAGGCGGAGATTCACTGGCCCAGCGGCTACGTGGAGAAGTTAAGCCTGCCTTCAGTCGATCGCATCTATGTGATCGACGAAAACAAAGGCATCGTACGTGCGATTTGCGACGGCAATCCCTGCAAAGGTTCCTCTTAGATTCAACATCTGGCGAACACATTCCGATGCCGTGCCTGGCGTTCTAGTTCGCATAGCCAGGACGAAGGATTTTCCAATTGGCCAAAAGCGACGAAACGCGGAGATGAAGGCATCGCGCTCATCAAGGAACTGACGAACGAAATCGGTGCTGAAGGCGGCTAGTAGTGCTCCCAGGTCACGGACCAGTGCTCCCGCGGATCCGCTGAACGGATGATCAGATGCCCGTCCGCGGTTATTTGATAGATGCGGGGCAGATCCTTGCCCACAAGACGATCTCGGGTAATGGAACCCTCGACGTGGTGCGTTACCAGGTGCTTCGCTTCATCCACGACATAGCTGCCGAACGAAGCTTCATATCCACCAAGCACGTACTCGTTGTCGGGGGACTTTGTGGATTCTGGGTAAATGAGTTGCACCGACACGTGGCCATCGCTCGTGTAGATCAGCATTCCCTTCGGTTGGGACGAAGCAGTCCTGTTCCCCTGCGCTCCGGGAACATCGATCCGAACCAGATGCCATGCGCCGATCAGGGTGCTTTTCCGGGAAGCACCAGCATGGGGCTGTGCCTGCGCTGCGGTCACACTCAGCACCGCCCCCATCGCCAACCATTGAATGGCTTTCATGCGTGATTCTCCTGAACCTAGCGCCCGACCAGTTCTTGATGGAACTCAGGATAACGTGCGCCTGAAAGTTTGATCGCTGCGGATGCCTCTTCAAGCGAGCGCATGTCATCGGGCGTGAGTTCGACCTGCGCCGCTCCGCGATTCTCCTCGAGGCGCGAAAGTTTCGTTGTGCCGGAAATCGGTACGATGCAAGGCTTCTTCGCCAGAAGCCACGCCAGCGCAATCTGTCCTGGCGTCGCCTGCTTTTTGGTGGCGAACGAGCTG
>CBJOJD010000308.1:0-7030 GCA_966443485.1 uncultured bacterium | reverse complement strand
ATATCGAGCCGCTGACCCGGGAGTACGTGGAAGAGATCATCCGCAAAGAAGTGGAGATGCTCAAGCCTGGCGCAGGCAAGTTTGCTCTACTGCCCACGGTGGGCGGTCAGACCGCGCTCAACCTTGCAGTCGATCTGGCCGATGCGGGCGTTCTCGATAAGTACAACGTGGAGCTCATCGGTGCCAAGCTCGAGGCCATCAAGAAAGCCGAAGATCGCCTGCTGTTCAAAGACGCGATGATTCGCATCGGCCTCGAGGTCTCCAAGTCGGCCCTGGTCAACAATCTTCGTGACGGCCTCGACTTCGCAGGCAAGCTGGGCTTCCCTGTGCTCATTCGCCCCAGCTTTACCTTGGGTGGATCGGGCGGCGGCATCGCCTATAACCGCGAAGAGCTGATGGAAATCCTGGCTCGCGGTCTCGACCTCTCCCCAGTACACGAGTGCCTCATCGAAGAGAGTGTCCTCGGCTGGAAAGAGTACGAACTCGAAGTGATGCGCGATCTTGCCGACAACGTCATTATCATCTGCTCGATCGAGAACTTCGATCCGATGGGCGTGCACACTGGCGACTCCATCACCGTAGCTCCCGCTCAGACTTTGACCGATCGTGAATATCAGAAGATGCGCGATGCAGCCATCGCCGTGATGCGCGAGATCGGCGTGGAGACCGGCGGATCGAACGTCCAGTTCGCTGTGAACCCCGCCAACGGCCGCATGACGGTGATCGAGATGAATCCCCGCGTCTCCCGTTCGTCGGCTCTGGCATCCAAAGCCACCGGGTTCCCCATTGCCAAGATCGCTGCCAAGCTGGCCGTAGGTTATACGCTCGACGAAATTCCCAACGACATCACCCGTAAGACGCCGGCTTGTTTCGAACCAACGATCGACTACGTCGTCACCAAGATCCCCAAGTGGCAGTTCGAGAAATTCCCCGGCGCCGACGACACCCTCGGGCCACAGATGAAGTCAGTCGGCGAAGTCATGGCCATCGGGCGTACCTTCAAAGAATCGCTCATGAAGGCCTGGCGCGCCTTGGAGACTGGCAAGAAGACTGGAACTGAAGTCCTTGAGCCTCGCCGTCTCACCCAGATGCTGGTTACGCCGAAGCCGGAGCGTCTCGGGTACATCCGCTTTGCCTTCGAGCGCGGCATGAGCGTCCGTGAAGTAGCTCGTCTTACTGGCATGGATCCTTGGTTCCTGCACCAGATCCGCGAGATCACGCTGGAGCAGCAGAAGATCTCCCGGACGACGCCTGCAAGCATTGATGCTGAACAGTTGCGCAAGCTCAAGCGCATGGGCCTCAGCGATGAACGGATCGCCACGGAGTGGAAGCTTGAAGGTCACGACGGCATCAAGCAGGTGAGGGAACTACGCGAAAGCAAAGGCATCCGTCCGGTATTCAAACTGGTGGATACCTGTGCGGCCGAGTTCGAGTCCATGACTCCCTACCTCTATTCGACCTACGATGAAGAGGACGAAGCGCCGGCTACCAACAAGCGCAAGATCATCATCCTTGGCTCCGGACCCAACCGCATCGGGCAGGGCATCGAGTTTGATTACTGCTGCTGCCATGCGGCTTTCGCCCTGAAAGAAGACGGATACGAGACCATCATGGTCAACTGCAATCCCGAAACCGTCTCTACCGACTACGACACCAGCGACCGCCTCTACTTTGAGCCCTTGGTCCTGGAAGACGTCCTGGCCATCTACCATCACGAGAAGCAGGCCGGGGCCGAGATCGGCATGATCGTCCAGTTTGGCGGACAGACGCCGCTGAACCTGGCGCAACGTCTGCGCGCGGCCGGCGTGCCCATCATCGGCACTTCTCCCGAGTCGATCGATCTAGCCGAAGATCGCAAGCGCTTCGGAAAGCTGCTCGAAGAACTCGGCATCCCGCAGCCTGCCGGCGGCACTGCCACCAGCGTAGAAGAAGCGCTGGCCGTGGGCGAACGCATCGGCTACCCCGTGCTTGTGCGTCCCAGCTACGTGTTGGGCGGTCGTGCCATGGTGATCGCTTACGACGCGCCTGCTGTATCGAAGTACATGCGCGAAGCCGTCGAGTACTCGCAGGAGCGCCCCGTCCTCGTCGACCACTTCCTCGAGAACGCGGTGGAAGTGGACGTGGATGCCCTCTGTGACTCCGAAGACGTTATGATCGCCGGCATCATGCAACACATTGAAGAAGCCGGCATTCACTCCGGCGACTCCAGCTGCGTGTTGCCTGCCGTCAGCATCCGCGAAGAGACCCTCAATACCATCCGCAGCTACACGCGCAAGCTTGCCTTGGCGCTCAAGGTGGTCGGTCTCGTGAACCTGCAGTTCGCCATCCAGCGGGATGCCGAGGGCAACGATCATGTCTACGTGATCGAGGTCAACCCACGCGCATCGCGTACCGTTCCGTACGTCTCCAAGGCAACCGGCATACCTCTCGCCAAAGTAGCCTCTCGTCTGATGACGGGACGGAAGCTGCGGGAACTTCTGCCGGAGCAGCTCGCCTCCGGGAAAGATCTCGAGACCGGCACTCACCATTACGTGAAGTCGCCAGTCTTCCCTTGGTCGAAGTTCGCTGGTGTTGACACGGTTCTCGGACCAGAGATGAAGTCCACGGGCGAAGTAATGGGCGTGGCCAGCAGCTTTGGTGAGGCATTTGCCAAGGCCCAGCTCTCCGCAGGTCAGGTGCTTCCTCTTAGCGGAACGGTCTTCTTCAGCGTCAACGATCACGACAAGGACGCGGTCGTGGAGCTCGCCAAGCGCTACGTCAATCTCGGTTTCAAGATCGTTGCGACCGAAGGCACCGCGGCAGTGCTCAAGGCGGGACTAGGATTCGACATCGATACGGTCTTCAAGGTCAAGGAAGGCAGACCGAATGTCGTCGATCTCATCAAGGGTGAGCGCATTCAGCTGATCATCAACACTCCGCGCGGCCAGGATACCTTCTTTGATGAGAAGGCGATTCGACGGGCTGCGGTGCTGGCACGTATCCCCACCATCACCACCATCGCTGCGGCACAGGCGGCTGCAGAGGGTATCGCCGCCACTCAGCGCCACGAGATCAGCGTGAATGCTCTCCAGAACCTGCACGAAGCCGTGCGCGCCTGAGCCCGCTACAACATCTGTTGTGCACTCTAATTCCCAGACCTCGAATTCCGGGGTCTGGGATTATTTTTGCTCACGATGACGGCCGCGCATCGCCAAGTGCGCCCCAATCGAATAACCAAGCAATGCCGCCGCTGGCCACGTCCCAAAGAACGGGCCGTTGTCATCGAGCAGGCCGCTCGGCTTGGGGAAACTGAAGAATGTTCGCGCCAGCTTGTCCGTGGCGCCGCAGTCCATACACGCGTTCGGCCCCGTGGGCAGATCGATGACCCACAGCGCAAGAATGAGCAGCCAGATCAGCCCCCCAAGCCAGACGACCGAAGCCATCTCGCTGGGCCGGATACGTACAGTGATCAACCCGATAATCATCGGAAAGATGATCGACAGCAGAAGGACGATGCCCTGAGGGACTGCCGCTGGATCTATGGCATAGCCAATCAGCATCATTCCTAGCCAGGCGGCTATCGCGATGATGCTATGCAAAAAGAACGAGACCGCCTGCCTGGGCAGATTGTTGTCGGTCTCTTGCTCGTCCTCGACCGCAAAATTGGCCATAGACCCTTTCCAGCAACCGTGATCGAAGGAAGTCTACTGAATAGCCTACATCCCGGACAATTCCCCGAGCGCGTTTTAGCGAATGTTTTCGCCGCTGCGTCTTAAAATAGTCCTATGTACATCGAAGGCATCTTCGCCGCTGTGCCTACCCCCTTCTATCCCGACGAGCGCGTGTATTACCGCAAGCTCGAAGCCAATATCGCGCGTTACTCGCGCACATTGCTCGCCGGCATGGTGGTGCTGGGCACAACCGGAGAAGCGGTGGCCCTGACGGACGCGGAATCCCATGAAGTGCTCCGGATCGCGGCGGAATCAGCCGCTCCTGAGAAAGTGCTGATCGCCGGGGTCGCTCGCGAAAGTGTGAGCGCCACCCTCGAGATGGTAGAGGCCGCGGCGAAACACCAGTTCGATGCCGTGCTGGTTCGCACCCCAACCTACTACTCATCCCTGATCTCGACGCAAGCGGTGCTGGGCTATTTTCGCGCCATTGCGGACCGTTCTCCGCTCCCCGTCCTGCTCTATCACATTCCAAAGTGTGTGCCTTACGCCATGCCGGTCGAAGTGGTCGCGGAGCTAGCCCAGCATCCCAACATCATCGGAATCAAGGACTCTACCGGCGATATTAGCCGGATTCGGGCTCTGATCGATGCAACGCGAACTGCACCCCGCCGGAACGTTCCCGTCACCACCGTCTTTGAGCCGGTCACCAGCCGGATGCTAGCGGTGCGTGTGGACATGGAAGCTGCATTCGTTACAGCTGCCGACCTCAGCAGCGGTGTTGCTCTTGCCGTGCCGCCTCCCGTCGCGCCAATAAAAACGCGGTCCAAGGAAGTTGGATTCCAGGTCCTTACCGGATCCGCGGGAAAGCTGCTTGAGTCTCTCGAGGCTGGAGCGGCCGGTGCTGTGCTCGGTTTTGCGGCCTGCGCGCCTCAGGCATGCCAGGAGATCTATCTGGCTTGGAAAGATCACGATCTGGCACTGGCGGCCGAGAAGCAGCAGCGCATCGCCGCGGCAAGCCAGCGCATCGCTGGCGAATTAGGCATCAACGGTGTGAAATACGCCTGCGACTTCAACGGCTACTATGGAGGGCGTGCGCGTGCTCCGCTGGTACCGCTGACCGGCGATGTCAAGACTGAGATTGAGGGATTGCTCGCTCAGATTCGCAACTAGAAGCGGAGAGGGGTACGGCAGGTTGCCGCAGTACCCCTCGAGTGCGATCAGTGACGGATTCCGGAACTAGTGGTAGGAGTATGTTGCGCGGTCGGAGACTCCTGGCCGGGCAGCTGAGGAGGATGTTGGGCTGCGCGATAGCAGCGCAAATCCCGCAAAATCTCCGTCTTCTCGCGGGCGTACTGACCAGCGAGCCGCGTCAGGGCATAAGTGATGATGTCACTGTGATGGAGATCTGAGACAGACGGGTCCCGTCGCATGTTCAGCCACAGGCGGTGTACTAGCTGCACATCATCTGGGCTCAGCGTGGGCGCGTGCGGGCCAATATAGAACACTTTGGCCTGGCCGTCCGGCTCGACCACATAGAAGTTGAACTGCCTCTTGGGTTCGGGCAGCGCTTCCCAGGCCTGGCCCAAGTGGAAGGCCTGTTCTTCAGCGGCCATCTTCGACGAAATGCCTGAGACGACGGAGTCGACTTCCAGCGAATTGGCACTTTGCGCTAATGCGGCGAAGATATCGCCCGCAGGCACCACCAACAAGGAAACCGTCTTGCCAAAGCTCTCCGCGACGGAGATAGCCTTGGTGAACAGCATCTGTTCGTGCTCGCTGAAGCTCTGTTGGTCGACCGTCAGGAACTCCGGACCACCCGCGCCCATGATGCGCGCACTCAGCACCACCACGTCCTGCTCGTCGTTGGAGTGCCGGGCCAGGGTCCACTTCAGCGCAAAGGGATTCGACGCATCCCGCATCGTCACCATTACGCCGCCAGGCCGGATACTCACTGACTCGCGGCTGATCGTCTCCTGATGCTCCAGCTGGAAGTGGTCCTTCATCTGCCGCGCCGTCAGAGCATGCTTTCTGCGGTTCTCGCGCTCCGAGATCGTGAAAATGATGAAGAACGTCGCCGCGAACAGGATGCCGCTCACCGTCGCCACCGACTTGGTGAATAGATTCACCACCGCTGTGGACAACAACACTAGAAACACCGACATCAGGCCTAACGGAATCTCGGTCTTCCCAATGCGAATGTTCGGTGGCACCTTCCAGCCGCGCTCGCCGTGATACTTCCAGCGCAACACCAGCATGGCCAGAGAATTGAACGTGAACGACCAAATCACGCCGAAAGCGTATGCTTCGCCCAGGGTGATCACGTTGCCGCGTGTCACGATGATGGTGAACATCTGCAACGCGAATACCAGGTTGACGATGCGATGGCTGGTACCGAACTTGGCGTTCGGCTTGCGGAACCAGTCAGTCAGTACACCGTCTTCCGCAACCCGCATGAGCACGCCGGTCGAACCGATAAACGATGTGTTGATCGCTCCGGAGAGAATCAGGAAGCCGACGATCACCACGAAGATGCGGAATGCAATCCGCATCATCTGCGGTCCCGCCATGTACATGGCCAGGCCGGCGATCAAATTGTCCTGATAAACATGGGTCCGCTCATAGGCCGGGATGATCATCGAGGCCAGCAACGTGGCCCCACCCGTGAAGATCAAGCTGTAGATGGCGATGACGATGGCCGCCCGCTTCAGGTTCTTCAGCTTGGGATGCTCGATCTCCCGGTTCACCTGGGCCAGACTCTCTTCGCCCGACATGGCCAGGATGGAGTGTCCGAACGCCATCAAAATCCCGAATAGACCGAAGACTGGAACGAACTTTGAGCCCTTCAGGAAGCCAAGTGCGTCTTCGCTGAATTTGAGGTTCGCCGGAGTAGGTGGCGGCGGCAGATGCGCACCGCGGACCAGCACCGTGTATACGCCCCAGATCATGAGGACGATCACCATGATGGTGGTGATCTGCATCACGCGCAGAGCCTTGTCGCTCGACTCTTCGATGCCCTTGATGTTCTGCCACCAGTAATAAATGGTCACGGCGGCGGCAATTACGGCCGACGTGCCGTTCATGTCGAACTGAACGGCAGTTCCGTGAGCGTCCATCAGCGCTGGAGGCAGCCAGTGGTTTTGTGCCGCCTGGACCATCAGTTCATTCAGCAATCCGGTGATGTACTGGCCAGCCGACACGCCAGAAATCGGACCCGTCAGGATGTAGTCGAACATCAACGCGGAGACGCTAAGCTTGGCAAAGGTTCCACCCAGCGCTTCCTTGACCACCCGGTATACACCGCCGCGCGTGAACATGGAGCAGCTCTCCACATAGACCGCGCGTACGGCGAAGCTGAACAGCATGATGCCGAGAATGAACCA
>CBJOJD010000307.1:0-7047 GCA_966443485.1 uncultured bacterium | reverse complement strand
TGGAAGCCATCGCCGACTATCTGGCTCAGCATCTCCCGGCATTGGCGAAATCGACTATCGTCCAAATCTACCAGTCCATACAGGCCCTGCGTTCCATGCCGTATCGCGGCCGTGAGGGACGGGAAGAGGGGACGCGTGAGTTGGTACTGCCGCGCCTTCCGTACATAGTGGTCTACCGCGCGACGGCGAACGATATTCAGGTTCTGCACATCTACCATGGGGCGCGGCACCGGAATTGAGCGTGAAAGTATCGGGGATTCCCGGCTTTAGTTGCATTCACCTCAACCCAATCGTGGGGAATGCTAGCGTATCTGTGAAGGGGATGTCATCTCCCCAGCGATGCGAGATGGGCTGCGGCCTGTCTCAGGCGCTCCAGGCACACATCCCGCCCCAGCACCGCCATCGTCTCGAAGAGCGGCGGCGCGTTCTTGCGGCCGCAGACCGCCACGCGAATGGGCTGGAACATCGGTCCGGCCTTGATGCCGAGCGTTGTAGCGGCTTCGCGTAGCGCCTTGTCGAGCGAGTCGTGATCGAACGAGGTGGTCGCCAGGATCTGCTGCGCGTGCTGCAGCACCTGCAACGTCATGGCGGCGTCGGCGCCTTTGGCGGGGATCAGCTCCGCGGGGTCGTAGGGCGCGAGCTCATCGACGAAGAAGAAGTCCGCCGCTCCCACCGCTTCGCCCAGCAGCTTGATGCGCTCGCGAATCAAAGGCGTAACCGCGGCGACCTTCTCCGGCGTGGCCTGATAACCCGCCTTCGCGAAGACCGGCTCCAACTCACGTGCCAGCCCATCGACCGGCAGGGCGCGGATGTGCTCGGCGTTCAGCCAGACCGCCTTGGCGTCGAAGGGATCCTCATCGCTGAAGTTCACCACCGCGTTGGCGCGGTTCACGTTGTCCAGCGTGAAGAGGTCCTTGATCTCGTCGACGGTCAGGAACTCGCGATCGTTCTTGGGCGACCAGCCCAGCAGGCACAGGAAGTTGATAAACGCCTGCGGCAGGAAGCCGGCGTCGCGATAGGTAGTCACGCTGACCACGGGACCATGCTTGCGCTTGGAGAGCTTAGCGCCATCGGGCGCGACCAGCAGCGGCAGGTGCGCAAACTTTGGCGCTTCGACTCCCAGTCCTTCAAAGATCAGCAGGTGCTTGAAGGTGTTGGTGAGGTGATCCTGGCCGCGAATGATTTGGGTGATGCGCAGATCGGCATCGTCGACGCAAGACGCCAGGTGATACGTCGGCATGCCATCGGAACGCAGCAAGGCGAAGTCTTCCACCTCGTCGGCCAGCTTCGACTGCTCTCCGTAGACGCTGTCGACAAAGCGCAGGGTGCGGTCCTGGCCGCGGGGCACCCGATAGCGCAGTGCGAAGGATTCCCCCGCAGCGGCGCGGCGATCGGACTCCTCACGCGACAACTCGCGCATCCCGGGATTGCACAGCCACGCACCCTGGGCGCCGGACTGAGTGTCGTCGCCAGCGTGGGCCGGGGTGAAGTCGCGGTAGGCGAGGCCTTTGGCGAAGATGGCTTCGGCGGCCTTGCGATGCAGGTCCAGACGCTCCGACTGCTTGTATTCTTCGTCCCAGTCCAGCCCTAGCCAGCGCAGGCCCTCGAAGATCGATTGCACGCTGGCGTCGGTATTGCGCTCGACGTCCGTGTCGTCCAGGCGCAGCACCATGGTGCCGTGGTTGTGGCGTGCATAGAGCCAGTTGAAGATGAAAGTGCGCGCGCTGCCGACGTGCAGATAACCCGTCGGGGAGGGTGCGAATCGCACCCGCGGAGTCGTGGTGGGAGAGGTGGTTGCGTCAGGCATCGTTGAGAGCTTTCCTCTTCGATGCTAACAGTTTGAGCAGCTAGTTCTGGGGCGGCTGGGCCGGCGGCGGGGCCCAGCGATCATGTGCAGCAGGTACGACCTTCCAGTTGGAGAAGGCCAGGATGTAAAGCAGGATCAGGCCTCCCGGAGGGACGGCGATCAGCAGTGACAACCAGGGGTTGAATCCTGCTTTTTTGCAGATGAACCAGGAAGGGATAATGACCAGGGCCAGGCCGACTACCAGGACGATGGGCAGGATGGCGACGAAGGCCAAAGCCATCTTTCCGATCATCGCTTGGTCCGGTGTGCCTTGCAGCAGGAATAAAGCGAGGTGCATGGCTGCGCTCTCAAATGGAATGTCTGAGCAAAGGTAGGGCGGCGGGCGCGATTTGCGCAATAGCTATTTGCAGGAGGGCTGGGGGATTCAGCCGGCCAGATTTCCACAGGACTGCAAGGCTCCTGAGTTCGGCCGGCTGATCTCTGATCTAGGTGATGTCTTCCGTATCGAAGAGCGGGGAGATGGTCCGCTTCTTCGGCACTCCGTGCACCGTGCTCAGCAGGTCTTCCACGACGTCTTCGAGCTGTCGCTGGCTTTCGATGACCTCGCTCATGCTGATCAGCTCTTCCTGGTCCACCTTCTTTTCAACCAGTACGACGGCGTGGCATTGCGCGACGTGGTCGAGGCCGAGTCCCTCGGGGGTCTTGGCCTTGATGCTGACATAGCTCATCTCAATGCCCAGCAGCTCGGCTACCCTGGCGCGCATTTCTCCGGAGAGCGGGGAGATCTTGGGCGCAGCCAGCACCAGAGTGGTATCGACGTTCACGATCCGGTATCCGGCATGCTGCAGCTCTTCCAGAGCCAGCTTGAGGAAGATGGCGGAGTCGGCGTCCTTCCAGCGGGGATCGCCGGGAGGGAAGAAGCTGCCAATGTCGCCCGCGGCTACTGCGCCGAGCAGCGCATCGGTAATCGCATGCAGTAGCACGTCGCCGTCGGAGTGTCCGGCCAGACCCTCAGGGTGGTCCAGGGTGAGGCCGCCAATCCGCAATGGGACGCCGGGCTTGAATGCATGCGAGTCCCAGCCAAATCCGATCCGTGTATCCATGGTCTCCTGTACTTGCTCCTGTGCTTCACTCAAACTGACGGAGCTCAATAGGCCCGCCGTACGCAGGTATGCCGGATCTTCGGTAGGTCTCCGCACGCTTCAAAGTGCTCGTAGGTGCGAGACCGGCCCGGCAGCCAGTGCGCCGGTAGGGCGTCGTTTCTCAGCGCGAGCGCTGGTGCAGATAAAACTCCGCAAGTTCCAGGTCGCCGGGCTGAGTAATCTTCAGATTAACCGCAGAGCCGGGGACAACCGCAACCGGGTGACCGGCCCGTTCCACAACTGAGGCCTCGTCGGTGCCGATAAAGCCGTCCGCCGTCGCCTCGGCGAAGGCACTTTGGAGCAGCCCATAGCGGAAGCCTTGAGGGGTCTGAGCCAGGACCACAAACTCGCGTGGAATGGTGGCGGTGATCAAAGCCCCGTGGGCGGTGCGTTCCACCTGCTTGATTGTATCCACGGCCGGCAATCCCACGATGGCTGCTCCGTGTTCCACCACGGCGTCGATGGTGCGGTCGATGGTGGCGGAGTCGATGAGGGGCCGCACGGCGTCGTGGACCAGCACAACGTCGTCGGGCTGGGCCGGAATGGCAGCCAATCCGTGGGCTACCGATTCCTGGCGGTTGTCCCCGCCTTCGACGACGCGGACCCGGGCTTCAAAGCCGAACTCGGCCACCTGTGCCTGTACGCGTTCGATCTCCGGCTTGCGGACGGCAACCACGATGGACTGCACCCGCGGCACCCCGGCAAAGGCGCGCAGGGAATGAATCAGGATGGGAATCCCGCCCAGCTCCATGAACTGTTTGGGCTGCGGGCCGGCCATGCGGGTCCCCAGTCCCGCTGCGGGAAGAATCGCAAATACTTGCATACCGGGTGGAGTATACATTGCCACCTGTTGATGTCTTTAATCCGGAGGCTACAAGGATTGGTTCAGGATCAACTGCATCTCGTTGGTGGCGCGGAACCCGATGCGCTCGTAGATAGGGCGCCCCTCGTCGGAGGCATGCAGGGTCAGGACGCTGATCTGCCGGTGCCGAGCCTCGGCAAGGCAAAGTTCCACGAGGTGGCGGGCCAGTCCGCGACGGCGGAAAGCCGGTACCACGTAGACGTTGAGCAGGTGACCGCGAACGCTGCCGGATGGGTTATGCGGCGAAGGCGGGAGGTCGCCGAGCAGCAGCATGCCTGCGGAGGCAATGGGAGTGCCGTCATCTTCGGCGATCCAACCTAGATAGCTGCCGTCGGCCAGACGCGAGGCTACCCAGGGCTCAAAGTTCGTGCTCATCTCTTCCAGGACTGCCGGAGTGCTACGGCGCATGTCTTCAAACATGGCTTTGCGGTGGGCAGTAATCAAGGGAGCATCGCTGCGAGTGGCGACGCGGGTCTGAGTCATGAAAAGGCCGTTCTGCTTGCTTGCAGATTCAGAACTGAAGCGCGCAGCAACCATCTTACACGTTTGTAGCTCCAACCCAACCGGGCGAGAGTGTACGGCTCTCCTGGCCGATCGCCGGGCAGTGTTTCCTATCAGACAGAGTCGAGACATCGCTCGTACTCAAGCCTTTCCGCCGACTGCCTGTATGTCTATCTCCCACTCGAGGAGTTATCCCAGATGTTGTTTCCAGTGTCTACTCGCGCGCTGAGCTTGGTCTCCGCGCTTTCGCTGGCCTGCGCAATCTTCCCCTTGCGCGGCCTGACGCAGACTGCGACCAGTTTTTCTGAACACACCATCCACAACAGCGCTGGCCAGCTATGGATTGCCGCGCATGGCGACTTCAACAACGACGGCCGCGAAGACTTGATTGTTGCCGACCCGGGCAGCGGCTCGACCCCCATCGAATATCTGTACCTGTCGAATGGCGATGGCTTGTACCAGGCTCCTATCCAACTCTCATCGATCGGCGGAGCGCAGACCGTGGTGGGCGACTTCAACCACGATGGCAATCTCGACTACGCCGTCCTCGATTACAAAAACCAGTACGTGAATGTCTACGTGGGACACGGCGACGGCACCTTCACCAATGTGGTGGACCTGGGCACGAGCTATAACCCGATTGCCGTTGTGGCGATGGACGTAAACCACGACAGCAGCACGGACCTGGTGGTGGTAAGCAGCCCCGACAATGTTCATGGCCGCATCGATATCTGGCTCAGCCAGGGCGGCACGAACACGAGCTTCACCTATGGTTCGTCTGTAACCTCGGGTGTGATCACTCCGCAGGGAGCAGTGGCAGGCGATTTCGATGGAGACGGCAAACCGGATCTCGCGATCTTCTACTCAGCGAGCGGCTCGCCGACTACGGTGCAGGTCTGGTACGGAGATGGCGCGGGCAACTTCGGAAGCCCCACGCAGCTGAGCGATCCCAACGGTCTGCTGGACTCCGGATCAGGCGTGGGCGACTTCGATTCGAACGGCACGAGCGATCTCCTCATGAGCCGCGAAAGCTACGGATCGAGCGGCACGACGACGTTCCTGCCGCAGATCGCGATCTTCAAAGGCAATTACAACCGGACTCTGAGCTTTGAGGCAGTGAATACGCCAAGCGGCTATTGCCCCTATGACAACATTCAGACTGCCGATGTGAACGGGGATGGCCTGAACGACTTGGTGTACGTCGAGACAGACTGCAGCGGTGCGGGCACCAGCTCCACGCTGGTACTGGATCCGGCCACCGGCAAGGGCGTCTTCGCCGGAAGCGAACAGCAGATTCAGTCGTATCCCTACGGCGGTTCAGGTTACGCCATTTTGAAGTCCACGCAAGGCACCAGGCCGGATCTTGCTATCACTCCGTTTACCAACGCGCGCACAACATCTACAACACCTCAAGCGAATGAACTGGCGTTGATGGAAAACACCACCAGCAGTTCGTTCCCCGCGTGCGGCACCATCGGGCAGGCAGAAGGCATCAACATCTGCGCGCCCACTGGATCCACGGCGAGCTCTCCCGTGAAGTTCTCGATCAGTGCCGCGGGGCCCACGCCGATGCGCACGGTGGCAGTGTGGGCAGATGGTCAGAAGATGAGCGAGCAACTGGTCCACGCTTTCTCGAACTACTCGTTCCTCGATCAGTCCATCTCATTGAGCGCGGGCACGCACAACATCACGGTGTTTGGCACGGGCTGGGACAACACTCTTCAGCAGAAGAACCTGACCCTCACCGTGGGTAGCGGGACTACCTGTGGCGCGCCAAGCTCTGCGGGTGTACACGTCTGCGCGCCGGTGAATGGTTCCACAGTAGGCTCACCGACGGAGGTCTCGGCTGCGGCAACCATCGCGGGTACGCTGGCGCGCATGGAGATCTGGGTAGACGGAGTGAAGATGTATACCGAGACCACCAGCACCAGCTTCGATACCACGGTGAATCTGTCGAATGGCTACCACCGTTTCGACATTTATGCCGTGAATACGGCCGGTACGAAGTATGAGACGACGGTCTACGCCACGGTGGGAACCGCCAGCTCGTGTGCAGCGCCGTCGTCGCTGGGCGTGCATGTGTGCAGTCCTGCGAACAACAGCACGGTGAACTCGCCAGTACAGGCCACGGCCACCGCTCTGATCACCGGAACCCTGGCCCGGATGGAGGTCTGGGTAGACGGGGTGAAGGAGTACACCGAGACCACCAGCACCTCGGAGAGTACGTCGATTCCGCTGGCCTCGGGTAAACACCAGTTCGACTTCTATGCGGTGAACACCGCAGGAACGAAGTGGGAAACTACGGTGTTTGCCAGCGTGCCGTAGGATCCAAGGCTGCGGCGCGCCGGGCGGGAGATGATCCAGCGCGCCGCGGACTGGTTCTAGCTCGAACGAACGGTCAATGGGCCGGATCAAAGGGCCGAAACCGGCGGGCGCTTCCGCGGGGCAGGAATGGCCGTATGATTTTGTAGTGCGTGTCCTACAGGCTGTAAGACTTCCGTTAGACACGGAGTATCTCCGTCCAGGTCTGCGACTTGCGGTCGGGGTCTCGGGCGGGGCCGACTCCGTCGGTCTGCTGCGGGCGCTGGCCGAGCAGAGGGAACTCGGGCTTGTCTTACATGTGGCTCATCTTCACCACGGATTGCGTGGGGAGGAGGCCGACGGCGATCTGGAGTTTGTGCGAGCGCTGGCCGAGCGGCTGAATCTTCCTTTCCACGAGACGAGGGTGGAGACTT
>CBJOJD010000306.1:0-7094 GCA_966443485.1 uncultured bacterium | reverse complement strand
CTCCATTACAAGTATCCGCAAGCCCTGGACCAGCTTACGGAACAACTACTCGATTCCGGCCTTCTTGCCTTATCCCAATAGTCCAGTGGAGGACGGGGATGAGCTAGCCCCTCATCTCCGCATCCTCCAGCACGCTCGTGAAGAGCAATCGAGATGTTCTAGACTGGTGCCTTTGAGCCGCTTTTCAAGGAACCATAAGATGCCAAGATGCACGAAGATTTGCAGTGCGGCAATGGCCGTACTGTTTGCAGCAGCCTCCGCAATCCACTCCCAGACCGCATTTCCCGCATTCCAGCCGCTTGAGCCGATCGCTTTTGATCTCAGTGGTCCGGTGTTGCGCGCACACACTGAAGCTCTCAAACCATTCACGGTCGCCGGCGAACACGGTGTGCTGGTCGGGCAGCAGGACGGATCCTTTGAAGCCTGGGTGCTGCCGGTTAAGGTCCTCTCGCACCTTTCCATCGAAGCCGACGTCGAGGGTTACACCGTGCCCATCGACGTGAATCAGCAGTCCGCCGAGATTGAGGTGCGACCCGACCGCACCATCATCACCTACTCCCATATCGCCTTCACCGTACGCCAGATCATGTTTTCACCGGCGGCCGCATTGCCGGGGTCCGGACCGGTAGTGCTCTATCAGTTCGATTGCGTAAAGCCCACCGACTTCGTCTTTCGCTTTACGCCCAATCTCGAATCGATGTGGCCGGAGCGCAACGAGGGGCATCCGAATCCAGAGTGGGTCGCGCCCGGTCCAGACGCTTACGCGCGCGCTGGCGGATATTATGTGCTGCACTCGGACTATCCAGACCTAGCCGCAGCCCTGACCATCCCAGGCGCGCGTCCTGGCATTCTGGCGCCCTACCAGGAACGCCCTCAGATACATCCCGTCGAACTGAAACTGCACATTGATCCAGCCCGCGACCAGGGTAAGCTTTTTCCGCTTCTGATGGCGGTAGGCCGAGACGCCGCCTCGGCCAATACCGCTGCCCTAGGTACGGCACTGGCAAATCTGAATACGAAGCTGGCGGCGAGCTATGCCGATCACCACGAGCACTACCGAGACTTCACCACACACTCAACCTCGATCGTCACGCCTGATGCCAGACTCAACGAGGCTTTCAAATGGGCGGAGATCTCCATCGAGCAGCTAAAGACGCACGTGCCTCAGGCGAGCACATCGCCGGCGGCTTCCAAAGATGAGTCGGCCCTCGTGGCTGGGTACTACGCTTCCGGTGATTCCGCACGGCCCGGCTTCGGTTGGTTCTTCGGTCGCGACGCGCTGTACACGCTCTACGCGGTGAACGGCTTCGGCGACTTCGCCCTAACCCGCGCGGAGCTCGAATTCCTCATCCGCCGTCAACGCGAAGACGGCAAGATCATGCATGAGTACTCACAGACTGCGGCGTTCATTGATGGGAGAGCGTTCCCCGACATGTACGCGGCGGCCGACGCTACGCCGCTCTTCCTGCTGGCGATGAATGATTATGTGCGGGCAAGCGGCGACGTCGCCTTTCTCGCCGCACATCGCGAAGCGGTCGAAAAGGCCTGGACCTTCGAAACCACGCATGCTCCGGGCCCCGACCAGGGCGGCAACGGCATCTATACCAATGCGCAAGGCACGGGCTGGGTTGAGAGCTGGCCAGGCGGCATGCCGCAGCAGGAGATCTATCTGGCCCTGCTGGATCAGCAAGCCTCCGCAGCCATGGCACAGCTTGCCTCGCTGTGGCACGACGAAGCTGCATCCAAAGCCGCGCAGTCCCGCGCAAACACCATCGCCGCGACCATCAATAAGCAGTTCTACAGTCCCGGCAAGGGGTGCTACGCCTTCAGTCGCAATGTGAAGGACGGAGCCGCCAGCTTGGATGCCACAACCACGGTGTACCCCGCGCTGGCCTGGTGGAGTGGCGCCTCGCTCTTGGAGCACTCCGGCGAATGTCTGTCGCAGTTTGCTGAAGCCTCGCTCGATACCGATTGGGGCCTGCGGGACGTAGCCAACACAGAGAAGGTCTACGACGGCATGAGCTATCACCAGGGATCGGTGTGGCCGCTCTTCACCGGCTGGGCTGCTCTGGCTGAGTTCCGCGGCAATCAGCCTCTGGCAGGCTACAAGATGCTGAAAGAGAATGCGGAGCTCACCTGGGCGCAGGATGTGGGCGCCGTAACGGAATTGCTCTCTGGAGATTTCTTCGTACCCTTCGGCCGCAGCACCAGCCACCAGCTCTGGTCGAGCGCCATGGTGATCACGCCAACCTTGCGTGGACTCTTCGGCATTGACATTGATGCGGTGGCCAGGACCATCACCGTAAATCCGCATCTTCCCGCCAGCTGGCACAGCGCAGCCGTGATGGATCTTCCCATCGGCGCCGGTCACACATCTCTCCGCTTCGAAAAGCGCGGCGGCATCCTCGAGGTCACCATGAACCCTGGATCGGAAGAAGGATGGACACTGCGCAGCACCTTGGAGGGCGCATCTTACGGATCGATCTCTTCGCAGACGTCCAAAAGCGCTCATACAGCAGTGAAGGGCCTGCGGATTCCGCTCCCACCGCTTGAGGTAGACAACATCGATCCTGGATCTGATCTAGCCGAGTCAGTGCGGACTGCGCTCCCTGATCACCTTCCGGCTCCTGGCGCAAGAACCTCCGAGTTTCGCGTGATTCACTCCGAGACAAAGCCGAACCAGCTGAGCCTTACCATCGAAGGCCGCGCCGGCAGCGATGGTGTGCTTCGCCTCATTCGCAACGAACATCTGCTTCCCAAGGTCAAGACACAATCTGAGGGAAGTGCGGAGGAGGCCTCCATCTCCTTTCGCGCCTGCGACGCGAATCCCGATGCATGCTCCTGGCTTCCACTGCTCTTTCACTTCCCCGCGGGCGAGGGATGGAAGACCGTCACGTTAACCCTGTCCTGGTAATGGCTCGGCTCTAGCACTCGGCACGTCCTCGCTCCCAGAGGAGGACGGCCGAGTGATAGGCTGGCAGTTCAGAGTTTGGGAGCCCAATTGATGCACTCCGGTCCGCCTCTCCACTTCAATCTGATTGCAGCTGCGCACGCTGCAATGGTCGAACATGGTTTCCAGCCCGACTTCCCCGCGGGGACAGAAGAGCAGATCACTTCCATCGCAGAGAACGTTTCGCTGCCCGCAGTCAACGGCGTTCGAGACTTGCGCCACTTGCTCTGGTCCTCTATCGACAACGACACCTCCAAGGACCTCGATCAGATCGAGTGGGCTGAGCGCCTCGACGACGGGCGCATCCGCGTCCTCGTCGGTGTAGCCGACGTCGATGCTCGGGTAGCGAAGGGGACCATCATCGACGGCCATGCACGCTCCGAGACCACCTCGGTCTATACGGGTGTGAAGGTGTTTCCGATGCTGCCCACTGAGCTCTCGGAAGGCATCACCTCGCTGAATGAGAACGAAGACCGCGCTGCCGTGGTGATCGAGATCTGTGTCGACGAGAGTGGCAACGCCTCGGAAGGCAGAGTGTATCGCGCCCTGGTGCGGAATCAAGCACAGCTGGCGTATAACAGCGTGGGAGCCTGGCTGGAAGGCCGCGGCCCCGCGCCGGAAAAGATCGACGCGAATGCGAAGCTGGCCGCGCAGATCAAGCTTCAAGATGAAGCCGCGCAGCGCATGATGGGCAGCCGCTTCCAGCATGGAGCCCTGGACCTGGAGTCGGTGGAAACCCACCCGGTCACCAAGGGAACAGAGATCGTCGACCTGGTCAGGCTCGAAAAGAATCGCGCCACCTCGTTGATTGAGGAGTTCATGGTGGCCGCCAACGGAGTCATGGCGCGCATGTTCGACGACGCGAAGATCGCCAGCATTCGCCGCGTGGTGCGCACGCCCAAGCGCTGGGATCGCATCGTGGCCCTGGCTGCGGGCCTGGACGCAACTCTGCCCGCGGAGCCAGACTCCAAGGCCCTCAACGAGTTCCTTCTGGAGCAGAAGCGGAAGGATCCCGATCACTTCCCCGACCTGTCCATCGCAGTCGTCAAGCTCATGGGCCCCGGCGAGTATGTGCTGGTCAAGCCGGATGAGCCCTCGCCTGGACACTTCGGCCTGGCGGTCCAGGATTACACTCACTCGACCGCTCCAAACCGGCGCTTTCCGGATGTTGTGGCGCAGCGCATCCTCAAATCGCTGCTGGCGAAGGCGGCGCATCCTTACTCAGACAGCGATCTGAATGCGATTGCATTGCGCTGCACGCAGATGGAGGACGCCGCGCGCAAAGTAGAACGTGAGATGCAAAAGCGGATTGCGGCCGTGGTATTGCATCCGCGCATCGGAGAAACCTTCCGGGCCATCGTCACCGGTGTGAATCAGTACGGAGTCTTCGCTCGGGCGCTGGAGCCGCACGTGGAGGGCATGGTGGTGCATGGCGGCCAGGGACTCGATGTGGGGGACCGCGTCACGGTGAAACTGGTGGCCACCGATCCCGCCCGCGGATTCATTGACTTCGCTGCGGTATGACGAGCCGGTACTTGGCGGGCGACTGGGGAAGCCAACCAGCGGTCCGAGTCCACCTCTGAAGGTAGAAATGGGGACCGCCGGTTAGCTCTCATCCATCGCTCAGCCCTGGCGCAGGGATCCCGCTTGAACCAGCCCCACGGTGCGGCCTTCGGGATCGGTAAACAAGGCGATCAGCGGCCCTTTGGGCATCTGTTCAGGTCCCATGATGCGTTTTCCGCCGTGGTCCTCTACCCGGGTCAGCGCGTTCTCAATGTTCTCGACTTCCACGTAAAACGTGACGTAGCCTGGTCCGCCGGCCATCGCACTGCCAATACCCCCGTTCACGCCAGACCCTGGGGAGACATGCGTGTACTGGTCTCCGGCGGCGGTTAATTGCCAACCGAAGATGGCGCTGTAGAAGTCTTCAAGGTTGGCGCGATCTTTACCTGTGATCTCGAAGTAGACGATGGGATTGGGCATGCGTTCTCCTCGAGCACTTAGATGCGCCTCAGGACCCTGGTTTTTCCCCAACCTGGACCCCCTTGCGGGCGGGATGGGGATGACTGTCCTGGGCTGCTTCTGGCCTGGCAATCACACCTTATCGTGAGCCAATTCGATTTTCCTTGACACCTATCGCAAATCGCAATACGATCTATTGCATATTGCGATAGAGAAACGGCAGGGCGCCTCCTCTACGCGGGACCACCGGCTCCAGGATTCCCAGCGGGATCCCCGGTGGCTAGCACGATGAAGCTCGGCGAAAAAATCCGCTATTTACGCGAGGTGGAGGGCAGCTTACGCGGCCTGAACCGCGCCATGAACCAGCTCGAGCTGGTTCGAGCCATCGAGGCAGAAACTGGTTCGAAACTGAGCCAGAGCTATCTTTCCCAGATCGAGAGCGGCGCGCGGCCACACCTGACCAACAAAACGCGCCAGATTCTTTCCAGCTTTTTCAAGGTGCACCCGGGCTACCTGGTGGACGATCCGGAGGGCTACACACCGGAGCTACAGAGCGAGCTGCGCAACACGGAGGACAAGCTCGACCTGTGGCTGGTATCGGGCGCGGAGCGGTTCCGCAAGGACCCAGAGCTCAAACAGGCTCTGCTGGCCCTGGCGCAGCACGAACACTCGCGAGAGTGCCTGTTGCTGCTGGAGGCGATCTTGGAAACTCCAGGACTCGCACCGCGCCTGATGGAAGTGCTTCGGAAATCAGGGACTAAGGAATAGGAAATAGGAACGCGATACGGGGCTGAGGGGCTGCGGCTGTTGGCTGTGAGCTTGGAGAGCACGTCATGAGTTGGGAAAGCTTTTACCTGGTTTGTTTTCTTGTGGGGCTGATGCTAAGCGCGGTGACGCTGCTGGGTGGCATGGGGCATTTTGGAGGGCACGTTCATGTGCCGCACGTCCATGTGCCGCATGTGCACGCGGCGCATATTCCGCACACCGCCGGGGTGGCCCCGGGGCCAGGTGCCGGTACAAACTCCACGCAAGGCGCCACAACCGTGCCTTGGTGGAACGGCTTCTCACTGATGATCTTTCTTTGCTGGTTCGGCGCGTCGGGATACCTGCTGACGCGGTACGGCAGCTTTGTCGCAAGCGTGGTGCTGGTTCTGGCGGCTATCGCAGGCGTTGCGGGAGGAGCATTGATTTTTCTCTTCCTGACGCGCGTGCTGATGCCCCACGAACGTGAGCTCACGGCTGACGAGACAGAGATTGTCGGTGCGGTAGGCCGTATCTCCTCCCCCATTCGGACCAATGGAACCGGCGAGATGCTGTACGAACAATTGGGTGCGCTCCGCTCCGTGCCCGCTCGCTCGGAGGACGGCGCAGATATTCCCAAACAGGAAGAGGTCTTCGTCGTCCGCTACGAGAAGGGAATTGCGTATGTGCGCAAGTGGGATGAGCTGGAAGCCTCCCGGGACTAAGAGATCAGGGAGCTAAATTCCCAGAGTTCAAAAACCAACCTGAGGGCAGGCCCATGGACAAGTTCCTCGGATGCCTGTCCCTCTCCCCCGGCCGAAGGACCGGGATCGCAATGACTGACACGACCGTGTTGACCATCGATATGGCCGTACTGGTGGGAATCTTTCTGATGGGATTCTTTGCCAAGCTATTTCCCAAGAGAAACAGAGAAGCAGAGAGACAGAGAAACAGATAGCCGAAGAGAAACAGAGAAGTAGAGAGGCAGAGAAACAGATAGCATGCACCTGACCATCTGTTTCACACATTCCCTGTTTCACTGCTTCGCTTGTTCGCTGTTTCACTCTTTCACTCATTCACTTTTTCACTTGTTCACTTGTTCACTCGTTCACTTGTTCACTTGTTCACTCGTTCACTGCTGAATGACGAACTCAACCAACCATGCACCTCCCGGCACGAAGGGACCGGGATCGCAATGAACAACGAGATCATTCTCTTTTCGGGGATCGGGGTACTTGTCCTGATCTTCTTGATGGGCATTCTGGCCAGGATGTATCGCAAGGCGGGGCCGAACGAGGCTCTGATTGTCTATGGGTTCCGCGGACCGCGCGTGATCAAGGGCCATGGCACCGTCATCTTCCCCATGGTGGAAAACTGCCGCGAGCTCTCGCTGGAGTTGATGAGCTTCGATGTGGCGCCGCAACAAGACCTCTACACCAAG
>CBJOJD010000305.1:0-7129 GCA_966443485.1 uncultured bacterium | reverse complement strand
CGTTCCAACCTGCAGGCGTCCAATAATTTTCCCACACGTTGTGATCGACTCCCACGCTATAGAGGGAGATCCGATCGCCTCCCCAAGTGGAAACGCCGGCTCGGGAACCAGCGACGGGGCCGCCTGTGGTGTAGCCGCTTGGAGCAGGACCCCCAAGGCTCTGCCAGGACGACCAGCTGCTTCCATTCCAATACTGCGTCCAGATTGCATCTTCGGTCGGCAGGTAAACGTCGATGTAATTGGTTGTGCGCGAGACCTCTGCTGGGCCGGCAGCCGCGCCATTTGGTGGATATCCTCCCACCTGTTGCCATTGGCTCCAACCCGCTTCGGAACTCCAGTATCTCTCCCAGACGGCGTTGTTGGCGCCAATCGTGTGAACCGTCAACCGATCGGTTCCCCACGAAGATACAGAAGGTGCAGTGAATTGATTTCCAGGGTCGCCCGAGGGGAGAGGCCGATAAGTCCCTAGCGCGTAAGGTTGACCAAACACCGGGTTGCCGTTTGCATCCCAAGTGACCTGCTGGGCCTCAAGCCTTCTGTCCTCGCCGGTGAAGTCGATCGTTGTCGTTGTCTTCACGTGGTAAACAACCCAGTCCTGGGTTCCGTCGGGAGATTGAAACCAGAGGCAGGAACCCGGTCCGTATGCTCCTACAGCATCGTTTCGGCTGATCACACATCCCGCATGCTTCGTCCAAGACGACATCTGGCTCAAATCGGAGGTGGTGCTTGCGGTTTGCATGCCTACGCAATAATCGGGTGATTCATATCCGCCCGCGGAGAACAGCATGTAGACATTGCTCCCGTGCACAACAATCGATCCTCCCTCGTTGATGCAGTTTCCGCCGGCACACTCCCACCCGGATGTCGCCGGCTGGGCAATGACATTCCACGAGCCGGAGATCGTTACCGGATCACTGAATTTAGCAGCGTAGATGCACCATTTGCATCCGACCTGAGAGCCACTCCCAGCATCGGTAAAGAGCATGTACAGCTGATTACCGACCTGAATTGGCCATTCCGCATACCCGATCAGCCCGCTTGGAACGGGCAATCTTCCCAGGAAGGTGTAGGCACTTTTGGGGTCATCGGTTGCGCTTTCATAGGCAAAGCCTCCCACGTTGTCAGCGCAGTACTGATACCAGTGGGAGTTCCAGTGAAAGATGTAGAAGCAGCCACTCCCACCAATACCGCTTCCGGCGGGCGGAGTCGCCAACACCGGATCACTGGAGCTGGCCATACCGGCCAAGCTGGTCGTGATGTGCACCCGGTCAGAGGTCATGCTGTCGTTCACATACAGGTAGTACATACCCCCATACGTCATCATCATGGGATCGGCTTGAGAGCCGAGGACCAGTGGAGACCGGAATTGGCTGGTGGCCTGGGCAGAACTCTTCGGGCTGGGTGCGGCCAGCAGAATACAGACTGCAATCCAGATCCAGCGCACCCAGTTCAAATAAGCTTCCCGTCCGCAGCGATGGGCTGACTCGTAGCGATTCCTTCTGTGCACAAACATCTCCTTTTGTCTGAGACCAGCGCGATCCATTGATCCGGCATCGGTGGCCATCAGCACGTGCAACTACGTTTGATTGTTTTTTGCGATTGGCCCTCAACGACGCCGAAATTCGATCTAGCTCCGCGTGCGAACAGGGCGCGCACATTGATTGCGGAGGACTATAGCAAAAGCATTGCAGGATCCACGTGGTCCAGATGAAGCGGATCAGAATAGTTCAGAAGAACTAGCGGGAGGCGTCACTCTAGCCGGGCACACAAATGGATTCAGCTCACAAAATTCCGTCGCAATCAAATGCGAACACATTGAGGGGCACGCACCTCGCTCCACTCAATGGAGAGGAAGTGTTACGCGATGTACGGAGACAGAGCTCAGCTGCCAAGCGTCGGGAATGCAGTGATCCGCAATTTAGCTGCGGCATAAGGGATAAGCGTGAGGGACTCCGCGGGCGCGTCGCTGTGGACCGGGCTCTCCGGTAATGGATCCGCCGCACCGTCTACTGCACGCCAGGCATTTACCTGGCGGCCCTTCAAATTTAGTCGTACAGGACTGTCAGCACGAGAAAACGGAACAGCTCCAACTTCCGACTCACTGACATCGATCGACTTGGCCGGGTCAGATGCGTCCAGCTCCAACGCGTAGTTCCAGGGCGTGCGCGGAAACACCTGCCAATCGGCAGTCATGCCGCGATCGCGCAGCTTCACCCAGTCCTCGCCGATGCCAAGCGAGAAAACGAGGGGGCCGCGTTCGATTGCAGCCGAGTTGTGGAACCATCGGCTGACGCGCGGCTTCATGGGCAAGAGCAGTTCCACGCGATCTCCTGAGTTCCAGGTGCGCTCCACAACCATGAAGCTGCCGGGAGCCGGCGCAGGGTCACCCTTGCTATTCACGCGGACTCTGGCCCCATCTGCCCAGCTTGGGATGCGCAAATGCAAAGGGAAGCGCACCGGAGACTTAGGGCTCACGGTCAGCAGTATCCGGTTGCTGAAGGGATAATCGGTCTCTTCCACAATCTCAACCGCGACCCCGTTGAGCTTCGCATTCACGATGCACGGTGCGTACACCGCGGTAGCAAGCCCGTCCAGTTTCTGAGAACCGGATGCAGGCGCCAGCAGAAAAAGGCTGGTGACTAATTTGGGCCAGCCTTGGTGGAAGTTTGCTGTGCAACACCCAAAGTTCGGCTCGAGACCAAACAAGTTGGACTCAGGGCCATCCGTGACCCACGGCTTATGGTGCAGGCTGCACTGCACCTGATTGGGTTCCTGGTTGTACTGGTGCGCCCACATGGCGTCATCAAAGGCACCGGGTAGCGCATTGAAGGCAATCTGCTCAAGGCGATCCGCAAACGCCGCATCGCCCACGATCGCCAACGCCTGCTCAAGTGAAAACATGGTCTCCACTACCGTGCAGAGTTCGGATCCCTGAGAGGGGTCGCGGCCGGCAAGATGTTCATCGCAGGAGAACATGCCATTGGGCATTCCGTGGTAGCGATCCAACGCGGCGAGCATCTGCGACGCGGCGCCACGGTCCGAGGTTGATCCGGAAACCAAGGACCACACCGGCCCGGTCTTGATCGCCTGGCCGTTATTCACGCCGTGGGTGGCAAGCGCCAGATCCGTCAAGCCATTATTCTGGTCGAGCTTGAGTAGATCCGCTGTGACCTTTTCTGTGAACTTGAAGTCTGCATACTGGGCCATCCAATCGTAGCCCTGTGCATGCAGCAGTCGTGACAAGTCAAGAAGGTACGCGGCACCTATGCGATCGTAAAGCCAG
Organism: uncultured bacterium; assembly: GCA_966443485.1. GTDB lineage: Bacteria > Acidobacteriota > Terriglobia > Terriglobales > Acidobacteriaceae > Telmatobacter. The sequence goes on along the minus strand of CBJOJD010000305.1, from coordinate 3,846 downwards.
ATCACGGTGAGGAGTTCGTCCTGCCAGCGGAATCGGCCCCAATCGCGCAAAGGGCGCCGCGGCAGCTCGTTCAGCTGATAGCGGAAATATCGATCCATTGCTGGAACGACGCGTGGGTCGGACGTGAATTCCTGGTACTGAGTCAGCGCCTTGAGCATAACAATGCGCGGCCACCAGTCGTTGTTAGAAGACGGGCCAAGCATTCCGTCGGCGTCCTGATGCTCAAGCGTCCAGTCGATATATTTTTTAGCCTTTTGCTTAAGGCTCGAGTCGTTCAGCAGCCAAGCCAGCGGAACGAGGCCATCGACGTAATATGGCCCGCGCTCCCAACTCTCGCCCTTACCCCCTAGCCATGCGGACTGCGGGCCCACATCGCTCCACACTTCGTCCAGGTGCCCGCTCAAGCCACTCGCCTGAATCCGAAGTTGCCTTTGCAGCCAGCCCTGCGGTTGTATTGCGCCGAGCGGCAAGAATGCAAATGCACCTGGATGCAGTGGAGCTCGAGATCGGACACACTCGACAGGTTCAACGGTGGCCGCACTGGCGTCGGCGGGATCGAAGATGATCCGGCTTGCCGGAAGAGACGACGCCAAGCTAAAAAGACCGGCCTGCCGGAGAAATTTGCGACGAGTGGGATGCGATGAGGATCGTTGAGACATGACGGCGTCCTATTCTTGTATGAATCCTTTTATGCTATTCACGCCTCAAGCACTCCGCATAGTTCATATGGCCTAGTGATCGGACGTTTTAGGTAATCTGAGCGCCTTCCGTTCACGGCCGTTGCTGCCGGAGCGCCCCAAAGATCTCGGTGCTGTAGCTTGTAGAACTCTCATTTACCGATCCGCCGTTCGCGTCTCCTGGATGTTGTCATTCAGAAGGAAGCGCTTACCTTTTGTGGTATGGCTTGCGTTGTTCGCACGCAGTTGCAGAAGCCGCTTCAAAAGCTCCGGTACCTGCCCCTTCTGGTCCGTGGTACGAAGCGCGACAATCAAGTGATAGACGGCTTGCTGATCATTTGGGTCAGCAGCCAAGGCAGACCGGCTTTGCTCGATCGCCTCGTCAGTCCGCCCACTTCCAAAATAGATGCTGCTGAGCAGGTCGCGCGCAGCTACCAGATGAGGATCGAGCTTTACAGCTCGCTGCGCGGCTGCAACTTCCTCGGCATATTCGGGAGTCCCCTGGACTGAACCTTTGCCGGCGAGTGCCTCTGCAAGAAGGTACTGCGGGTAAGCCTCGTCTGGATGCGCTTTGGCTGCCGTTCGAAAGGACGTGATTGCCTTTGCTGAGTCGTGCTGCTGGGACTCAACGAGTCCCTCGGCTACTCCGAGGAAGGAGAGCTTTGGATCAATTTGTCCGGCCGTCGCGAAATCCTCCGAAGCTTGCGAGAATTCTCCCAGTTGGGTCAACAGAATCCCCCGGACCAGATAGAGCTTTGGCTCTTTGGGCAATTGCTTGAGGCCGTAATCAAGAATATCTACGCCCACTTGTGGAGAGGCATGATCATAGGAGAGGGTGGCAAACCGCATGTACGTGTTCACATCCCTGGGATCGGTGAGAAGGGCTTGGCGCAGCAGCGTCACTGCATGTTCCGTGTCCTCCTTTGCCTCGTATGCGTCCGCCGCAAGGACCAGAACATCTGGTTGAACGGGCGCCCGTTGCAACAGAGGCTGGAGTGCGTCCAGAGATTCATTCGGGTGATGGTCATTCAATTGAGCCAGTGCGAGATTGTAGCGGGCACCGGGGCGGTTCGGATCAAGAGCGACCACGCGCGCGAATGTAGAAGCGGCCTCTCCATCCCGTCCCAATTCAGCCAGGCAGTATCCGAGCTGGCTAAGAACCCCCGGCTCATTCTGGATCATGGCTCCCGCGTGCTCAAAATGATTTACCGCGTTCGTGCAATCTCTGGTCCGGAAGTCGAGGACGCCGAGATAAGCATGCGAGACCGGATCGTTGGGGATTACAGCAAGCACTCTCAGCAGGTAAGTTCGGGCGTCTGGTCGTTCCAGCTGAAACTCTGACTGTGCCAGTCCCTCGAGTGCCGGAAGATAGTCAGGGGCAAAGCGCAGAGCGCGTTGATAGGACTGGGAGGCAAGGGGCAAGTTGCCAGTAGCCGCTAGCGCCATTCCACGTAAAGTCCAGATCCTGCTGTCCGACGGATGGGAGGCCAGCGCTGACTTGCACAAATTGAGTGCAGACTGAAAATCGCGACTCCGCAGAGCGTCAGTGATGGATGCGACTGAACTCTGCACCACAGGCCCCTGCGCACAGCAGGTGACCGTCAGCGTGAGAGTCGCCCACAGCGGAAGCATTTGGAAAAATCTTCTAGCGGTCGGACTCAAGGATCCGTCTTGTTTGGATGAGCCGGCTGACATGCTCTATTCGCTCCGGGCAGCGGGTTTTGTGTTCCGACTACGATGGATTCGAATACTTCTGTGAAGGCGTTCGCGGGCGTTCGTGTTTGACAGGAGCCCACCAGTGCAGCAGCACATTTGCGACCTATGTGCCCCTGCGGCACAACCAGAAGGCTCTGCTTCCGGCTGTGCCGCGTCGGGTATTCCACCGCCATCACAAGACAAATGGTTCGCCAGGCGGTGAAAAGCGTGAGGTAGCAAGAATCAGAAGGAGAGCCTTCCGCCCACCACCATGTAGCGCGGGTTTAGATTTCCACTCGTTGTTCCGAAGTTGGGACTGAAATCTCCATAGTTGTTGTCCACGCCTCTCAGGTTCACACGGTTGAACAAGTTGTAGGTATCCAGTCTCAGTTCGAGATTGAGATGCTCCGTAATGGTGGTCTCCTTCTTGACCGTGAAGTCTGTCCAGGCCGCACCCGGGTTGCGGAACTCCTGGAGCTTCTCATTACCCTCCGTGCCAGAAGCACTAAAGGTCGGCTGCGCGAACTGGGAGTGGCTGATGACCCCGCCGTGTCCCTGCTCGTAGGACGATCGATCGTGCTTCTGCTTGTAGCTGAGGACATTGGGCACGTTATAGTTGTCGCCATCCGCCGTATAGTTGCCGCTATCGGAAGCAAACGCAAAGTGCCCGGCGTTCAATTCGCTCTGATAATTGCCTTGGGTGACTGTGACGCCTGCGTTATCGATCAGATGTAGCGGATTCCAGTTGTATACCGTGAATGGATTACCCGACTGAAGGATCGTGCTGCCGCTGAGTTCGAAGCCTGAAACCAAGCGGCCCAAGAGACCATTCCCGTTGCTGCGCCCTGGCAGCCGGTAGTTCCAACCGAGAGAGAAACGGTTCGGCGCATCCCAGGGCGAGAGGCTGTACCAACGGTGATTGTCAAAATTGCCGCTATTGGTGTAGCTACTGGGATAGTTGTTCCAGTCGTCCTTAGATACTGACCGAGTGTACGAGGCGGTAACGAATCCGCGCGACCCGAACTGTCCCTTCAGCGCTGCAATGAACGCGTTGTAGTTGGCCACCGCTCCATTGAATGCATAGGTGATAGAGCCGAAGCTTGTGTTCAAGCGAGTCTGCTGACCGCTTCCATTCCACACTCCATTCGAGTCAAAAGATGGATGCTGGATGAGGTCTCCATTGAATACATTCACGTCGTCTCCATAGCTCGTATTGCCCGTGTTTCCACCGGTCAGAACGAGATTGCCGGAGTGCGACCCGGAATATCCGAGGCTCGCAACCATGTTTCTTGTGACCTGTCTCTCCACCGCGCCTGACCAGTTAAACGTCCGAGATGGCGAAAGGTTTCCTGCTGTCCCACCAACACTCGCCTGCGATCCAACGATGCCACCCTTGCTGTCGAGAGGAGACCCCACAAAGGCTGGATATTGGAAACCAAAGGGATAGGCGTTCTGCGTACCGTAGCCGAAGACC
>CBJOJD010000304.1:0-7148 GCA_966443485.1 uncultured bacterium | reverse complement strand
AGATGCCGGAGAGCAGGGGATCGGCGAGCAGGTCGACGGCCTAGGAGCCGAAGTGGCGTTCCACCAGGGCGGCTACGCTCTCGTCCTGTTGACTGGGGCGCGGAGGGTGGAGCAGCTCCAGGCCCATCTTGATCTTGGTGCCCAGACTGAAGAGGGGAGTCAGGGCGGTAGGAACCAGCTTGGTCGGAATCAGAAACATCAAGCCGTCGGGCAGGGCGACCAGGCGGTTCTTTACCACGATGAAAGTCTTTCGAGCCGAGTCGTTAGATGGGAGCAGGTCGGCGCCGAGGCCCAGCTCCCGGCAAAGTTCCGCTCCGGCGGGCTTTTCGGTAAGAAAGGAGTCTGGACCGCGCTCCAGCACTGTGCCGCCCACCACGTCTGTTCCCAGGCAGCCACCCAGGCGGTCGCCGGCTTCAAAGAGCGTGTATTGAATGGCGGGATTCGTGGCACGCGCCTTCTGCAGCTCGTATGCCGCTGCCAGTCCCGCAATGCCGCCGCCGATGATCGCTGTCCGCATGGTCCTCTCGGTTAGATTACTTCAGTCGTTCCAGTGGACTCGCGAACTGTCGAGCTGATGCCACAACTCTGAAATTAGACCCTGGGGGCCATTCTGTGTGTGACTTGGATCACTTCCCGGCCGAGGTACAAGCCTCTATAACCAAGCTTCGGGAGCGGTAACCGCTCGCGCCATTGTTGCAGCTCGTTCCGTTCTACCCCATCCCCTGCCAGAGCAGCGCTGCAGGGGTTTCACTGCCGAGGAGTGCGCATGACCGCCGAACTGATTCATCGACTTCATTTTGCGTTTACCGTCACGTTTCACTATCTGTTTCCCCAACTCACCATGGGTCTGGCGCTGCTGATTGTGGTGCTGAAGACCGTGGCGCTTCGGAGCGGAAGCGAAGGCTGGGATCGCGCCGCGCATTTCTGGGGGCGGATCTTCGGCATCAACTTCGTCTTCGGCGTGGTGACGGGGATTCCCATGGAGTTCGAGTTCGGGACCAACTGGGCGCAGTTCTCGCGGGTTTCGGGAGGGGTGATCGGGCAGCCGCTGGCGATGGAGGGCGTCTTCTCGTTCTTTCTGGAATCGGCGTTCCTGGGGCTGTTTCTATACGGCGGCAGCCGGCTCTCGAAGCGCCTGCACTGGTTCTCGTCAGTGATGGTGTTTCTGGGGTCGTGGATCTCGGGATTCTTCATCATTGTGACCGACGCGTGGATGCAGCACCCTGTGGCGTACGACGTGGTCAACGGCCATTACGAGGTGGCGAGCTTCTGGCAGCTCCTGCTGAACCCCTGGGGATTGCTGCAGTACATGCACAACATGACGGGCGCAGTGATCACCGGATCCTTTGTAATGGCGGCGGTGGGCGCATTCTACCTGCTAGAGGGACGCAACCAGGAGTTTGCGCGGATCTTCCTCAAGACGAGCGTGGTTGTGGGGCTGATCGCGTCGATCTTGATCATCTTCCCCACGGGCGATCTGCACGGCAAGTACGTGGCGCGGCATCAGCCAGCGGCGATGGCGGGCATGGAGGGTGTATTCAAGAGCGAGACCGGCGCGGGCATCGTTCTGCTGGGTCAGCCCAATGAGGAGACCGGCCAGATCGACAATCCGTTGGTGGTCAACAATGTACTGAGCTTCCTCATCTACGGCACCACCAAGGCGGAGGTCACGGGCCTCGATCGCATTCCCCACGATCAGTGGCCCACGGCACTGCCGCTGCTGTACTACGCGTATCACATCATGGCGGGGCTGGGAACGTGGTTCGCGCTGATCATGCTTGTGTCTGCGTTTCTGCTGTGGAGAGGGCGGCTGTTCGGGACACGCAGTGTCTTGTGGGCGCTGCTGCTCAGCTTTCCCCTGCCCTACATCGCCAATACGGCGGGGTGGATGACGGCGGAGTTGGGACGCCAGCCGTGGCTGATCTATGGGCTAATGCGAACCAGCGCGGGCTATTCGAGCATGGTGTCGGCGGGTAACGGGCTGTTTACGCTGCTGGGCTTCATGGGGCTGTACACGCTGCTGGGGTTGCTGTTCACCGTGCTCATTTATCGCGAGATTCATCAGGGACCGAGCGGGGCAAACCAAGCGGCGGAGCCTGTGCATACGGCGGGAATGTAAACGCGAGATCACGAGGAGCAACGAGATGGGATTCATTTGGTTCTGGCTGGTCGCGGTCATGATTGTGGGATACGTGGTGCTCGACGGCTTCGATCTCGGAGTGGGCGTGCTGCACCTGTTTCTGACCCGGGATGAGCGGGAGCGGCGAGCCACCCTGCGCTCGATTGGGCCGGTATGGGATGGCAACGAGGTGTGGCTGCTGGCCGGCGGAGGCACGCTCTACTTCGCGTTTCCGCTGCTGTATGCCTCGGCCTTCAGTGGATTCTATCTTCCACTGATGATCGTGCTGTGGCTGCTCGTGCTGCGCGGCGTGAGCCTGGAGTTACGCAACCACCTCGACATGGGGGTATGGCGCACGCTGCTGGACGGACTGTTCGGATTTGCTTCGGCGCTGCTGGCGATCTTCTACGGCGCGGCGTTGGCGAACGTGATCCGCGGAGTGCCGCTGCGCGCGGATGGGTACTTCTTCCTGCCCCTCTGGACCAACTGGAAGCCCGGCACGGTGCCCGGCATCCTGGATTGGTATACGGTCATCGGCGGCCTGGTGGCGCTGGTTGCTCTTACTCTGCACGGGGCGCTGTGGCTGGTGCTCAAAGTGTCGGGCGACTTGGAGGAACGGGCACGCCGCATCGTGAAGCCGCTGTGGGTCGTGCTCATCGTATTGACCGTTGTGAGCCTGGTTGCGACGATCGGGGTGCGTCCGCAGACGCTCGACAATTACTATCACTATCCGTTTACGTTTGTGGTGCCGGTGGGAGTGCTGGCCTCGCTGGCGGGCATCTTCTATTGGAATCGCGCCCTGCAGCCGCTCAAGGCGTTTCTGGCCTCGTGCGTGTATCTGTTCTTCATGCTGGCGGGGGCGTGCTGGGGGTTATACCCGACGCTGTTGCCGGCTTCGGGCAATTCGGGGTTGGACATCACGCTCGATCGTGCCTTGTCGGGTCCGCACACGCTGGCCGTGGGCTTGGCATGGTGGCTGTTTGGCATGGCATTGGCGGTGAGCTATGTGGTGTTTGTGTACAGCCGCTTTAAGGGCAAAGCCGATGCGCATCCGGAGGCGCACTGATTTTTGACCCGGGAGAGTGGTGCGAATGGCGGCGCAACGCGAGCAGGATGTTCGACGCAAGCATAGAGTTTGCGGAACCGACGACTGGATAAGGTGGGATCGATCGGAAGAAGCGGCAACGGGAAAACACGAGGAGCCGCTTACGCGCTCCTCGATACAAACGTCTTTCGCGAGGGACAATCCGTTCGCCCCACTCGCAATTCCAGACTAGCAGGCATTAACTCGTTTACATCTCATTAATCGGGATCCCGATGCACCAAGGTCATTTGCTGGCGGGTACCGGCAATTCGGGAGTGGCGGCAAGCAGTTGCCGGGTGTATTGCTTCTGGGGTGCGGAGCAGACCTGCTCGGTTTCGCCGATCTCCACGAGTTTCCCGCGTTCCATCACGGCGATGCGCGTACTGAGATAGCGCACCAGGGGCATGGAATGGGAGATGAAGAGATAAGTCAGGCTATGCTCTCGCTGTAACTGTCGAAGTAAGTTCACGACTTGGGCTCCTACGCTTACGTCCAGGGCAGAAACTGGTTCGTCGAGGATCAGAAGCCGGGGACGAAGAGCCAGGGCGCGGGCGATGTTAATGCGCTGGCGTTGTCCGCCCGAGAACTCGTGCGGATGGCGGGGCAATGCCGACTCGTCCAGCCCGACTTCCCTCAGGAGTTCGGCCGCCCGCTGCAGCAGGGTGTTGCGATCGTGTCGGATGCCGAGCGCGTGACCGTGGATCACGAGAGGTTCGGTGATGATGTCGAGCACCTTCATGCGCGGGTTTAGTGCGGCGAAGGGATCCTGGAAGACGGGCTGCATCTGACGGCGGAGGCGTTTCCACTCGGCGGCGGAGGCGGAGGCCAAATCCACCCCGTCAACCCGCACTGTCCCGCTGGTGGGTGCCACGAGGCCGAGGACCATGCGCGCCACGGTGGTCTTGCCCGATCCGGACTCGCCCACCACCCCGAGGGTCTCGCCCGCGGTGATCTGGAAGGAGACTTCGTCGACCACAGTCTGCAGTTGGGTGCGCCATCCCGAGCGCCGGGCATAGCTCTTGCTCACCGCGTCGACTTCAACCAGCGCCATGGCCCCATAGTATATGGCGATGCAAACAGGACGGCGGCTCTGGGCATCCCATGGCGAGAGGATACGTGTCGATGTTGGAATGGATCGCGCAAAACTGGAGGCCGCTCCTCTGGTCAGCCGGGTTTCTGCTTGCGGCGGTGGGCCTGGCCTTGGCCGCCAGGTCGATTGTTTTCTGGCTCTTGCAACGGCTAACCCGGAGACGGGGAACGGAGCTTGGGCAGTCACTGGTGCGGCACGGGCAAGGGCCGACGCACTGGATTTTTCCGTTTCTGGCGGTCATGGCCATTCTGCCTGGATTGCCTTTGTCGCATGCGGTGATGGCGGCTCTGGAGCATGTCGCCGGGGTTGGGCTGATTGCGGCGGTGGCTTGGTTCGCCATTTTATTGATCGAGGTGGCCTCGGACGTGCTCGCCGGGCGCTATCGGTTCGACGTGGCCAACAACCTCACGGCGCGACGCATTCGCACCCAGTTTGAGATGGTGCGGCGGATCATGGCCAGCCTGATCGTGGTGATTGCCGTGGCGCTGATGCTGATGACCTTTCCGGCCATCCGCCACATCGGGATGAGCATTTTGGCCTCCGCGGGGCTGGCCAGCCTGGTGGTGGGGATGGCGATGAAGGGGACGCTGGCCAACCTGATCGCCGGGGTGCAGATCGCCTTTACCCAGCCGTTCCGTCTGGAGGACGCGGTGGTAGTGGAAGGGGAATGGGGGTGGATCGAGGAGGTGGGCACCATGTACGTAGTGGTGCGGATCTGGGATCTGCGCAGGCTGGTGTTGCCCCTGTCGTACTTCCTCGATCACCCCTTCCAGAACTGGACGCGAACCAGCGCCGACCTGCTGGGTTCATGCTTCATTTACACGGATTACACCGTGCCGGTAGACGCACTGCGCGAGGAGCTGCGCCGCATCTGCCAGTCCACACCGCTGTGGAACGGCAAGGTGTGCGTTCTGCAAGTGTCGGATTGCTGCCAGAACACGCTTCAGCTCCGGGCGTTGATGGACGCGCGCAATTCGAGTGACGCCTGGGATCTGCGCTGCCTGGTGCGCGAGAAGCTGGTGGAGTTTCTGCAGCGCAATTACCCGCAGAGCCTGCCGCGGGTGCGAGGAGAGTTCGACGTACCGGCGGTGGAGCGGCTGCAAAGTGGTTCAGCCCATCGCTTGCAGTCGGAACAAGACGGTTCAGATCTAAGGAAGACGGCGTGACTTACTGCGATTTTTGCCGATGCGCACTCAACCAATGATGGGGCAGCGCGGGGCAGGAATCCGAGGTAGGGCGTCATAAAATGACATAAAATGAAAGTATGTCCATGGCTTCCCTGAATATTTCGCTGCCCGACCCTCTGAAGGCGTATGTCGAGGAGCGGGTCGCTTCCGGTGACTTCGGCACGCCCAGCGAATTCATCCGCAATCTGATCCGACAAGACAAAGAGCAACGCCGTTCACGTCTCGAAACGGAATTGCTGGAGGCCCTGCAGACGGAAGAGATTCGCGTTGCGCCGGAAGAGCTAAACGGGCGGAGCCTCGTCTCCGTACTGAGGGAGAAACTGGCTCGGTCGTGACCGGACCCAAGTAGGCCAATATGGGGTACAGTGGTTCCAAGCCTGATGTGCCCAGCCGCTCCTAATCTCGATCAGGAGTTGGATCATCGCTCGTCTTAGGAAATGTCGCTTGCAGGTTTCCGAGGCCGCCGCCTTGGCGATCATCGAACAAGCGGACTACTACCTGGCAGCGTCCGACGCCGCGCTTGCGGGGCGTTGGGAATCCGCAGTCGACGAAACAATCCATTCCCTACTGAAATTTCCAGAACGCGGCACGCCTTGCCGTTTCCGCTCTCCTGGGCTTGCCAACCCCTGGCTTTCCCAAACATATGATCTTCTATCGCTTCGAACGAACCTCGCAGGTTCTGCATATTGTGCATATGATCCACGGTGCACGCGATATCCAGGCAATGTTTGACGACGAGAACATTTAGCATCTGCGGCGAACCGCAAATCGGCCCAGTTAAACTAATAGGGTTATGAGTACATTGAAAGCTGTGCGCGGGACGCGGGATCTGTTGCCGCCGGAGACGGGGCTGTGGAACCGCATCGAGGCCACCGCCCGCGCGGTATTTGGACGGTACAACTTCGGCGAGATTCGCACGCCCGTCTTCGAGGACACGTCGCTGTTTGCCCGCGGGGTGGGCGAGGAGACGGATATTGTCTCCAAGGAGATGTACACCTGGGAGGATCGGGCCCGGGCGCAGTCAGAGAAGTCTCAGTCTTTGACGCTCCGCCCGGAGAACACGGCCGGGGTGGTGCGGGCCTATATCGAGCACAAGCTGGGCGAGACCGGACAGCTGCAGAAGCTCTACTACATCGGTCCGCAGTTTCGCCGCGAGCGTCCGCAGAAGGGGCGTTACCGCCAGTTCTCGCAGATCGGAGCCGAGGTGATCGGACCGCCGTCCGCAGGCAGCGAGAGTCCGCTGCGCGATGCGGAGGTGCTGGAGATGCTGGCCACGCTCTTAGACGAGCTGGGGATCACCGGCTGGACTCTGCATCTGAACTCCGTTGGCTCGTCGGCGGACCGGGCCCGCTACAACGAGGTGCTGCGGGCGGCGCTGGTTCCCGTGGCTCCCAGGATGTGCGTCGACTGCCAGAGGCGCGCGGTGACCAATCCTCTGCGCGTGCTGGACTGCAAGGTGCCCGAGGATCAGCCGATCATCGATGCGCTGCCGAAGATGGCGGATTCGCTGGATGAGGACTCGAGGGCGCACTTCGCTGCGGTCACGGCCGCCCTGGACGCAGCGGGTGTGCCCTACGTGCGCAATCACCGCCTCGTTCGCGGTCTTGATTACTACACCCGGACCACCTTCGAGTTCACGCACGGTGGACTGGGGGCCCAGAATGCGCT
>CBJOJD010000303.1:0-7171 GCA_966443485.1 uncultured bacterium | reverse complement strand
ATGCGGAAGAGATGAGTGGGCCGCTTGCCGGAATGGTCACTTAGGTCTCCAAAACCGGGAGACCTCCACCCCACGAACAGAAACCCGTTCCTGGGGAGCCCGGACCTGGGGCACACGAGTACGCGCGGCGTCATGATTGCCACCCTGGATCTGCTTTGTGCCCCATGCAAAACGCGTTCTTTGCGTTTTGCGTGGGAAACCGCAGACCGCCCGCTCATCGCAAAAAGACGCGCACAACCCTAAGATTCATCCCGTGCATGCGGAAGAAATGAGTTATATAGCAAAGGGCCGCGCCTGGTTGGACGCGGCCCTTTTTTCTTGCTCAGTTCAGGAGAGCAATTACATGGTGCGGTGGGTGTGGAAGCTGTAGGCCACACCGAAGGAGAGGATTGGGAAGGTCTTGAGTGGCTCCATATCGTTACGGTACTTGGCGACCTGGGCTTGCAGGTTCGACTGCACGGTAGCGTCGGTGGCCACGTTGACGCAGTTCTGGCCGTTGGCGTCGCAAACCTGTCCCGAGGTCAACGCGAGGTTCAGCTTCGGTGCGCCGATGAAGGCCGCGCCCACCTCGAAGGGGAAGGACCAGTGCTTGCCGCTGCGGGGAATCATGTTGCCCCAGCCGGTGGTGGCGGTGAAGGCCGGACGCTGGCTGTGCAGGCCGACGTATCCCGAGCCCAGAACCGGGTTGGAAGCCGAGGCGTAGTAGGTGTAGTTGTTCAGGCTGAAACTGGTGCCGGGCAGAACATTGAAAGCAGCGTTGGCGCGGTTCTGGTTATAGAACAGCAGGCCGGGGCTGAGGCGCAATCCGTGGCGCGGGAAGGGATAGTAGTCGAGCGAGGCCCCTGCGGAAGCGAGCTTCAACTTGGCATTCACGGTGAACCCGTTGGTGGTGAAGTTGTTGATGCTGTAGTTGAACAGGCTGCCGGTGCCGCGGAAGTTCAGGTAGCGGTTCAGGTTAGTCGCCGTCTGCACGTTCACTCCCATGGGGGAGATGCCGGCGCTGATGCCGAAGCTGGAGAACGGGCCGCCAATGCCGCGGTGCTGAGGTGCCAGGGTACCGGGCTGGACTGAGGCTCCGGCGGCGGACGCGCTCGGATCGAGGTGGAAGACGGAAGTGCTGTAGGACTGGGCAGAGACGGTGGACGCGACCGCAACGAGCCCGGCGCAAAGGGAAAGAACGATCCGATTCATGAAACGAAACCTCCGGTGAGCGGATCGTTGGGCGGTCCGCTACAAATGCCGCCCAGGGGGCAGCGAGAAACTCTGACGCTATGCGACCTAAGCGTTCCTATCGGCAGCAGTGAGGTGGAGTTTCCTTCAAACTAGCAGGTAATCATTTTCAAGGGTGACTAAAGTGCGAGATTGAGGGTGCCTGAGGCCCACGCCGGTTCCGAAATAGAACTCGTCAGCAAGGGCGGTGGAGAGCGTCAGGTGGGGTCCGCAAGCGGGTTGGGAGGCTGTCGGTGGTGCGGCTGCGGAGGGTGGATGGCATGCCGTAAGCTGACCTCATGGGCCCCACGGATGCGAAGAATTGGAATCTCCCCGAGATGCGGGAGAAGCTACTCAATTGGTATGAGCTGAACAAGCGCGATCTACCCTGGCGGCACGATCAGACGCCGTACTCCATCTGGGTATCGGAGATCATGCTGCAGCAGACCCGGGTGGCGGTGGTGGTGGAACGGTATCAGGCCTTTCTGGCGCGCTTTCCCACGCTGCTGTCGCTGGCCGCCGCTCCTGAGCAGGATGTGCTGGCGCTGTGGAGCGGGCTGGGCTACTACCGGCGGGCACGCATGCTGCACAAAGCGGCACAGTTTGTCGCCGGCAGCCTGCAAGGGAATCTGCCGGAGAGCGCGGAGGAGCTTCGCGCCCTGCCTGGAATCGGGTCGTATACGGCGGCGGCGATTGCCAGCATCGCGCACGGAGAACGCGTACCGGTGGTGGACGGCAACGTGGAGCGGGTTCTCTGCCGCATGGCTGGCTGGGAGGCGACGGGGCGCAAAGGGGGAGCCGCGCTGCGGCGCAATATCGAAACCCTGGCAGCGCGCCTGGTCGATCCGAAGCACTCAGGCGATTTCAATCAGGCGATGATGGAGCTGGGCGCTACGGTTTGCACACCGCGTAATCCGCAGTGCCTGACGTGCCCCTGGTCGCAGACTTGCCAGACGCGCGGTGAGCACGCTACGGCTCCGCGCCCGCAGATGTTGAGCAAAGAGGTCGCGCACGCGCTGGTGGTGCGCTCCAGCTATGCCGATGGCGAGAATCGGCTGGAGGTTTTGCTGGAGCAGCGTCCGGAGACGCAGACGGTGATGCCGGGACTGTGGGAGCTGCCTCCGCTGCGCCACGCTGCAGTGCCAGATGAGGACCTGCGCATGACGGTGCGTCACGCCATCATGCAGGTGAACTACTACGTGCGCATTCGCAGCGTGGTGGAGGATGACGTTGCCCTGCTAACGGCTCAAGTCGGAGAGCAGCGCTGGGTTCCTGTTCATGTGGCGGGCGAGATGGCGCTGACCGGTCTGGCGCGCAAGGTTCTTACGCGTGCGCATCTGCTGCCGCGGGGTTTGGCTCCGGCTCTTCGAGGACCGGCCGGGGCAGAATCTTTGAAAACAGCCGATGCGGTTCTCTAATATCGCACTAAGCGCGCAGTTGATCGCTCTGAGGGAACCACGCCATGCACAGCTCTCTACGCTGCCTCTTCTTCGCCGCAGTCAGCCTTAACGCTTTTGCCCTATCGGCTCAGCAAGCCTCGGTTCCGGAGATTCCGGGAATTCCGGCGGCAGCGCGTCAAGCCGCAGACGGAATCGATCCCGAGAAAATTCGCGCGCACGTGCGCTTTCTCTCGCTCGACCTGCTGGAGGGACGCGGGCCCGGCACCCGTGGAGATCAACTCGCCGCCGAATATATCGCCACGCAGTACGCCTTGAGCGGCCTCGCTCCCGCTGGAGAGAACGGGACGTATTTCCAGAAGGTGCCTCTGCTGGCGGTGCACACGGTCGAGGACAAGACCAAGTTCTCGTTCGTGCCTGAGCATGGCGAGCCGCTTGCGTTGGACTACGGCACTCAGATTGTCGCCAAGGATCAGACCGGGCAGGCGATGGCCGACTTCAATGCGCCGATTGTGTACGTGGGCTACGGCATCGATGCGCCGGAGTATCACTGGAACGACTACGCGGGCGTGGATCTCAAAGGCAAGGTGGCGCTGGTCATCGTCAACGAGCCGCCATCCACCGAGGAGAGCTTTTTCCAGGGCAAGGCGCTGACGTACTACGGCCGCTGGACCTACAAGTACGAGGAAGCGGCGCGGCGGGGAGCCGTGGGAGTGCTGGTGATTCACCGCACCGATCTGGCCAGCTATGGCTGGGAGGTGGTGCGCAACTCGCAGGCCATCGAGAAGAGCTATCTGCAGGACGATCCCACAGCCACGCTGCGCGCGGCGGCATGGATTCAGCACGATGTGGCGCAGAAGCTGTTCACGCTCGCGGGGCTGGGCGATGTGGATCGGGAGATCGAGAAGGCCGGTAAGCCGGGTCAATTCCATGCTGTGGAGCTGCCGGTCAAGCTGCATGCGCATGTAGAGAGCCGGGTGCGCCGCTATATTTCAACCAACGTGATTGGTAAAGTGGCAGGGGCGGCCTCGGGCAGTAACGCCATTTTGTACACCGCGCACTACGATCATCTGGGCATTGATCCCAACGCGGCAGGCGACAACATCTACAACGGCGCGGCGGACAACGGGACTGGATGCGGGATCTTGCTGGAGATGGCGCGAGCCTTCGCGCAGTCAACCCAGCGGCCTCCTCACGATGTGTACTTCGCCGCGGTGACCGCGGAGGAGCAGGGGCTGCTGGGCTCGCAATATCTGGGCATGCACCCGCCGGTGCCGGCCAAGGAGTTTGCTCTCGATCTGAACTACGACATGCTGCTGCCTATCGGGATTCCGCGCTCGGTGGATCTGGGCGGGGCGGAGCGCATCGATTTCTGGCCGACGATTCAGAGCGTAGCCAAGAAGTTCGATCTGCAACTGCTGCCCGATCCGGAGCCCATGGCCGGGCATTACTATCGCAGCGATCACTTCTCCCTGGCGCGGGTGGGGGTGCCGGCGTTCTCAGTGGATCAGGGCGAGCTCTTCGAAGGACATGACGAGGCCTGGGGGCACGCGCACTACGAGGACTACAACGAGCACCACTACCATCAGCCTTCAGACGAGTACCAGGCGGACTGGGACTTCCGCGGAGACGCCAAACTGGCGCGCTTTGGCTTTGTCCTCGGCTGGCTGGCCAGCGAACAGCCGCACTCGGTGCAGTGGAAGGCCGGCGACGAGTTCGAAGCGGCGCGCAAGAAGAGCGAGGCGGCGGGTTCTCAGTAGTAGTCGGCGCAGCTCAGGTAGTAGCCGCACTGGGTGCAGACCAGCTTGCAGTGGTGTCCGGTGAGGCGATGGCCGCAGGTGGGGCAGATCTGGCAGTGATGGTCGACGGGCGCCTCCCAGTCGGCTCCAGCTGCGTGGGCGGCGAGCGAGCGATCTGCCGAATGCAGCGAAGTTTCACGATCAAAATCGGGGTTCAGTGCGCGGGGAAGCTGCGGGAGCATGCCTCAGAGGTTAGCATGGTAGAGAGGGTTGCCGCAGCCACCTGAGCGGGCGCCCCGGCATCATCTCAGGTACTCATTCCCGCCCGCCTATTCCCCTTGGGCGGCGCGCGACATCACCCCAACACATTCGAGTTTGAACCCCCACAGGAGGATGAAATGGCAAGCAAGGCAAGTGCGGTTTGGACAGGTTCACTGAAGGAAGGCAAGGGCACCATCTCCACGGCTACGGGCGTGCTGAAGAACGCGAACTACTCGTTTGCGACCCGCTTTGAGGGCGCAGATTCGGGCACGACGCCGGAAGAGCTGATCGCCGCGGCTCATGCCAGCTGCTTCTCCATGGCGCTGGGCGCCCAGCTGGGCGGAGCGGGGCTGACCCCGGAGAGCATCTCCACCGAAGCCGCCGTTACCCTGGCCAAGGTGGATGGTGGCTTTGCCGTAACGAAGATCGCTCTGACCACAACCGCAAAGGTTCCTGGCGCGACCAAGGAGCAGTTCGATACCGCGGCGGCCAACGCCAAGGGCGGCTGCCCCATCTCCAAGCTATTTGCGAACAACACGGAGATCACCCTGGACGCCAAGTTGGCCTAAGGCTTCGAGTCGTCCCCTAGGTTGTTGCCCGGCGTCCGGAGTGCTCGAAGGACGCCGGGCTTTTTCTTGCCGATTCTCGCGGTCCGATCCGGCCAATTTGACACATTGGGCGGCATTTGCGAGACTTGGAATTGCTGCCGGACAGGCAATTCAGAGCCTGTTTTGTACCGTGCCGAAGTGGCGGAATTGGCAGACGCGCGTGGTTCAGGTCCACGTACTCGCAAGGGTGTGGGGGTTCGAGTCCCTTCTTCGGCACCAGAATTTCGTATCAGCACTCAGGGCGGATCTCAGGATCCGCTTTCGTATTTGTGGCCCGCCATCCACTCCTAATTCCGTCGGATCTTCTCTTTCTTCATTCACCCAATTTGTGTTTCCGTCTCGTCGTGGAACAGCCCTTGGCATTGTGCGCAGTGCAGTGGCCGCGCTCGCCCTTCTGGCGAACGCCTGTGTCGCGCGAGGGTGGGCCGGATCAGTGTGTGGTGGGGTAGGTTCGATAGGCGATGGGCTCGGCGCCAAAGAAGGTACCACTCACCCGCGAGATCTTCAGCAACACCTCGAAGTAAGGGAAGCGGTCCACGTGCAGCGCGGTGCGGAGTTTGGACATGCTGTCTTCAGACGTGAGGAAGCTGGCGGCGGCCCCTGTTGCATCGGAATCGGTCCCTGCCACGAGGAGCGCATGTCCGGTGTGGCTCGGATTGGGCAGATAGGCGATGACCGCGTAGCCGGTGAGGCTGTCGGGTGTACCCGACACTGCATAGCGCAGCTGTTCGCCGGGCTTGGGGGCGCGATTGCGCACAAACTGCACGCCATGCACGTAGTCGTAATCGGTGTCGAAATTGAGCGCCTCGTCAAAGAGGTGTCCCCAGGGCACCGACTTGCTGCCACCGAGCAGAATGGCGTTGTTGCGCGTGAGTTGATCGGCGGTGAAGTTGCGCGCCAGGGTAAGGTAGCGCGGGTACTTGGGCGGGATCTGGCCGATCACCGCCTGGGCGGCGCGCACGGCTCCAAAGGTCACCAGATTATGCATGAAGATCTGGTTCAGGTCAGCTTTGCGATCCGCGCTCAGGGTGGTTGAGGATTGAATGCGCCGCATGAAGCCGCTGGAGAGATAGTCGCCCAATTGGATGGGACCCTGGGTGATGTCCTCAATGATGCTGGCGGAGTCGTCGGGCAGTACTAGATCTGTCTCACGATGGGGATCAAGAAAGCCGGTCCAAAACAAGGAAACGGTGGGCTGATTGATTGCCGGCTGGACGGCCGCTTTCAGATCGCGGTTCTGCTGCCAAAGGATGGCGCAGGCAATGAAGAGAGCGATGCTCAACAGTGCCCATCCCAGGCGCTCTGGCAGGAGCAATCGGCGAGCTTTGAGTGGGCTAGCGGGCTCGGAGGATACGGCCGGTGCAGGCGGGGCGTCGGGCAGAAGCGCGGAGGCGGGTTCAACGGTACTTTGCCGCCAGCGAAACAACGGCTTGTAAGCTCCGCGAGGGATCTCGAAGATGAGCTCTTCCTGCGCTCCTGCTCCGGCAAAGTAAGCATCGACGCGTTTGCGCAATTCGGTGGCATTGACGCGCACGATGTTGTCTTGGCTGCGGTCATAGGAAGCGGACCGGCCAAAGACGCGGATCCCGATCTCCTGTTCGTGAATCTCCGGACAGCCCTCTTTGAGGGACTGCCTGCCCACGTAGAGAAGGAAGTCGCGGAGCCGTGCCGAGCGGCTGAACTGCTCGCTGGCAGCTACCCGTTCGATGAGCGCACGTCGTTCTTCGACAGTGGGTTGCTGCCGAGCAGCTACGATACCGGGAGTTTGCGCCATGAGGGATTCGGAACGTGTTCCAGTGTAGTCGCGGTTCGGCACGGGCAGCAACTCACGAGTGGCCAGGGCACTTTACCGCCTAAAAAGGCGCGTACGACACCCCCGCCCGCGGGCGACTGCCGTCTTGTGTAAATTCCAGATTATAAATAGCTTGACTGATTCTTAACCGGTTAAAGATTCGGT
>CBJOJD010000302.1:0-7188 GCA_966443485.1 uncultured bacterium | reverse complement strand
CTGCTTGTTGGGTTGATCGCCTAGATAAAACTCCAGTACATTTCGCTGGGCGAAAAAGGCAGAGAGAGGCAGCCACGAGGACGCATACTCCTTCCCGTTCAGCTTCACGTGCTGCACGTAAATCCCCTTCCCCTCGCTGCGTACCTCCACGCTCCTGCCATCGCCAAAATGGATGATCGTATGTGAAAACATCGGCGTTCCCAACGCCAGCCCGCCCACTCCGGGAATCACTGGATAAAAGCCCAGCGCGTTCCACACGTACACGCCCGAAGTCGCACCCAGATCGTCATTACCCGGCAGCCCGTCGGGACGGACGAAGAACGCCTCGCGCTGGATGCGATCGATCACCTCTTGCGTCTTCCATGGAGCTCCCGCCCAGTCGTACGCGTAGGCCGCACAGAAGTCGGGCTCGTTGGCGACCGTGTAGTTAGGCAGACCCCAGCCCGTCACCTTCTCGAAGAACTTGTCCAGCTTGAGGATGGCCTTTTCTCTTCCGCCCATCGCATCGAACAGCCCCGCGTAATCGAAAGGAATCATGAACGTGTACTGCCACGTCGAGCCCTCTTCAAACCCCATCTGATCCGCCTTGTCCCAGTTGGTGTGATGTGGAGCAAGATGGTCGGGGTCCCAGGGCGAAAGGAAACTCCCGTCCTTCTGCCGCGGGCGGATAAAGCCCGACTCCGCATCCCAGAGCTTGCGCCAGTTCTGTGAGGAACGCAGCAGCCGATCGGCGCTTTCCATCTGTCCCAATGCGGCTGCCAATCGGGATGCGGCAAAGTCGGCACTGTTGTACTCCAGACTATTGCTGGCGGCCGACTCGTTCGCTCCGTCGTTCAGACTCACGTAGCCCTTCTGCAGATACTCCGCCAGCCAGGGACGCTCCTCGCCGTCGTGGGCGCCCTTGCCCGGCTGCGTAGCACCCTTGACAGCGAAACGAAGAGCAGCATTGGCATCGAACCCTCGCACTCCGAACGAATACGCCTCAGACAGCAGAATCGCCGAGGAATCTCCGCCCATCACATACGTCACGTCATTCGCCGCCGGCCAGCGCGGCAGCCAGCCCGACTGCTCCGCATCCCTTACCAGCGATTGCATCATCTGCGCAGTGCGCTTGGGAAACAGCAGCGAATGAAGCTGAACAACATTGCGATAAATGTCCCAATCGGAGAAGTTCGCGTACTGTGCCTCACCGGCGCCGAGCTTTCGCACCTTCCCATCAAAGCCGACATAGTCCCCGTTCGCATCGCTGAAGATGTTCGGTGAAAGCAGCATGTGATAAAACCCTGTATAGAACAGCACGCGCTGCTCCTGAGTGCCGCCGCTGCTCTCAATCAGTCCCAGCGTTTCGCTCCAGCGGCGCATGGCCGCTCGCCGCAGACCCTCGAAGTCCCACCCCGAAATCTCACCTCGCAGATTCTGCATGGCGTTCTCCTGGCTCACGAAAGAGATCCCCACTCTGGCCAGAATCGCCCCCTGGCTCTTGCCAAACCCTACCCACACTCCCGCCTTGTGCCCGCTGGCGGAGTGAGCCTGCGGATGCACTTGCGTGTCCCATCCGCCCATCGAGACGATGGCGCGATCGAACTCGATCACAAAGTGCAAGGTGTAATGTGTGTCCGATTCGCAGAAACCGCCGCTATGCACCGTGCCCCGAACGGTGTTCTGGCCAACAATCTCAACCGTGGATGAATCCCCCTGGCGCCTCGGATCCTCTGCATTGGCGCTATTGCCAGCTTCGATCAGAAGCTTCCGGTCCGCGCCAGCAGGAAATTCAAAGCGCCCCAACCCTGCGCGCTCTCCCGCCGTCAACTCCACGCGCACGCCATTCTCCGTTTCCACCGCGTAGTACCCGGGATGCGCCTCCTCTTTTTCGTGCGCAAACGGCAGCCCATAGCTTGTAGAGGTCGCCGGGTTCTCCCGGATCTCTCCCGTCCAGGGCAGCATCGGCACATCGGCGTACACCGGGCAGCCGGCTCCACTGATATGGGTCAAGCTGAAGCCGCGTAGCGTCTTGTCTCCATACCGGTACCACCCATCCGCCCGCGTATCCGGTCCCCATTGCAGCATGCCGAACGGCAGAGTGGCGGCCGGAAAGGTATTCCCATCCGCACCCGTCCCGATAAACGGATTCACCAGCGCGTAAGGCGATTGCTGACCCAGCATGGGCACCACCGCCAACCATAGAAAGACCACCAACGGAACCGTTCGAAATCCGCGCATAACAGCCCACATCCTTTGTAGAAGGAATGACATCACCCGAAGAGCATTCTAGCTCTGCCCCGCCATTCCCAATTAGGAACTAGCGCACACACGTGAGGCTTTCGGGGCATAGCGTTTTCGCCAACTTGCCGCTACGCTCAGAGCATAAATTCCTATATCTTCTGCGTGCTCAACCAGAGGGAGTTCCATGTTGTCTGAGCTCAAGCGGCTTCTTTTCCCGTTTCGACGGGGTTTTGCTCTCTACATCGTTTTCACCTTATTCCGGCAGGCGCTGGTTGTGGGTGGCGGATACGGGCTGGTTCTGCTCATCCGCACCTACGAACATCACTCCGCGCAATCCATCCTGATTGCCGTCGCAGTCTTGGTCGGCTACAAACTCTTTCTCGATTCCCTGGATCAATGGATGGGGTGGAACTTCGCCAAAAGCGTAAGCTACCCCATGTTCCGCCAGCTCAGCGTCAACGCCTTCGCCAAGCTCCTCAGCCTTGACCAGGCTTGGCATCAGTCTGGCAGCAGCGGAGCGCGCCGCGGCGAAATCACCAACGGTCTCAGCAAATTCGCCCAGACCAGCGAGAGTCTTGCCCGCGAGGTCTGCCCGCTCTTAGCGACCGCGATCATGAGTCTCTTCCTGCTGCGGACCTACGTGGGATGGCCGTTCTGGGTAGCAGTTCTGCCCGGTGCCGCCACCATCTTCTTCTGGCTCTCGTACGAAGAGAACCGTCGCTGCGTCCGTCATCGCGAAGAACGCTATCAGCGCTATGCCTCCGACTACTCCCTCAGCATCGAGTGCATGGAGATGCACGCCGACGTCGTGCGCTATAACCAGGAACAGCGCATGGAACAGGACTACCAGCGCATTCATCAGGACATCGAGAAGCTCGGCCTGGCCGAAGCCAAGATCCAGGGCTGGTTCGGCCTCGGCAAAGGCTTGATCATCGTCGCCATGCAGGTCTATCTGCTGAGTGGTTGGATCACCCTGCTAACCACCCATCGCCTCGACGGCGCCATGCTCGTCTATCTCTTCATGCTTTCTGACCAGCTCTGCGGCTCTCTGTGGGGCTACGCCGGCATGTGGGGACGCATCTCCGAGGCCTGGCAACCCATCAAGCAGTTCCTCAAGATCAGCTCCGCCAGCTCTGCGGTCGCGGGCGCAACCGACGGCGCGTTGGTAGCAGTTCCTGCCGAAGTCAGCCTCGAGTTCCGTGATGTGGAATTCAGCTATCGTGCCGATGAGCGCGTGCTCAATAAGCTCAACCTCTTCGTCGAAGGCGGCAAGAAGGTTGGATTCGTCGGCCGCACTGGCTGCGGCAAATCCACTCTGCTCAAGCTGGTTGATCGCCTCTACGATGCCCAGGCCGGCAATGTGTACGCAGCCGGCGTCGATGTCCGCCTCTGGCCCCTCAAGCAGTTGCAGCGCATCTGCACCTGCATGAGCCAGAACGGAGGCGTCTTCTTCTCCGACGCTACGCTGCTCGACACCATTCGCTTCGCCAAGCCCGAAGCCTCGTTTACTGAGGTCATGCAGGCGGCCAAGCTGGCCTGCATCCATGACGAGATCATGGGACTCCAGGACGGCTACCAAACCAAGGCCGGCGAGCACGGCAAGAACCTCTCCGGCGGACAGCGCCAGCGGGTCGCCATCGCTCAAGCCATCTTGAGCCTCGATCATGCGGAGAAGAAGATCGTGCTGCTCGACGAGTGCACCAGCAATCTCGACGTCGAGACCGAGGCACTCATCCTGAACAACATCTGGCCACTACTGGAAGGCAAAACCGTGGTGATCGTCACTCACCGCGTAGCCGCCATCGAGGGCCTGGTCGACGAAGTTGTGGCGCTGAACCAAGGCCGCGTCGCCTTCCGCGTCGATGGCCACGACCTACGCTCCCTGGAGACCCAGTTCTACGCCCAAGCCCTGAGCTAAGGCCCCAGACGGATTCCACTCCAGCCTGATCGGGGTACCCATCGTCAGGTACCCACGGTCAGGCGTGCCCCGTCCAAGCTCTGCTTGGGCGGGAGACCAGATCACCCCTCAGACAATCCTTCACCACATTGAACGACCGGGTGCCCCAGGTCCCGAGGTCCCCACGAACGGGTCTTTGTTCGTGGGGTGCAGGTCTCCCGATGTTGGAGACCCGGGAAACCTTCAATGACTCGGGCGCCCGACCCCAAACAACTCAGTGAAACCGCGCCCCGCTCACATGACTCGCGGTCTGTTTCGGCGGAACCGTCTTCCCGTTATAGCTGTTGACCAGGAACTGTCCGCCCAAAATCAGCAGCCACACCCAAAGCGCCAAGCGCAGCGGACGCCGCGGCACCCGCACACTCAGAATCGTCCCGGTAATCGCGCCAATCACTCCGCCTGCGATCAGCTGCAGCAGCAGTGTCATATCCGTCCCTCGTGAGAACCAATGCGCGCCGCTGCCGATCAGCGAGATGATGAACCCGAACGCAATGTCCGTCCCCACCACCTGTGCCGGCTCTAGATTCGTAAGGCTCAGCAACGCTGCGCTGCCCAATGCTCCCGCTCCGGCAGAAGAAAAGCCAACCTCCGCGCCCACCGGAAACATCAGCCAGGTCAAGTGACGGCTGCGGTCGCGGCGCTCGCCCTTCTGCCGCGCCTGCCGGAACGAGAAGAACAGCTGCCACGCGGCCGTGGTCACCAGAATCGCGCCCAAAATCCCATTCACCGCGTTCTGCGAACCCGCGCTGACCAGAGACTTCAACACCAGAGACCCGATCAGTACGCCGGGAACGCCGCCCAGCATCATGTAGCCCAACGTGCGCCACGCCACGTTGCCGCGTGCCACCTGGGCAGGAACCAAAATCAACTTCACAGCCGATGCGAACATCAGCCCGATTCCCACCGCGATGGGCGCCGGCACTCCCAGAAACAGAACCAGGACGGGCACCGTAATGGTGCCTGCCCCAACTCCGGTGAGCGCGATGAACATCGCGATGAAGAACCCTATGATGTACTGCACAATCGCCTCGCTTTCCCGGCTACTTCGCTTCGATATGGATGCCGCATTCAACTTTGCGGCCGGCCCAGCGTCCCGAACGCGGATCGTTGGGGTCGACAGGAAGCGAAGTACAGGGTTCGCAGCCGATCGAGGAGAAGCCCCGATCGTAAAGCGACAACAAGGGAATCGAGAGTTGCTCGCAGGCGTACCAGACGTCCCGCGTCGACCATGAGGCCAATGGCGCCAGCTTAAGCACCTGCTTGCCACCAGGCAGCGTGAACATCGCCGACTCTTCCAGCGCCGCACGCGTCTTGGCCTGCTCGCGGCGCATGCCCGTGATCCATACGCCGTAGTTGGCCACGGCTTTGAAAAGGGGCTCCACCTTGCGCAGCTTGCAGCACTGGTCGGGAGCAGTTTGATACAAGATCCCAAACTGCGATTCTTGCTGCGCCACCGTCTGCTCGGGCAGCAAGTTAATCAGGTTCATGCCCCATTCACGAGCGATGCGGTCGCGATACTCGTACGTCTCCGCAAAGTGATAGCCGGTGTCAAGAAACAGCACCGGCAAATTGGGGTCGAACTCCAGCGCCAGCTTGGCCAGCAACACATCTTCAGCCTGGAAGCTGCACGTCAGGCAAACATCGCCCTTCCCCGTGATGTGATCGGCCAACGCGGCCCGCACCGCATTCATTTTTGTCAATACTTCAGCAAAGATCTCTGCGGTCGCCATTACAGGTCTGCCCCTTCCGTGGAGATGAAGATGCCCGCGTTCACCAGCAGTTGATGGACTGCAGCGGCAGCCTTCATCGGCTCGTTCGCTTCCACTACGATCTCCGTGCCTTCTGCGCGTGCGGTCAGGTTATTGCCCTCTCGCGTCCGAGCAATCAGAGCCAGCAGCCCCGACCGCGTCTGGACTTCGCCCAGCAGCTGCAGCAGCATCGGATGCGACCGGAACTCCTCCCGATCCGCGTCCACGCGAGCCACCACCACGCCCGCTGTGAACAACGACCGCTCCACCGCATCGATAAGGCTCGATGGCCCGGATAGCTCCAGCACCGCGCCGCGATGGCCCCAACGTGCTTCGCGTTCGCTGTCCGTTACCGGTCCCCAATACTCGTCCTCTCCACCCTCTTCCGCGGCGGCCGCTGTCAGGCCCGCATTGATCATGCCGGCAGCAACCGTGCTGTTGGTCTGCGGATCGATCAGGATGAACGCGCCCGTTGCGCGATTGTCGGCGTAGCGATCGAACGCGATCGGACGCAGCAAGCTCAGCGTAACCACGCCGATGCTGTTCATCTCCAACGTCTCGGCAGGCTCGTGCTGCAGCGTTCCGATGTTGGTTCGATGCTGAATGGAGGAGACAAACGCGGGCGAGGTATGGCTGGTGTGCTTCAAAAGATAGCGTTTCGTCACATCCAGCGGCTGTTGATCCATCCACACCAATGACGCGCGTACGCGATTGCCGACCGTGGAAGGCGCAGCATTCGCGGCAATCAGATCGCCGCGGCTAATGTCCAGCTCGCGATCCAGCACCAGCGTCACTGAGAGCGGCGCGTGCGCTTCCGCAAGATCGCCGTCCCAGGTCACGATGCGCTGCACCACCGCGGTCCGGCCTGAAGGCAGCACCGTGATCGAGTCTCCCGGCCGCACCGTCCCCGATGCGATCTGTCCGGCAAATCCGCGAAACGTGTGGTCGGGACGAATCACCCGCTGCACCGGCATCCGGAACGGCACCGTGTCCGCGCTCTGTGAGGGCGGCAGAGACTCCAGCAGTTCCAGCAGAGACGGTCCTTCATACCACGGCATCGCACTCGAACGATGCACGATGTTATCGCCCGCCAGCGCGCTCACTGGAATGAAGATGGCCTCCACCGGAGTGCCGGTATCCGCGGCAATCTGGCTCAGCACCGAGCGGAAATCGCTTTCAATCGCCCGGAACGCGCCCTCGTCGTAACCGATCAAATCCATCTTGTTGACCGCCGCCAGCACATGACGCACCCGCAGCAGC
>CBJOJD010000301.1:0-7189 GCA_966443485.1 uncultured bacterium | reverse complement strand
TGGCAACGAGGTTGGCGTCGGCTTCACGCGCTACACCGCGGGCTCGAGCGATAGCTGCAATGGAACAGCCTGGACCAATGCTCAGGGATGGCAGGGTCTTCAGAACCTCTTCTACAACGGCATCCCCGAGATGGACTTCTACAACCTCCAGAGCCTTAACGCCGATCGCCTCACCGGCTTGGACAAGTCGTTCACCTACGAGTATGACGACACTCTGATCTGGACCAAGGGCAACCACACCGTAAAGTTCGGCGCCGATATCCAGACCCTTGAGGCCATCACTCCTCTCGGCTTCAACGGCTCCGACAACTACGGCACCTACACCTTTAACGATGGCAATAGCAGTCAGGGTCTTTTCACCGGCGTTGACTTCGCTGACTTCCTGCTTGGAATTCCCTTCCAGACCTTCTACGACGTGGTTCGGCAGGACAACGATGGCCTCTCCGTCCACTATCACTTCTTCGGTCAGGATGAGTGGCGGGTCAATCAGAACCTGACGCTCTCCTATGGCGTGCGCTATGAGCTCCACCCCGGCTACTACGACCGCTACGGCGACATCGGCAACTTCGATCCCACCGTCGCTCTGGCGGGCCGCGTTATCTATCCTCAGGGCAAGCAGTCCCTGCTCGCTCAGTCTTATCTCGCTAGCGCCAACGCCTGCGATCCGGATGGCGTCACGCAAACCAACACCGCCACCGTCAACGGCGCGCCCTGCATGCAGGTGCTCGGCAACTCCAGCGCAGACTATCCGGCTGGATTGAAGAAGTATCCGCACCTGCGCTTCATGCCTCGCTTCGGCTTTGCCTATCGCCCCCAGGGCAATGACAAGTGGGCAATCCGCGGCGGCTTCGGTATCTACGAGATCAACATGCTTGGCTCCAGCTTCTACTCTCTTACTGGAACCGTGCAGGCGCAGACGCAGCAGTTCACCAACACCTACAACTCCAGCACCCATGCCATCGGTTATCAGTGGCCGCAGATCTACAGCGGTGCAGGCAGCTCTGGATCCACCACCGCGTACGGCACCGACTACTTCGGCACCGCCAACAGCGTGAACTGGAAAGATCCCTACACCGAGCAGTGGTCGCTGAGCGTCGATCACGACTTTGGTGGCGGCTATGCAGCGCGGGCCTCTTACATCGGCTCTGAAACGCGGCAGCTGGTGTGGGCGCCGGACGAGAACACACTTCCGTTCTCCTCCACCGTTTCGGCTTACAACCAGCCGTTCTCCGCGCGCCTCTTCCCCAACTGGGGCGTGATCAACACCCGTGCCACCGGCGCCAATGCCAGCTATCACTCGCTGCAGATTGAAGCCGATCATCGCCTGCAAAAAGGCCTGGAATATCACTCCACTTTCACCTGGGCCAAGAACCTCGCTGACAACCAGGGGCCCAACAGCACCAGCTTTGCCGGCGAAGGCGGCGGTTCTCGCGCGACCTCTGTCCTCAGCCGCCATGTGGACTTCGGCAATGCCTACGGCACGCGCCGCCTGCGTTGGAACACCACCGCGCTGTACGGCCTGCCCTTCGGACGCGGTCAGCTGATCGGCAGTTCCATGAGCCGTATCGCGGATCTGGTTGCTGGAGGCTGGCAGCTCTCCTCCATCCTCACCGTGCAGACCGGTGCGTTTGAAACGCCCTACTTCCCCGGCGGTCAGGGAGATCCCTCAGGTACAGGCTCCGGCCTTAGCTCGAGCCTTGCAGGATGGAACCCCACAGGCCGCAACCAGCACGCTGACTGGGTGGCCGGTGTCAGCACCAATCCCCACGGCAAAAATCGCTACAACTGGACTAATGCCGCGGCCTTCACCTGCCCCGGCGATTCCTCCTGGACTTCAGGCAAGCCTTGCCAGACCGGTGCTGGCTTCGATGCCAACGGCAACGCCATTGGGCCTCATCCTCTGCCCATCGGCCGCTTCGGCAATGCCCCGGTAGGCTCCATCGTCGGACCCGGATTGTTCAACCTCTCCGCCGGTCTCAACAAATCCTTCTCCATCACTGAGGGTCTGAAGATGCGCCTCGAGGGCACCTTCACCAACGTGCTCAACCACACCAACCTGGGCGATCCCATCATGAACCTGAGCTCTTCCAAGTTCGGTCTGATCTCCGGAACCGTGGGCTCGTACAAAGGTACCTCCGCGGACTTCGGCGGCGCCCGCACCGGACAAGTCTCGGCGCGCCTGGAGTTCTAACCTCACGCACACTGACTGCGCTTGACTGCAACTCGCAACCCAAAAAGGCTCCCGCCATGGGAGCCTTCTTGCTTGGCACAACGAATCAGTGCGACACGGAGTAACTCCAGTCGCGCATCTACTCCTGCGCGAACGCCACAAAGCTGTGCGGCTGCAGAGTAATAGTAAACGTCTGGCGGCCACGCTCCAGCCGGGCTTTGGGATCTGCAGCCTTGCCGTCGATGACTTCGCCCGTGGCGATGTTCCGAATTCGCGCCGCCGGCTCCAGTGCGGAAACACGTACTTGCTGAGGCGCATCCAGGAAAGACTGCAGCACAAAGCTGTGGTTGTCGTAGGCAAACAGGCTGACCCTGGCTGGAGCATCCAGCCACACCGGAAACCGTGCCATCAGGTACTGCCGGATCTGGGTCAGCACGCCCTGCGGCAGCGAGTACAGATCATTCGCGTTCTCAGGAACTACCAGCACATACAGAATGCCCTTCGAGTACTTGTCCATCAACAGAATGGGCGTGCCGCGTCCATTCGAAGTGCCACGCACAATCGGCCACGCGTCATTGGTTTGAAACTGAATCTCAGGCATCAGCATTCCGCCCGCCTCGCCCAGCTTCGCGCCTGCACCCGCCCCATAGCCGCCCCACCACTCGTCCACACGAAGCACACTCCCCGTGGCGTGCAAGTCCGCGATCTGCTCGATTCCACGGCCCTCCAGGCCCTTCAGTAGATTGGCCGTGATTACCACGTTTCCGCCACGCTCGAGCTGGGCCTTAATCTTCTCTACGAGTTCAGGATCCGCCTTTGCCTGCTCCGTAAGCAGCACCGTGTGCGCATCCGTGGGGAAGTCCGGACGCATCTCGATCGGAATTCCAATCATGCCCAGGTAGTTCTGTAGAAAGTCCTCGCCCGTCGAGTGCACCGGCTTGTAGCTGGCGATGCCGATTGGCGTGCCCAGCTTGCCGAGCACTGCGTTGACGCTGTTCAGCGCGTATCCAGCTGCGGTCGCGAAGGTCGGCTCGCCCGCTGCTCCCGACTCCGCACGCCATTTCTTCAGCCCTTCCGTGGTGAAGGTGGTGGGCAGACTCTCCCACCCACTGCGATCGCCAATCTCCGCTGGCCGATTCAAGTCGCTGTACTGAAACAGCAGAATCTGCGGAGCCTTGGCGAGCTCCGTATCCCAAAGCTGCTCGGCGTAGCGATCCAGGTAACGCGTGTCGTACACATCCACCCAACCCCCGCCGTTCCGGCCCGGAGCAATGTTGTCGAAATAGCGCACAATCTCGTAGCTCTCATACTGTTGCAAATGCTGGTCGGTGATTACTGGATCGCGCGTCTCCGTGCCGGTGTAGACGCCGTTGAAGAGCTTCGGCTCCACCGCCAGGTCATATCCGTTGGCCGGGAAGTGCTCATACCAATTTGGAAACTTGATGATCACGTGTACCTTTGGATTCACCGTGCGCGCCGGTCCAATCACCAGGTCGCGCGACACATCATCCATCAGCTTCATTCGGAAGTCGCTCCAGCTCTGGTTGCCCTTTGCCGCAATGTCGCTGTCGCGCTTCGTGTTGTTGAAGAAGAAGTCGTCCAGGATGATCTCGTCGAAGTGGCGGGCCGTGATCTCAGCAATCTTCTTTACATATTCGCGCTGCTTGGGATCGGTGTAGCACATGGAAATGAACTGCCCATCCCCGGCATCTGCGGAATCATTCCCAGCGTTGTCGCCAGTGCCCACATAGGCGATGCCCCCGGCGGTCTCCACTCCATGCGAGACGAAAAACTGCTTCACCGCATCGAGCGTGGCATCTTCGGCAATGGTGCCGCTGCGATAGGTCTCGATGTACACCTTGTCCACTCGCACTTGGCTATTGAGCTCGTCCCAGGACTTTTGAAGATAACCGGGGTCCTTCATGCGCTCCACCTGAAACACCGGAATGTAGACCGCCACTTTGAACTGATCGTGAGGCGGTGCGCAGACTGCGTAGCGGGTGGGGATAATGATCGCGAGTGACAGAAGCAGAACAATTTGTAGGCGGGTGAGCATAGGCATGGTTCCTCCGGGCGAACCAGTCGAGTTTCAGGAACCAGCCAGTATAGGGGTACAGATTCGCTCTAGTAAAACGTTTCAGCTTAGAAGACGATTACGTCGGACGTACCCACAGGCTGTTCGATCTTATGCTTCGAGCAGCTCCAAGTTCCATCGCCGGGAGAGCGCACCAAAAAAAGATTGCCCAGACCTCGTTGCGGAGATCTGGGCAATCAAGCAGCTGATGAGCGCTTGTGCTCGCAGAGATTACTGGATCAGTGTGCCTTGATCGTCTTCCTTGCCGTTCACTTCCTCCGGCGGAATCACCACGGCCGCTGCCACCTTGTCGTCCGCATCCATGTTCAGCAGACGTACGCCCTGGGTTGCGCGTCCGGCCGCTCGCACTTGCTTGGTATCGATGCGGATGATCTTGCCGTACTGGCTGATCACCACCAGCTCACTGGTGTCATCCACCAGCTGAATGGTGTTCACCTTTCCGATGCGCTCGGTGACGGCCATGTTCTTCACGCCCTTGCCGCCGCGCGTCTGCAGGCGATACTCCTCCACATCGGTGCGCTTGCCGAATCCGTTCTCCGTGACGGCCAGAATGCGGTAAGCTCCCGCCTCGTGCTCCTTGGGCGTCACCGCTACTCCCACCACGTAGTCATTCTTGCCCAGATCGATGCCGCGCACGCCATAGGCCGGGCGGCCCATGGAGCGCACATCGGCTTCGTCGAAGCGAATGGCCATGCCCAGGTGCGTGGCCAAAAAGACGATCTGATTGCCGTCCGTCACCCGCGCCGCCACCAGCTCATCTTCCTTGTCGATGCCGATAGCGATAATGCCCTTCGCCATCACATTGGAGAAGTCCTTGAGCGGCGTCTTCTTCACCGTGCCGTTGCGGGTCGTGAAGAAGATGAACTTGCCTTCCTCTTCAAGATCGCGCACCGGCAGAATGGCGCGCACATTCTCGCCCGGCTGCAGGCTGAGCAGGCTTTGCATGCTCTTGCCCTTGCCCGCCGCGCCCACGTCGGGAACCTCGTACACCTTCAGCCAGTACACGCGTCCGCTGTTGGTGAAGCACAGCAGGTAGGCGTGCGTGGAGTCGATGATCAGCTGCGAAACAAAGTCCTCTTCGCGCGTCTTCATCCCCATGCGGCCGGTGCCGCCACGCCGCTGCTGGCGATAGGTGCTGATAGGCGTGCGCTTCAAGTAGCCCTGATGGCTCACCGTCACCGCCACCTGCTCGTCAGCGATCAAATCTTCCAGCTGCAGTTCGGCGGACTCGTCGATGATCTGCGTGCGACGTGCATCGCCGTACTTGTCGCGCACGTCTTCCAGTTCCTTCACAATCACCGCGCGCAGCTTCTTGTCGCTGCCCAGAATCTCTTCGTACTCCGCGATTTTCTTGCGGATCTCCTGCAACTCGTTCAGGATCTCGTCCACCGAGAGCTGGGTCAGGCGATAGAGTTGTAACTCGAGAATCGCGTCCACCTGGCGCAGCGTCAGGCCGCGCTCTTCCTGCGGCAGCCGCTCCCGGTCGAGCTTGATGATGATCTCCGTGCCTTTGCCCCACGCGAATAAGTTCTCGCGAGCCTCAGCGCGCGAACCCGAGGCACGGATGATCTTGATCACCGTGTCCAGATTGTCGAGCGCGATCTTGTAGCCTTCCAAAATGTGCTCGCGCTCGCGGGCCTTGCGCAGCAGGAAGACCGTGCGGCGCTGCACCACGTCCACGCGATGATCGATAAACGCGCGGATGGCCTGATCCAGGCCCAGTTCCCGCGGTTGGCCGTTGAGCACGGCCAGGAAGATCATGGAGAAGCTTTCCTGCAGCTGGGTGTGCTTGTAGAGCTGGTTCAGCACAATCTCCGGCTGCGATCCGCGCTTCAGCTCGATGACGATACGCATGCCGTCGCGATCGCTCTCGTCGCGCACATCGGAGATGTCGTCAATGATCTTCTCGTTGGCCAGCTCCGCAATGCGCTCGATCAGCCGCGACTTGTTCACCTGATAGGGAATCTCGGTGACGATGATCGCCTGCTTTTCCTTGGTCAGGTTCTCGGTGGCCACCTTCGCGCGCATCATGAAGCGGCCGCGACCGGTCTTGTAGGCTTGGGCGATGCCGCCCTTGCCGTACACATAGCCGCCGGTCGGGAAGTCCGGCCCCTGCACGTGCTTCAGCACTTCGATCAGCCCGGCATGCGGATTGTTCACCAGTTCAATCGCAGCGTTGATGATCTCCGTCAGGTTATGCGGCGGGATGTTGGTCGCCATGCCGACCGCAATGCCGTTGGAACCATTCACGATCAGGTTCGGAATACGCGTAGGCAGCACGGTCGGCTCGAGCGTGGACTCATCGTAGTTGGGCGTGAAGTCCACCGTCTCCATCTCGATGTCGGCCAGCAGCTCATTCGCAATGCGCTCCATGCGGCACTCGGTATAACGCATGGCCGCGGGCGGATCGCCGTCCACAGATCCGAAGTTGCCCTGTCCGTCGATCAGCGGATAGCGCAGGGAGAAGGGCTGCGCCATGCGAACCAGCGTGTCGTAAATCGCCGAGTCGCCGTGCGGGTGATACACACCCATCGCCTGTCCCACCACCTTGGCGCACTTGGTGTACTTCTTGTTGTGCTCCAGCCCCATCTCGCTCATGGCGTAGAGCACCCGGCGATGTACCGGCTTCAGGCCATCGCGAGCATCGGGTAAGGCGCGCCCGATAATCACCGACATGGAGTAGGCGAGATAAGAACGGCGCATCTCCTCTTCGATATTGATGGGGACTTGGTTCGAACCGTGCGGAGGAGTGCCGCCGTCAAGGGGGAGCTGGGGGTTTTGATCGTCTGCCATAGAGGTTTTCTAGCCCGCCGTTCGGCGGCAGGAGAAACTCGGTGAGATGAACCGGGAACTCGCGGGCACTACCTGTATTTTACGCGTCCGATGGGCGTTTGGGCAAGGCAGCACGGAGCAAACAACTTA
Source organism: uncultured bacterium (assembly GCA_966443485.1). Taxonomy (GTDB): domain Bacteria; phylum Acidobacteriota; class Terriglobia; order Terriglobales; family Acidobacteriaceae; genus Telmatobacter. Next base: position 2 of record CBJOJD010000301.1, on the reverse strand, counting down.
AG
>CBJOJD010000300.1:0-7197 GCA_966443485.1 uncultured bacterium | reverse complement strand
CTAGCCGGTTGAGAGCTACAGCGAACCGGGGATTGAGTTGGATTGCTCGCTGTAAAGCAGCCATCTCCTCTCGATGTTGGCCGCTCATTCCCAGGGCCACCGCCAGATCGTACTGATACGAAGCACTCCCTGGCTGCGCTTGAATGGCCTCCCGATAGAGAGCTACCGCCTGATTCGCATGTCCATCGCGAACCGCCTGCGCCGCTTGGCCTGCCTTGGTCTGCCCCAGCGCCGTCTGCACCGTCTCTTGCTGTCGCTGCTGGAAGGCTTTCAGTTCCTTGCCCGCTTCCTCGGCCTCTCCCAGCGATCGCAGCACCTGCGCCAACTGAAAATGTGCCTGCGCTTGGCTTGGATCGAGAGCTACAGCCCTCGCCAGCTGTTCCCGAGCCTCTTGATATCGCTGCAAATGAGCCAGTGCGAGTCCAAGATTGTAGTGCGCGTCGTAGTTGTTTTCATCCAGGGCCACAGCGCTGCGAAGATGTCGTGCTGCGCCATCGAACTCCTGCGCCTCTACTTCCATCACTCCGGCGAGATATTGCGACTCGAACTCCTTGGGATGAGTTTTCAGCAAGCGAGCCGCCAGTGGACGCGCCTCCGTAACTTGGCTCTGCATCACCAGCAAGCGAAGATAGAGCCGCTCTGTGCCCTCGTCGGCGGGATGCGCAGCGAGCGTCTCCTTCGCCAGGTCGGTCGCGTCTTGATAACGGTGCGCTTGCACGTACACCGTTGCCAGCGCCGTAGCCACCTGCAGATCCTGCGGCCACTGCCGTCGTGCCGTCTGCAACGTCTCAATGGCGCGCTCGAAGTCGCCGTTGCCGCTATAAGCAAGCGCGAGATCCAGCGTCAGCTCGCGGTCGCGTGGCGCGGCACTCAGCAGGTCGATTGCCGCGGCAAACTGCTGATCGGCAATACGCGCCTTGGCCAGCCAGTCCATCGCCGTCGCAGACCCGGGATCCACGCGCAACGCGGACTCCCATGCCTCCTCTGCCTCGCCCCGCCGACCCTGCTCGTTCAGTATCACGCCCAGCAATAGCAGCGGCTCAGGCTTCTGATCGTTCAACCGGACCGATTCCTCTACGGCCTGAAGCGCTGCCGCCCGCCGGCCCGCGGAGTACAGGCTCAGTGCCAGTCCGTAGCGAATCTCCGCCGACGCCGGGTCCAGCCGCGCCGCCTGCTGAAACCGCTCGATCGCACACCCAAACTGGCGATGCTCTCCAAACCATCCCGCCAAAGCTGCGGTGGTGCGTGCTGAAGGATGCTGCTCTGCGGCCGTGGTCAATTCCGCTGGCCCGCGGCAATTTCCCTGAGCATACGCAAAGGCCGTGCATGCGCCAAGAACGCCGAGGATTGCGCCCTGGCGGATGGTCTCAGGCCATTGCCGTAGTCGCGCACGGAAGCGCCGCCCCGCCGAAGCTTGCAGCTCCCGGCACGGCATGCTCTGCCTCTCGCTCATTGCTCTCACCTCGTCTTCGCTCCACGTGGGGGAATCGATCGCTGCCGCCGCAGCGCTCCAGCAAGTTCCTCGTCAACGGCACGCGGCGGGGTCAGTTTTCGGGCTGCACACCACCATAGCATGATAGCGATACCATGCATAGGGTCCGTTATCGCCGCTTAGATAAGCGATTTACTTGAGGTGGCAAAAATTTGCTCTTGACGAACGGTAATCCTCGTGGGTATATGTGGTCGGGTCGCTGATATCGGTACCACTTCACCTTCGAATGGTACCGGTATCAGTTCAGCGCAGCGGCCCGATTCATAGCTCGCCGCTGCCTTCAGCTCAACTCGTACCAATTTTTCAGGAGGCAGCATGAAACACCTTGGCAAGCTCATCTGCCTGATCGCAATCGCCTGTCTGGCCCGGTTGGCCATCGCGCAAACACCCACTGGAACCATCCAGGGCGTGGTCACCGATAAGACAGGGGCTGCGGTGCAGGGAGCATCCGTCACCATCACCCGCACCACTACCAACGAGGTTCGTGAGACCAAGACCGACGCCGCGGGCCGCTACAGCCTGCCCTTCGTCCAGCCCGGTACCTACAACATCGCCGTGGCCGCCCAGGGCTTTCGCACCGCCAAGCAGGACAACGTCCTGGTCCAGGTCACCGAAAGCCGCCCCGTCGACTTCCGCCTCGATGTCGGAGGCGTAACCCAGACCGTAGAAGTCAGCGCCGCCACGGAGACCCTGGATACCGACAGCTCCTCGCTGGGGCAAACCATCCAGAGCCAGACCCTGCTCGAGCTTCCCGACAACGGCCGTAACCCCTTCGACTTCGCCATGCTCGTGCCCGGCGTCAATAACGTGGGCGGCGCCTCCACGCCTCACATCGGTGGCAGTCGAAACGCCAACAACGAGCAGCTCATCGACGGCATGACGAACATCACGCCGGAAAACAACATCGGCAACAACATCAGCACCTACACGCCGGTCGAAGACTCCGTGCAGGAAGTCAACGTGCAGACCAGCGTGCTGCCTGCCGAATATGGCCGCTTCTCCGGCGGAACCGAAAGCCTCGTGACCAAGAGCGGTGGCAACCAGTGGCACGGCAGCTACTTTGAGTTCATCCAGAACGGCGCCCTCAATGCCATCCCCTTTGGCTCTCCGGGCGTGAAGAACACCAACAAGAAACCCGACATGCATCAGTACCAGTCGGGCGGCACCGTGAGTGGTCCCATCCTGAAGAACAAGGCCTTCTTCTTCTTCGACTACGAGTACTCTACCCAGGCAGCAGGGGCTTACGAGTCCGACAAAGTTCCCTCCAACATGTCCGACTTTGCCAACGGCGACTTCACCAGCCTGTTCGGCTCCACCACGCCGGTTCTCTTCGATCCCGATACCGTCACCAAGAACGCGCAGGGCGTCTACGAGCGCCAGCCCTTCATGGTGGGCGGCAAGTATAACGTGATCCCCGCCAGCCGCCTCTCCTCAGTGGCCAAGGCGGCGCTCGGCTACTACCCTTCGCCCAACATCAGCGGTGCGGGTGCCGCGGGTAACAACTACCAGATCACGCAGAGCGTTCCCAACAGCTACTGGCACTTCGATTCCCGCGAAGATATGGATGTCAACTCCAAGTGGCACACCTTCCTTCGCTACTCCATGAACGGCAACAACAGCACCGTCATCAACGACTACAGCAACCCTGCCTCCAATGGCGGCTACGGCGGTGCAGACCACGGCTACGTCTACAGCGGCTCGTTCAACAACACCTTTACCTTCACCCCCACTCTGCTCGGCGAGTTCCGATACGGCTACTCCAAGCAGACCTCGAACCGCGTGCCCGCGGGCGGCAGCTTCGACCCGTCCAAACTCGGATTCGACAGTAACTATGTCGCACAGGCCAGCAAGCAGTTGGAGATCTTCCCCCACTTCAGCTTCGGCGGAGCCAACAACGGCTACTTCTCTGACCTCGGCCCGCTCGGCTATGAAGGACTGCAGGAAGATCCACTGGCTCAGTCGATCAACGGCAGCTTGGTCAAGATCGCCGGTGGCCACACCCTCAAGTTCGGTGGCGAGTTCCGCACCTTGCGCCTGAACTTCTACCAGTACACCTATCCCTCGGGCACGTTCTACTCTGACGACTCCTGGACCCGTCAGTTCCCGCAAAGCTACGACGGAAGCACAGGCTTCTCCCTGGCCTCGCTGCTGTTGGGCCTGCCTCAGTCGGGAAGCATCAGCAACGACCCCAAGTACATCACCAGCAGCCAGTACATCGCCTTCTACGGTCAAGACGACTGGCACGTCACGCCCAAGCTCACCGTCAACTACGGCCTGCGCTACGACTTCGAAGTCCCCCGCGTAGAGCAGCACAACCAGATGGTCTTCTGGGATCCCACCGCTCCCTCGCCCCTCCAGGCCTACAGCGGGCAGATCGCGTCGAACCTGAAGAGTGCCGGAGAGAGCTGCCCCGCGTGCGGCAACTTGCTCGGCGCCATGACGATCGTCGGTCAGTCCGGAGCTCGTTACGGCCGCCGCCAGGCTGCCATTCAGAAAAACGACTTCGGCCCGCGCCTCGGCTTCGCCTACAGCGCAACCTCCAACTTCGTCTTGCGCGGCGGTATCGGCGTGGTCTATCAACCTTCGGCTCTGCAGGCCTCCGGCACCTCTGGCGGCTCCGGGGACGACGGCTTCGATGTGACCTCCAACTACCAGCCCAGCTTCGACAACCAGACCTCGCTGCCGGTCGCCACCTTGTATAGCCCTGACCCGGCACTGGGATCGTCAGCCTCCAATCCCTTCCCCAGCGGCTATGCGGTTGCGCAGGGGCTCACTCCCTCTTGTCTCTCCAACCCCGCCTGCGTGCAGGGAATCGACATCGGTACCGGCATGTCCACCGCCTACTTCGACTCCGTTCGCAATCCCTACTCCGTGCAGTGGAATGCGAGCGCTCAGTTCTCCGTGCCTTGGGGAGTGAAGGTCGAGATCGGTTACCTTGCCAACCGCGGTCTCTTCCTCGTCAATGGCGATCCTGGCAAGCCCTTCGATCAGCTCAGCACGGACACGCTGATCGCCAACGGCTGCACCGTCGGTGCCTCCACCGCACAGTGCGCGCTTTCTCAACAGGTAGCCAACCCCTTCCAATCCGTGATTGGACCGGGATCTCCGTTCTATGTGCCTGGTCTCGGACTGAGCGGTTCCACCATTGCCGCAGCACAACTGCAGCATCGCTTCCCGCAGTACCAGGGAGTGAACTCGTTCCGCAAGCCCGATTCCGACTCCATGTACAACGCCTTCACCTTCCGTGCTGACAAGTCCACGTCCAAAGGCCTGAGCTTCATCTTCTCGCTCACCGATGGCCGCGAGTACGACAACGGCGCCTCTGCCGTCGGCTACCTCGGACCTACCAGCGGTACCTATGCTGACCAGTACAACCCCAAGGCCGAATGGAGCAAAGGCGCGCAGAACGTGGACTACACGATCGCCGGTGCCTTTGTGTACGAGCTGCCCTTCGGGCACGGGAAAGCACTGCTCAACTCCGGCCTGGGCTTTGCCGACAAGTTCGTCAACGGCTGGCAGTTGAGCGGTATCGAGAACTGGAGCACCGGCACTCCCATCGTCATCGGTAGTGTCGATAACGGCACCACGCAGGAGACCTATGGCGGATTCGCACAGCGCCCGCACTGGAGCGGCACTACCGCGAAGCTGACCAATCCCTCTTACAAACTGTGGTTCAACCCCTCGGTCTTCTCGGTTCCCCTTCCCTATGAGATCGGAAACGCGCCGAGAACCATCGGGGTCAATAACCCCAGCTCGCAGAACTTCGATCTGCAGATTGCCAAGAACACTTACTTCGGCGAATCGGACCGCTTCCGCGCCCAATTCCGCCTGGAGATGTTCAACGCCTTCAATCACCCCAACCTGGGCAATCCCAGCAACAGCGTGACCAGCGGTACCTTTGGCCAGATCCAGAGCTACTCGGGCAACGCCCGCCGCTTGCAGATCGCCGCCAAGTTCAGCTTCTGATTGCTGTGACCTTCCACTTACCAGCTGACGGGCCGGGAGAACTCCCCCGGTCCGATTTTTTGCGCTTGCACAGGAGTGTTCAGAAGGTTAGTGAATTACCACCGAGGAACGGTGCATGCATCCGCAGGAGCGCCGTAAGATCAGCTCTACCGGCAACACGATCTTGTTGCCCGTCTGGGGAAGCTCCCCGCGCGTGATGCGATCGAAGAGCAGGTTGGCCGCCACGCGCCCCATCTCCTGCGCCGGTTGCCGCACCACGGTTAGCGGCGGCGAATTGAACTCCGCCATCTCGAAATCGTCAAAGCCCGCCAGCGCCACCTCTGCTGGAATCTTCACGCCCAGCGTCATCAGCCCCCACAGCACGTAGCGCGTGGCCAGCGTGTTCGACGTGAAGATAGCCGTGGGCGGATGCGCGCTGCCCAGCTTGTCTTTGAGCGCCTGCAGCGTGTCGCTCTGCGAGTCGCACCCGAAGAAGGCGTCCTCCTCCAGCCCTGCATCCTGCATCGCGCGGCGATAGCCCATGAACCGCGCATTGATGGTGAACAGATTGCGATTCAGCCCCATAAAGGCGATGCGTTTGTGCCCGTGCTCGATCAGGTGCTCCACAATGCGCCGTGCGCCGCCCGAATTCTGAACCGTCACCACGTCGATTGCCGGATCCAGCACCGGCCGGTCGAACATCACCACGGGCATCTTGCCAAACAATGTGCGCGTCAACCGCGACTCCCGATGCCGCGCCGGAATGGCCAGCAATCCCTCCACGTGCCGCTGCATCATCTGCTCCGCTGCATCGTACTCCGTGTCCGGATCCTCATCGCTGGTCGTGATAATCACGGAGTAGCCATGCTCTTTCGCCACCGTAGTCACGGCGTGCGCGCAAGTGGCGAAAAACGGATCGTACAGGTACGGAATAATCAAGCCGATCGAGCGACTGCGTTGCCCGCGAAATACCCGCGCCAGTTCGTTGGGACGATAGTTGAGCTGCTGGATCGCGGTCTCGACCCGCTTTGCCGTCTCCGGCGCCACCGGTCCTGATCCGCTCAGAAAACGGGAAACCGTCATTGTGCCCACGCGCGCCAACCGCGCGACATCGCTCATCGTCGGCTTGCGATGCGAGGAACCTGCGCTGCGCCTTGAGTCAGGCTTGCGTCCGGAAGACGGGTTCTGAGAACGTGGCACTCTTTACTCCGGCTTGGGACATCGCGGCCACCACCCTCACAAGCAGTGGAGCCATAGATCTGTCCGGCGATTGCGAATTCCCAAGACTTAGCCCAGCTAATTGGATTGCAATTTAGTTGAACTATAGCAGCCGCTTCGTTTTCTCACCAATTCTTCAAAGCCGCTGCCATGCCGACTGCGTGATCCGGTGTCTCTTCACTCTTTGAACAAAAACGGCCCCCGCAGGTTGCTGCCCACAGGAGCCGTTCATCTGACTTCGCACTTGTTCTTTCCGGGACCGTTTGCAGATTCACTACTAAACCGTTTGCCTTTGCCGCTTACCTGCAAAGCGCTCCCGTGGTCTACTTGAACGCGTCGGTCAGCGACATCACTTTGAGGTTCTGCTTCAGGTCTTGCGCCGAGGCTGATGACGAAATCTGGATTTCTATCGGCTCACCCGGCAGCAGGTTGAAGTAGTTGTCTGACACCTTGGCATCCAGGTCGCCGAACGACACATACACGCTCCGCGCCAGTACCGGCGATTGCAGCTTCAGCACCGAGCCGTTGCCGCTCTCCTTCCA
>CBJOJD010000299.1:0-7214 GCA_966443485.1 uncultured bacterium | reverse complement strand
GCTCGCTACTCCTTGCCGAAGGTCCGGGTCAGCACCTTGTCGGCGACCTTTTCCACGTCGGAGAGGAAGACCGTATTGGTAGTCTGCTGCACCACGACCTTGGTGCCGGTATGGCCCAGGGCGGAGGCGATCTCGTTCCAGCGGTAGAGCGCGGAGCTCACCGGGATGACCACGGGCTCCCGTTCCGGCTCGGGCAGGATCCAGTAGGTCAGCCAGAGAAGGAGGGCTAGGATCGTCAGGCTCTCGTACAGAAACTGCAGCGGCGTGTTGAGGCTGGTGCTGGCCGAAGAGAGCAGGGTGCCCACCATGACGTCATCGAACGAGAGAATGCCGAAACCCAGGGAGATGCCGAAGGACATGCTCCGGATCGAGAGCTGGATGGAGTGCATGGAGAGGCAGAGGAAGCCCAGAAGGCAGAGCTCAATGACCCCAGCGGAGCGCATCAGCCGCAGCGCAATGTCGGGGAGCCAGGCCCGAATGGGCTGAGCGTAAGGCGCGGTGGCCAGACTGACGACCAGAGAGATCAGTGCGGCCCAGCGAAAGACCAGGGTGCCTACGCGTGCCAACCCGGAGAAGCCAGCCAGTGCATGCCGGAAGATCTCCACGCACACAAAGAAGACGGCCACGGTGCTGGCCAGGAATTCCGCGTAGCAAATGAAGAAGAAGAGGTTGAAGTAGGCTCCTCGCAGCCAGGCCTGGAGGAAAAGGCTTCCAAAAAGGAAAGGCGCGCACCCCACGCGGATCTTCAAGTAGTTGCTCATGGCGGGGAAGCGCCGATGCAACTTCCGCGACCAGAAAACCCAGCCAAGCGCCATCCACAGGGAGAACTCCACAACGTTCAGCACGGACATGGCGAAGGTTAACGGCATAGCATCGCGAAGAGTCGTATAGACATCTTCAGGATAGCTGTCCCGGAGCTACTGCAGGAACAAAAAAAGCACGACGGGGTGCGCACTTTGGTTTGCTTTGGGAACGATTACCGTCGGGCCGCTTCGCCCGGTGGCGGCGATAACTGACAGGTGGGGAGCGAAGGCGAGCAGGTGGGGACGGGAATATCCGGACCGGGGTCACATTTCTGACCCTGGAACGAGGGGGTGGGGATGCCGGTGGCGGCAGCATTGAGGTTGAAGGCAACAAGCGTCAGCGAAAAGAAAAGAACCAGTCTCATCGGGATTGCTCCAGAGTGGATTGAGCCCGACCAACAGCATGCTGGTCACCTGAATGTTACGCTCAAATGAATTGCGAAGTCGGTCTGTAGAGGGCTGTTTTATAGGAGTTAGAGCTATAAGTGGCTGAGGTGCTATGGGTTAAGGTAATAACACTTTAGTTACTTTTAGTGTAGACCGGAATAGAGCCGGGCGCAAACCTACCCACATGGTAAAATTGACCTAGGCAGAATCGCCCGAAAGCCGTCGCATTTTCAAGCGCTTAATGTCCGATCCCACCACCTGAGTTCGCGCGTTTGAACGGCATTTCCGGGCCCAGGAGCGATAGCCGAATGGACACCTATGGCGACTGAGAGTATCCCCCTTCCCGCAGACCAAACCCCCAACAACGGCAGCTATACCAGCGAAAACATCAAGGTGTTGGAAGGCCTTGAGGCGGTCAGGTTGCGCCCGGCCATGTATATCGGCTCGACCGGGGAGATGGGATTGCATCACCTGGTCTATGAGGTGGTCGACAACTCGGTCGACGAGGCGCTGGCGGGATTCGCCACCAAGATCGACGTGGTCATCCACGTGGACAACTCCATCACCGTGATCGACGATGGCCGTGGCATCCCCGTGGACATGAAGACCCTGCCCGACGGCACGCAAATGCCCGCCGTCCAGGTGGTGCTCACCAAGCTCCATGCGGGCGGCAAGTTCGATTCGTCGACCTACAAGGTCTCGGGCGGTTTGCACGGCGTGGGCGTGAGCTGCGTGAACGCGCTCTCGCAGGAGTTCAACGTCGAGATCTGGAAAGACGGCCACACCTGGGAGATGGACTTCAGCTGCGGCATTCCGACGAGCGAGCTGCGCCAAAGCGGCACCAGCAAGAAGCGCGGAACCAAGGTGCACTTCTTGCCCGACAAGACCATCTTTTCCGTCACGGAGTACAACTACGACACGCTGGCGCAGCGTCTGCGCGAGCTGGCCTTCCTGAACAAGGGCCTGGAGATCACGCTGACCGACGAGCGCACCGCCGATCCCAAGACCGGAGAGGCCAAGCGTGCCGAGTTCAAGTACGCCGGCGGTATTGCCGAGTTCATCAAGCATTTGAACCGCGGCAAGCAGGTGTTGCACGAGAAGCCGATCACCATGGAGGCCGAGCGCAATAACATCGCTATCGACATTGCGCTGCAGTATAACGATGGCTACTCGCAGACTGAGTTCAGCTTCGCCAACAACATCAATACGGTGGATGGCGGAACGCACCTGTCGGGATTCCGCACCGCGCTGACCCGCACCATTAACGCGATCGGGCAGCAGCTGGGGCTGTTCAAGGATATGAAGGAGTCGCTGAGCGGCGACGACGTGCGCGAAGGCCTGGTGGCGGTAGTCAGCGTGAAGCTGTCGCAGCCGCAGTTTGAAGGCCAGACCAAGGGCAAGCTCAACTCGGATATTGCCGGCGTCGTGCAGGCGTTTGTGAACGAGCGCCTGGGCATGTTCCTGGAGCAGAATCCGCCCATCGCCAAGCGCATCATCAATAAGGCGATTGATGCGGCGCGTGCTCGCGAAGCGGCGCGCAAGGCCCGCGACCTGACGCGGCGCAAGGGCGCGATGGAGGGCGGTGGACTGCCGGGCAAGCTGGCGGACTGCTCCGAACGCAATCCTGACCGCTGCGAACTGTATCTGGTCGAGGGTGAGTCGGCAGGCGGAACCGCCAAGCAGGGCCGCGATCGCCGCTTCCAGGCCATTCTGCCGCTCAAGGGCAAGATCCTGAACGTAGAGAAGGCACGCTACGACAAGATGCTGGGCCACGAAGAAATCCGCGCCATGATTACGGCGCTGGGCACGGGGATCGGCAAAGACGACTTTGATACAGCCAAGCTGCGTTACGGCAAGATCATTTTGATGACCGATGCCGACGTGGACGGCTCGCACATCCGCACGCTGTTGCTGACCTTCTTCTTCCGCCACATGACGGAGCTGATCAAGCGCGAGAACGTATTTATCGCGCAGCCGCCGCTGTACAAGATCAAGAAGGGCCGCTTCGAGCAGTACATCAAGGACGAACAGGAGTTCGTGAAGGTGATGGTGAAGCGGGCGGCGGAAGGCTACACCATTCGCCACGGAGAGAATGCCAGCAAGATCGACGGCGAAGACCGTGTCCGCTTTATGAGCACCCTGGGCGAGTATCTGACCTTTGTCGAAAAGGTCGACAAGCGCATCCGGAACGAGAAGCTGACGGAGCTGCTGGCGCGCACGGAACTGGTGCACCGCAACGACTTCACCGCAAAGAATGACGGCGAACTCCCGGAGAAGATCACGCAGCTGCGCAAGCAGCTGACGGAACGCGCCGACGAGTTCCAGATCAAGGTGCATGAGCCGGTCCAGGATGAGGAGCACCACACCTGGTCGCTGTGTTTCACGGATTCGCAGGGTGCGAGCCGCTGCATCGACTGGACGCTGGCCTCCAGCCCCGAGTATCGGCAGATGATGTCGAAGTACTCGCAGATCAAGGAATTCCTGGAGCCGCCGTTCCTGATCGAGTTTGTGGGCAAGGGAGCAACCGCGCAGGCTGCGGAAGAGAGCGAAGAGGAGCCGGATGCGGAAGGCGCACCCTCGCCGGGCAGCGTGGAGGTTCGCGCCGAGGCCAAGGCCGGACGCAATGCGCGCGCCACTCGCGAGCCGGTGGAGAAGCAGACCGCCCGCGAGCTGTTCGCCTACATCGTGGACCAGGGCAAGAAGGATTACCAGGTGCAGCGCTATAAGGGGCTGGGCGAGATGACCGCGGAACAGCTCTGGGAGACCACCATGGATCCCGAACGCCGTACCCTGCTGGCCGTGAGACTCGAGGACATCGCGGAGACGGAGACCATCTTCACCACGCTGATGGGAGAAGACGTGGAGGCGCGCCGCAAGTTCATCGAAGACAACGCGCTGGACGTGAAGAACCTGGACATCTAGCGGCAGCGAAGAAGAAGAAAGAACTTAGAAGAAAGAAGAACGAACACAACCAGAGCCAGCAATCTCCCCCGATTGCATTCGGATCAAACGAAAGCTGTGCCCGCCCGGGCACAGCTGTGTCGGTATTCAGCTCCGTGCGGAGCTGAAGTGGGTGGAGATGATATCGACCGACCTGCTTACAAACATCATGGTGGCGGTGGGTGGCGTCCTTTGGGCGATCGCCGCACTTCTCTTTTGGAAGAACGGGTTGCAGCAACGCGTTCCTGCGATGGGGCTTCATCTTATCCTCGGCGTGGCGCATAGCATGTTTTACCTTTTCCTGGCCACTAAATGGGTATTTAGACCACGCACCGCATGCTTTCTCTATTTCTATGAATATTGGGTGCTGGATCTGATCCAAGTCGGGATTCTGTTTGTTATCTGTATCCATGTTTTTCGCAGAATCCTAGAGCTGTTTCCTGCCGTAAAGAAGATCGGGGTGACCATCTTCGGCTGTGCAGCAGTGGTCTCCATTGCAATCGCTCTTTTCACCACGCCCTTCACACATTTGGATCGCAACGCTCTCAATGACTTGGCGACACGAATCTTTAGCTGCATTGGCCTGTTGCAGGTGTTTCTGTTCAGTTTCCTCTGTTTCTTGATGAGGGCGTTGAAGCTTCCGTTGCGACAACTGGAGTTCGGTATCTGCCTCGGGCTGGGATTGCTGTCGGCTATGGACCCATTGATGTCATGCTTCAATACGATCTTTGCCGTGCGCGGAGGAATAAGCACGACTGGGAATTACGTGTTTATGCTCTTCGGAATGATGATCCCGATGATCTGGATTTCTTACTTCGCACGTCCGGCACCGGAGCGTGAGCCCTTACAATCGGGCCCGCCTATGCTGTCCCGCTGGAACGAGATTGCTGAGAGCCTCGGACACATGGGCATCAAGGTAGCGCTGCACGCACCTTCGGGTCGGACCCTGTTGAGGGATGTGGATCAAGTGGCGGAGAAGGTGCTGCTAAGCAGGGACTCAGAGGCAAACTGATGAAGAAATTCATTCGTAGAGGCTGTGCGCTGAAAGTATGTTGACCAATCTGCCGCTGAACATCGCAATTGCCGTGGGGCTTACTCTGCATATGGCAGCTACGGTCACGGTATCTCGCACCTCTGTTTTGTTTCGCTGGAATGAGATCGCGTCCAAGCTGGGCCACGGAGGGATCACCGTGGCAGTCCAGGGAGCCTCCGCCGGGGCGCTGCTCAGCGATGGGGAGCGCGTGGCCGACCAGGTTCTGACGCAGGAGAGCCAGAGAGTGGACTAGCTTCCGGCCGGGACGCCCTCTCCGGATCGTTGCCACGTTTCTGCGATGTGACGGTGGATCCCTGGAAGGCCTAGGGTCCCGCCAGATCTTCGGCAGAGCGCATCGCTGCCTGCATCTTCACCAGCCCAGCCCTTTTTAGCAATAATGAGAGATGCTATGTCGAAGCAACAATTCCAGACTGAAGTAAGTCAGCTTCTCCACCTGATCGTCCACTCGCTTTATTCCCACCCGGAGATCTTTCTCCGCGAGCTCATCTCCAACTCCTCTGACGCGCTGGACAAGCTGCGTCATCTCACCCTGGTCGACGAAAAGTACAAGGCCCTGATCGGCAGCGGCATCGAGTCGCCGCGGATTGATCTGGAGCTGGACGAGGCCAACAAGACGCTCACCATCTCCGACACCGGCATCGGCATGAGCGAAGAAGACCTGGTTTCCCACCTGGGCACCATTGCCCGCTCCGGAACCAAGAGCTTTCTGGCGCAACTCTCCGGCGACGCCAAGAAGGACTCCAACCTGATCGGCCAGTTCGGCGTGGGTTTCTACTCCGTGTTCATGGTGGCCGACCGGGTTCAGGTTGTGACCCGCAAAGCCGGCGAAGACAAGACGTACCGGTGGACCAGCGATGGCAAGACCGGCTTCGAGATCGAAGAGGTCTCCGGTGACAACGCACGAAAGAGCGCGGGCACCACGGTTGTGGTGCACTTCAACGAGGCTGGAGCGGAGTATGCCAATAGCTGGCGCCTGCAGGAGATCGTCAAGAAGTATTCCAACCACATCGCCTTCCCCATCTTCCTGACCTACGACAAGAGCGAGTGGAATGCGGAGAAGAAAGAGTCGATCAAGACTCGTACCACCGAGCAGGTGAACGCCGCCAGCGCCATGTGGCAGCGGCCCAAGTCGGAGCTGAAGGAGGAGGACTACAAGGAGTTCTACAAGTCCATCACCGGCGATTGGGATGACCCTCTGGTGTGGTTCCATACGCGCGCAGAGGGCACGCTGGAGTACACGACGCTGTTCTACATTCCCGCCAAAGCTCCCATGGATCTTTATCAAGCCGACTACAAGGGCGGGGTGAAGCTCTACGTGAAGCGAGTCTTCATCATGGACGACTCGCGGGACCTGCTTCCGCAGTATCTGCGGTTTGTGCGCGGCGTGATCGACTCTGAAGATCTGCCCTTGAACGTCTCGCGCGAGATTCTGCAGCAGAACAAGGTGCTGACCAGCATCCGGACTGCCAGCGTGAAGAAGATCCTCTCCGAGCTGAAGTCCATGGCGGCCAACGATCGCGAGAAGTATGCGCAGTTCATCGCCGAGTACAATCGCCCGCTCAAGGAAGGGCTATACGGCGACTTTGCCAATCGCGAGACGCTGCTTGAGCTGATCCGCTTCAAGTCGACGCAGGTGGAGGGCTTCACCTCGCTGGCCGAGGCTAAGGAGCGCATGCAGCCTGAACAGAAGGCGCTCTACTACATCACGGGCGGCTCTGAGTCGATGCTGCGCAACTCGCCGCTGCTGGAGATCTACAAGAAGAAGGGGATCGAAGTTCTCATCCTCGACGACGAGATCGATGAGATCGTCTTCTCGGGTGTTCCCAAGTATGGCGACGTAGATTTGAAGGCGGTGAACAAGTCGTCTACTGCGGAGGATGTGAAGGACAGCTCCGCATCGGACAAGGCCGAAGAGTTGAAGCCTCTGCTAGAGAGGATCAAGAGCCCGCTGGGCGAGGCCGTGAAGGAGGTCCGCTCCTCGTCGCGGCTGGTTGACAGCCCATCCGCGACCGTCTCCGATGAGGACAAGC
>CBJOJD010000298.1:0-7231 GCA_966443485.1 uncultured bacterium | reverse complement strand
CCATAGACGGTGAGATCATCGCCGCGCAGAGCTTGGGTCATGAGGTTGGAGATGACGCGGCCATCCTTCTCGTGCAGGCGCGGACCGTAGGTGTTGAAAATACGCACCAGGCGGGTGTTCACTCTGCGGTAACGGTGGTAGGCCATGATCAGGGCTTCAGAAAAGCGCTTGGCCTCGTCGTAGACGGAGCGTGGGCCGATGGGATTGACGTGCCCCCAGTACTCCTCGGTTTGGGGATGGACGTCGGGATCGCCGTAGCACTCGGACGTGGAGGCATGCAGGAAGCGCGCGTTGTAGCGTTCTGCGATATCCAGCATGTTGCGGGTTCCGGCGGAGCCCACCATCAGGGTCTCGATGCCCAGCTTGTAGTAATCCACGGGGCTGGCAGGGGAGGCGAAGTTGAATACATAGTCCACCCGCCCCGGATCGAAGGGCGCACAGATGTCGCGTTCCTGGAAGTCGAAGCGAGGTTCGCGGGCGAGGTGCTCGATGTTTTGCAGAGAGCCCGTGCATAGATTGTCCACACCCAGTACGCTGTGCCCCTCGGCGAGCAGTGCATCAGTGAGATGGGATCCCAAAAAGCCAGCAGCGCCGCTGATCAATACGCGCATTGAAGTCTGACAACCTTCCCAGGCGGAGTGAAGTACGCGAGACTACACCAGTGTAACGATTTGACCCGCGCGTTCTTCAAGGCCGGTTGCCAGGGGTGGGGCGGCGAGGACCGGACCAGAGCCGAGCGGTGGCAACTGTTCGCGATAATGCCACAGCAATGGCAGAAGTCCCAAGGCGCGCCAGTAACGTGGCACAAAGCGGGAGGGTTGCTGTAAACAGCGGAAGAGAAAGCCAAGTCCGCAGTGGTCAGCCCAAGCCGGGATGGATCCCTGATCGCCGCTGGGGAAACCGATGGCCGCGCCTATACAGTGAATGGCCGGCATGGGGCTGAGGTGCTGCTTGAGGTAAAGGCCGAGAGGCTCTTGCACCCCGCCACCCAATGCGATGATGACGTGCCGTACACGTAGATGCTCCAGTCGCTCAAGGAGGACGGGATCGCGGACCGCCTGGCCGTAGCGCGGAGCAACATAGACGCACTTCGGGGGAACGAAAATGCCCCGGGTGGCGAGATACTCAAGGTTGCGGCGAGCACTGGAATGTCGAGGCATCACCCACAGCGTGTTCCCAGCTGCCCGTACGTCAGGCCGCTGGAGCAATGTTTTGAGGTATTTCAGGCCGGAGACGCGGGGCAGCCGCTCATGTTCGAAGAGATTCCAGGCTCTCACCATGAGCGAAGAGTCGGTGATGACCACATCGGCGCCAAGGAGGGCCTCACGATAGCCAGGATTGCAGCGCAGTTCCAGGAGAGCGGGGGCGGCGGGCACAACGAGCAGGCCTCCGGCAGCGGAAATGCGGTCGATGGCCGCGTCAGCATCGCCTCTCAAGAACTGGATTCCCAGGATGCGGCGGGTGGAGGAGCCCTGAGCAGTTGGCTTCATTCTCAGCCTCCGGAGCAGCGCTTTCAGACATGGGCCAGGGCATGCATCTGCGACTCTATCCAGGCATAGGTCTTGGCCATGCCCTCTCGGAGTCCAATGGAGGGAGCCCAACCGAGGCTTGCCCGGCACAGAGCGTTATCGCTATTCCGGCCATTTACGCCGCGGGGTGCTTCGGGATCATAGCGACGGGCGAGGCGCACATCGGCGATCTCCTCCAGGATGTCGACCAGACCATCGATGGTGACGAGCTCGCTGGAGCCGATGTTCACGGGCTCGTGCACGTCGCTCTGCATCAGCGCCAGAGTGCCGTGGATGCAGTCATCGATGTAGGTAAAGCTGCGGGTCTGCTTGCCGGTGCCCCATATCTCAATCTGGTGATCGCCGGTCAGCTTGGCCTCCAGCACCTTGCGGCTGAGAGCTGCGGGCGCCTTTTCCCGGCCGCCGGTCCAGGCGCCGTGGGGTCCATAAACGTTGTGGTAGCGGGCTATGCGGCACTGCAGTCCGAAGTCCTCCTCGAAGTGCCGGCACATGCGCTCGCTGAACAGCTTTTCCCACCCGTAGCCGTCCTCGGGCTGGGCAGGATATGCATCCTCCTCTTTGAGCGGAACGACTTCGGCGCTCTTCTGCTTGGCGGCGTTGTAGACGCAGGCGGACGAGGAGAAGAAGAAGCGTTGCACTCCGCCGTCACGGGAGGCCAGCAGCATGTGCGTCGTGATCAGCGAACTCAGCATGCAAAGGGTCTTGTTGTTCTCGATAAACCCCATACCGCCCATGTTGGCCGCGAGCTGAAAGACCGCTGTCATGCCCGTGGCGGCGCACTCGCAACTTTCGCGATCTTCCAGGTCGAGGCGCAGGTTCTCCGCTTCGGCCGATAGCTGATGCCACTCATCGAAGGACTTGATGTCAACGGCACGAATCCGCTTCACCCCCTGGGCGAGCAGAGCCTTGACGAGATGTCCACCAATGAAACCGCCAGCACCGCAGACCAGCACGTATTCGTTCTTGAGGTTCATGGGTATCCTCCGCGGGATGCAAGATATGCTGCATGGCCCGGAGCGGAAGGCGCAGAGCTGCGCATCGCTCTCGAAACGAGGAAGGCCCGTTGTGTCTGAAAAGAGTGAATTGGCGGCATCCGAGGGAATGCGAGCCAGGCATTAGTCGGCGATGGGCTCCAGATCTTCGGCTTGCACTTCGATGGAGGCGTGCTGATGGATGAGAGCCAGGCGCAGCACAAATCGCAGGCGCTGACTCTTGCGGACGAGAACGCCCTCCACTCCTTGGAGCACGCCGCCGCGGACCCGAACCTTCTGGCCTATGACGAGACCGCTATAAGGCTCCAGGCGACCGCGGTACTTCTCTGATTGCAGCAGTTTCACTTCCGCATCCGGGAGCGGAAGCGGCCCGCGAGCGTTGCCGACGATGTAGACCACTCCAGGAACCTGCAAAACACGCGCACGCTCATGGGCTGGGATTCGGACGAAGACGTAGGTAGGAAAGAGCGGCAAAACAAGCGTGCGTCGCTGCCGGTTCTTCCATACACGTGGACACTCATAGGTGGGAAGGAAGGTTTCAATTCCCGAATGACAGAGGCGGCGGGCGACTGCTTTCTCATTTTGCGGAAGAGTAAACGCCGCGTACCAGCGCGGCTGATCGTGACCTGGCAAGGAAAACAAATGTGCATCGAAGGACGGCTGATACAGACCGGATGCAGGCAAGGAGAGGTTCATAGCCCGGCGCTCCTTCCAAAAAAGATCGGAACAAAGGCCCGCAGGGTAAGGCTGAGCAATACGCACGACCAGGAAGACCCGTGCCGAAAATGCGTAAGGCTTCGCCATTCTGACTTAGCAGGGCTTGTGGAACTGTTCAATTCAACCGCTGCGGAAGACCGCAAGTCTCCAGCGCGGTGTGCCCAGGTCAGAGGTGGGATATGGGATGGAGTTGCGGCGCGCAGAGTATCGCGCATTCCCGCAGAGCCCTGTGAGAGAAAACCGATCCCAGATATCCGTTTGAATTGCCACGAGCATAACACAACTCACGCCCTGTCAAGTGCAGCCTGACAACAAAGAATGGGAAAAGATTTTAGGCAGGATTAACGGCGAGGTATTCAGGCGCGTGCCCCTGTGCATACCTGAGCCGATTTGTTTCAGCGCTGGAAGAAGCGGCGGAGAATGCCGCCGGATGACTTCTTATCGAGCGAGCCTGGATCTTGAGAGGGCGGGAGAGGCTCGCCGTAGAAGACGGCGCTAGGAGCATGGAGACAGAGTCGATCGGCCGTGTCGGGACTGTAATGATCGCTCACCCAGCGATGGGCTTCGCGCAGGCTGGGAGGACGTTTATCGAGGCTGTGGGCGTCGCTGGCGATGAGGTGCACCCACCCGTCTTTCAGCAGTTCCTTAGCCACGGTTTCCGCACGACGGCCGAAGCGGCCGGTCAAGGATGCAGCGGTGATCTGCACGATGCAGCCCTTCTCCAGCCATTCTGCGAGACGTCCAGGGTCGGCCTGCAGAGTGAGATTGCGCTCCGGATGAGTGATGATGGGGACCAACCCGGAGGCCAGCATTTCGCTGAAGGTCTCCGTGGAGTTGGGAGCGATGCCGTAGTCGGGAAATTCGACGAGCAGGTATCGATGACCGTTGATGGTGTACTTGCGGGGAGTGTGGCGCAAATCTTCGATGTTGTCGAAGGAGAGATGGAAGTCGCAGCCCAGGCCAAGGGTGAGGCGGTCGCCAACTCGCTCCTGGATCTGGTTGAGCTTTTCGTGATTGGCCTCGGGCACAAAGCGATGGTGGTCGTTGGCGTGAGGGGTGGCGACGATGTGCGTGACGCCTTCTGCAATGGACGCCTCGGCGAGGGCGATGGACGCTTCCACGTCGCGCGGGCCGTCGTCGGTGGCAAAGAGAAGATGGTAGTGAATCTCGATCACGTTTGTTCCTGTCCGTAACCTCGAGCCAAAACTCCCCGGAGTGTGTTTATGATACTTCGTTGTCGAAGAGCGGGGTTAACGCGTGCGATGAATCGTGGCGTCCCGCGCAGCTTTAGGAAACGCGTGTTCCACTCCTGAACTTGAATCTCAGTTGAAGCATCCCAGGGGCAGTTGCCTGGATGAAGACCGAAAGACCGGCCTCCCCTGGCCGGACGGAGGAGACATTTGATTACTCGGCGGAAATTTCTTGATACGGCGGCACGCGGGGCTGCCAGTTTGGCGATTGCCTCCACAGCCAAGAGCTACGGCCAGATCATGGGGTCGAACGACCGGCTGAATTTTGCCGTGATTGGGTTACACGGGCGCGCCTATGCCCATTTGTCGGCGCTCAAGGCCAACAAGGCTGCGGCCCGCATTTCGTATGTATGCGATGTAGACAGCAACACCCTCAAGAAGTTCGCCGCGGATACCGAGCAGGAGATGGGCGAAGCTCCCAAGATGGAGAAGGATTTTCGCAAGATCCTGGCGCTGAAGGAAGTGGATGCGATCACGATCGCGACGCCCGACCACTGGCACGCCCCCATGGCCATTCTGGGATTGAAGGCCGGCAAGCATGTCTACGTCGAGAAGCCGTGCAGCCACAACCCTGCGGAGGGAGCCTTGCTGGTAGCGGCGCAGCGCAAATACGGCAAGCTGGTGCAGATGGGCACCCAGCAACGGTCGTCTCCGCACACCATCGAGATTGTCGACCGCATCCACGATGGCCTTATCGGCGATGCCTACTTCGCGCCGTGCTGGTATAGCAACATTCGCAAGTCGATCGGGCACGGCAAGGAAGCTACCGTGCAGGAGTAGTTGGATTGGGATCTATGGCAGGGTCCAGCGCCGCGCCAGGCGTACCGAGACAACGTGCAGCCCTACAACTGGCACTGGTTCCGGATTTGGGGCACGGGCGAGACGCTCAACAACGGAACGCATGAGGTAGATGTTTGCCGCTGGGCGCTGGGAGTGGATTACCCACAGAGCATCAGCGCATCCGGTGGCCGCTATCACTTCAAAGATGATTGGCAGTTCTACGACACGCTGGTGACCAGCTTTAACTATCCCGGAAAGATGATCACCTGGGAGGGCAAATCCTGCCAGGGCATGAAGTATTACGGGCGCGATCGCGGCGCGACCATTATGGGCACTACGGGAACGGTGCTAGTCGATCGCGATGGATACGAGGTTTACGACCTGAAGGGCAATAAGACCAAGGAGTTCAAGGCCAGCGAGGAGAAGACCTCGTCTTCCGACCTGACAGGACGCGACTCGATGACCGACGCGCACTTTGCCAACTTCATCGCTGCGATCAAGAAGGGCGAGAAGCTGCGCGCACCGATCGAGGTGGGCAATGTCGCGGTCACCATGCTGCAGCTTTCCAATGTGGCGTGGGAGGTCAATCGCGTGCTGAACCTGAACACGAGCGACGGCAAGATCGTGAACGATCAAGAGGCGATGCAGCACTGGGGAAGGAAGTACGAGTCAGGCTGGGAACCGAAGATTTAGTTGACGGCCTCCATCCTGAGCCAAGTCGTTCCTGCGCGAACGGGCCGGCTGAGGATGCGAGCCGGCCTGGCCTGACGATCGCAGCAGGTCTACGGCAACAGCGATCAGAGGGCCAGCTGTCTTCGAATGCCTGGCAGATCGGGGCTGCTCGCAAATACAGGTGGCGGGCATCCCGGCAATTCACCATTTGAGGGGTAGGGATGGCTTCAGCGATTTCTCGACGCACGTTTTTAGGCACGGCAGGTATGGCGGCAGCTGCGGCGGCGGTTCCGCGGGAAAGTATGGCGAGTCCTGCGGAGGAGACGGGCCGACCGTGTCCTATTCGCCTGGGATTGGCCAGCTACACGTTCCGCAACTTCACGCGAGCCCAGATGATCGGGTTCATGAAGCAGTTGCGGGTGACCGAGCTGAATGCCAAGGACGTGAAGGATCACCTGCCGATGGATGCCGCGGAGGAGGCTCAGGCCGTGGCTGACTACAGCACCAACGGCATCCATCTGCACGCCGCAGGAGCCATCTATTTCCGCAAGGATGACGAGGCCAGCCTGCGTGCTCCGTTTGAATACTGCAAGCGAGCCAACATCCCTCTGATTGTGGCGGGCGATCCTACGCCGGAGGTGCTGCCCCGGATCGCACAGCTGGCCAAGGAGTACGACATTCGCATCGCCATCCACAACCATGGGCCGGAGGATAAGGTGTGGCCGAGCCCGCTGGACGTGCTGAAGGCCGTGGATCATCTGGATGAGCACATGGGCTGCTGCATCGATGTGGGCCATACCGTGCGCGCCGGCACCGATGTGGCGGAGGCTATTCACAAGGCGGGAGCCCGGCTCTTCAATGTCCACATGAAAGACCTGACAAGCTTCTCAAGCAAGGAGAGCCAGGTAGCAGTGGGAGAGGGGATTCTGCCCATCCGCGAGATCTTTCAGGCTCTGGCGGCGATCCAGTACAAGGGCTTCGTCGACCTGGAATATGAGATTCACGCTGACGATCCCATGCCCGGGGTCATCGAGAGCTTCGCATACATGCGCGGAGTGCTCACCGGACTGGGCTATAAGCTCTCGTGAAGGCACGCAGGCGCAGGTAGCCCTCCCGATCTGATCGGATCACTGCCAACTTTGCGGGCGGGGCAGGATCGGTTCAGCGCTCCGCTTCCCTGCCCCGGAAGCCCGCGTCCCAATGTCCGGCGGGAAGTGGCCGACAACTGAGGGTCAATGATGCTCTAGACTGAAGTTGCGCTATGTCTTTTATCAGCATCTTTGGCAATCAG
>CBJOJD010000297.1:0-7240 GCA_966443485.1 uncultured bacterium | reverse complement strand
ATTCTCGATTTCGATGGCTACGACCATAGCGATGTAGACCTGACATTTAGCAGCGCGGGTCAGTCGTATGGAGTGCCAGTCAATAAGGTCCTGTTGGATGGGGTTACCGGATTGCCCACTCCCGACAGTCTGGGCCACATGGACGATGCAGAACAAGTATTGGACATTGTTCAGGCAATCGGCATGGCTCCGGGACTGGACCAAGTCCGGGTCTATATCGGCTCAAGCGATGTGGACATACTCAGTTCCATGGCTTCGGAGAATATCGCCAAGCAATTGAGCTGTTCTTGGTCTTGGACGCCAGACGATCCTGATTCGGCCGACGTTTTCTTCCAGGAATTCGCGGCCCAGGGACAAAGCTTCTTCACGGCATCTGGGGACTCAGGAGCTTTCGATGCGACGGTCAGCCCGTATTTCTATCCCCAAGAAGACGCGTACGTAACCGCCGTGGGTGGAACTCATCTCGTAACGAGCGGGGCTGGCGGAGCATGGCAGTCTGAAACTGCTTGGAATTCCTATGGATGGGGTAGCGGTGGAGGCATCAGCCCGGATGGAATCACATTGCCAAGCTGGCAATCCGGCGTGGCCAACACCCTGAATGGCGGGTCCAGCACTCTACGGAACGTTCCCGATGTCGCAATGGAAGGAGACTTCGACAATTATCTCTGCACCATCGGCTTCTGTTTCACGGGAGGAGCGGGCACCAGTTTTGCCGCTCCGCGCTGGGCTGGATTCATGGCGTTAGTTGACCAGCAAGCGGTAGAGGCAGGCACTGCCACCAACGGTGGACTCGGTTTCATTAACCCGGCCCTCTACTCCATTGGGGCAGGGGCTAACTACAGCAATGATTTTCACGACATTACGTCGGGGAACAACGATACGGAAAACCAGTTGACCTGGTTTAGCACAGCCACTGGATACGATCTAGTCACGGGTTGGGGAAGTGCGAACGGCCAAGCTCTGATAGACGAGTTAGCGGGCCCTCAGCAGCCCGGATTCTGGCTTCTCAGCTCATCGAGAACGGTGAGTGTCAATCCGGGGGGATCGGGTACGACTACGCTGAAGGTGACGGATGCAGGCGGATTCACCGACAAAGTGAGCCTGGCGATCACGTCCACGTTGCCCAGCGGAGTCACTGCGTCCTGGGGTACGAATCCGACCGCCGACGCCAGTGTATTAACCCTTACGGCCGACAGTTCCGCTGCCAACACGACGACCACTGTGAACGTCACAGGTACGTCGGGCACTTCGACTGCGACCACCAGCTTCAGTCTGACAGTGCATACCCCCGATTTTGCCCTCTCAGCTTCGCCGAGCTATGTGGTGATCGGGCAAGGTGCTTCAGGGAACTCGACGATTTCGGTGATGCCGGAGTTTGGTTTTACGGGGAATGTAAATCTCTCCGTCTCTGGGCTTCCCAGTGGGGTCACAGCTTCGTGGGGCACCAATCCAACATCGGGATCAAGCGTCCTTACGCTGTCAGTGAGCAGTTCTGCAACGCCCGGCACAAGCACTCTGACGATCACAGGCACTTCCGGAACTGTGACCGAGACAACGAGTCTCACCTTGGTCATTCACGAACCAAGTTTCACCATCTCCACACAAACAGAGGTGGATTTGGGGCAAGGAACCTCGGGAACGGCCTACCTCTTCATAAACCCACAGTATGGCTTCAACGGCAATGTCACTTTGTCGGTCGCCGGGCTGCCTTCCGGCGTCACCGCATCTTTTAGCCCGAACCCGGCTAATAGCAACAGCACTCTGAGCTTGACCGTTGGCAGCAATGTCGCGACCGGAACTTATCCGCTAACGATCACAGGCACCTCCGGTTCCCTGACCGCTTCTGCCACTCTGACATTGGGCGTCTTCGGCCCGACCTTCACCCTCTATAGCCCAGGGTCGCTCAGTGTCGGCCAGGGTAGTTCGGCGACAGGCTATGTTACCGTCAACCGCGAATATGGCTTCAGTGGAAGCGTGACCATGTCCGTTTCGGGGTTGCCGAGCGGAGTGACGGCCCTCTGGAGTCCGAATCCAACGACGAACAGCAGCGCTCTCACCTTGTCGGCTACCAGTTCAGCGCCAACCGGACAATACACCCTCACCATTAAGGGGACTTCAGGTTCTCAGACCGTAACCACGACGCTCAATCTTGGTATCTATGCTCCCACATTCACCCTTTCTGGTGGGTGGAATGTGGATATCGGCCAGGGAGGTTCGGCCACCTCGTCCGTCTATGTGAATCCACAGTACGGGTTCTCCGGAAGCGTGACCCTCAGCGCATCGGGCTTGCCATCGGGCGTGACCGCCACTTTCTCTCCGAATCCCTCGACCGGCTACTCAGGCATTACATTTTCAGCAGCCAATTCGACCCAGGCCGGACAATACACTGTTACGATCACCGGAAAGTCAGGATCGCTCACAGCCACCAGCAGCTTCGCGCTCACTGTCCATGTCCCAACCTTCACATTATCCGGCTGGAACGTCGATATGGGACAAGGAACAAGTTCCACAACAAGCATCAATATCTATCCGCAGTACGGATTTTCAAGTAACATCACCCTTTCTGTTTCCGGACTGCCTACCGGCGTTACGGGGTCGTTCAATCCTAATCCGGCGACCTCCAACGGCTACTACGGCAGCATCTTGACGCTCACCGCCGGAGCCTCGGCACCAGTAGGGACATACACTGTCACCGTCACTGGGACATCAGGCTCGCAGACCGTGACCACTACATTCACCCTGGGAATCCATGCTCCGACGTTCACCATCAGTACGTACGGCAACATCGATGTGGGCCAAGGAACAACTAGTTCCTACAGCGTCTGGATCAATCCCCAGTATGGATTCGCGGGAGGAGTCACGCTCTCCGCATCGGGCTTGCCCACTGGCGTGACCGCAACCTTTGCTCCGAATCCGACCACCGGCAGCACGACCATGATCCTGACTGCGGACGCGTCAGCTGCCCCTACAACCACTCCTGCGGCCGTTACCATCACGGGCGTATCGGGTGGAACCAGTGTGCAAACCACGTTCAATCTCGGAGTGCATGTTCCGACGTTTACGCTGAACAGTTGGGGCGCAGTCACCATTGGTCAAGGCTCTTCTGGAACGATCTATGCATGGACCTATCCGCAATATGGATTCACGGACCCGATCACACTGGCGGTTTCCGGACTTCCGGATGGTGTGACTGCTTCGCTCTCTCCAAACCCAGTTTCTGCTGGCAATAGTAGCGTTCTTACATTGTCTGTAAGCAATTCGGCTGTTATCGGAAACTACACAATCACAATCACCGGAACTTCGGGGAGTCAGACCGCGTCCACCACCTTTACGTTGGGAATTGCCGCCGAGAGTTTCACTTTATGGAATTACCAGAGTTACCTGTCTATCAATCAAGGAGCCTCTGGGACTTCGACCATCCAAATACAGCCTCAGTATGGATTCAGTGGAGATGTGAGTTTTGCGGCTACAGGATTGCCTTCTGGAGTGACAGCGTCCTTTTCTCCCAATCCTGCTAGCAGCACCACGACATTGACTCTGACCGCCGATGGCTCCGCCGCCTCCGGCACTTCTACTGTTACGATCACCGGCACTTCAGGCAGTCTTTCGGCATCGACCACGCTCAACCTGACTGTTAATGCTTCTGGTTTCACGCTTTCGAACGCGCCTGCCGCGATCTACCTCAACCCAGGTAGCTCGGAGAATTCGACAATTTCCCTGATGTCACAGAACGGGTTCAGTGGCAGTGTCAGCCTCTCCGCAGCCGGTCTACCGGCAGGGGTAACCGCGACGATCTCGCCAACATGGACAGCGACTTCTTCCACCAAGTCATCAACTGTGGTTAGCTTCACGGCCAGCAATACGGCGGCGATAACCACCAGCCCATCCGTTGTGACGATCACCGGAACATCGGGCACGATAGTCGCTTCGACGACCATTCAAGTCAACGTAAATTCCGCTCCGGTGGCGACCTCCACGACTCTTGCCGTGTCCTCCGGAGGAAATGCAGTTACGACAGTCAATGCGGGAGCGAAGGTAACACTCACAGCAGCCGTCGATGCCGGGTCCACTGCATTAACGGTGGGGCAGGTGAACTTCTGCGATGCTGCGGCGAGCGATTGCAGCGGATCTCACCTCATCGGCAGCGCGCAATTGACCAGCACCGGAAATGCGACCTTCAGTTTCATCCCAGGGATGGGCATACATAGTTACCAGGCAATCTTTGCAGGTACACGTAGCAATTCGACCAGCAGCTCTGATAGTGCGAGCTTGACGGTGAACGCTTCAGCGGCGTCGACAACCACCATGGCCCAGAGCGGCAGTCAGGGCAATTACACGTTGACAGCAACGGTGACCGGGAACGGCGCTGTTTCACCAAGCGGAACTGTTTCTTTCTTGGATGCCACTGACGGCAACTTTGAAGTCGGGAGTGCGAAGCTCCAGCACTCTTCCACTACATTCACGATGCAGGCTCTTAGCGGGATGAATCTGAGTTCAGTTCCGGTGTCGATCGCCGTAGGCGACTTCAACGGCGACGGGATCCTGGATGTCGCGGTTGGAAATCAATTTTGGAGCAGCATTCAGGGTGTAATGATCTTGCTGGGTAACGGAGACGGTACGTTCACCCCGTCCGCATCGAGTCCGATCAATGTCGGAGGAGCCGCAACGTTTGTGGTCACGGGAGATTTCGATCACAATGGCACCACGGATTTGGCCGTTCTTACCAGCAATGGTTCTGTAGTCATCCTGATGGGCAAAGGCGACGGCACATTTACACCGAACAATTTGAGCCCACAAGCCGGAGTTAACCCAGTGGCAGCTGTGGTTGGCGACTTCAATGAAGACGGCGTTCAAGACATCGCGGTCGTAAATGGCTGGAACAGTCCCATGACCATTCTTCTCGGCAACGGAGATGGGACGTTCACACCTAGTTCCCAGAATCCGCAGATTGCGGGAGGTGCAAACATGATTGTCGCCGCCGACTTCAATGGCGATGGAGTGTTGGACTTGGCGGCGTCGAACTCCTTTTCCGGGAGCATATCCATTCTTCTCGGCAATGGAGATGGGACATTCTCTGCAGCCACAAGCGCCTCACTTCCGTACTCGGCGAATTCCATCGCGGTCGGAGATTTCAATAGGGACGGAAAGGCTGACCTAGCCGTCGTAGCCTGGTCGTCGATTCAGATCCTATTGGGTAACGGCGACGGGACCTTCGCTGCAAAGACAGGTCCAACCACCAACTTCGACTCACAGTCAATTCAGGCACTTGACTTCAACGGGGATGGCATCACGGATTTGGCGACTGCTAACGGCAACAGCAATCAAGTGATTGTCTGGCTGGGCAATGGCGATGGAACGTTTACTAGCAGCGCAAGCGTGCCGCTGGCAAACCCACCATTATTCATCGCTGCCGGTGATTTCACTGGCGATGGTATCCCGGATCTGGCTGCGATCAGCTACGGCAATGGCAATGATGTCCTGACCGTCTTGGCGTCGCAATTGGCCCAGTCTGCAACTGCAAGCGCCAGCGGCCTCTCGCCGCTGGGCCAAGGTACGCACAATGTGGACGCCAGCTATGCAGGAGACACCAGCTATGCGGCAAGCGTCTCCGCAACCGTACCATTGACCGCGCAATCGGGTCCGCCGCTGGTGACGGTAACACCGTTGGCTTCCAGCATCACGACGGCACAGCCTCTTCAAGTGACGATTCAGGTGAGTGGCGGAAGTGCTAATCCTACGCCGACCGGTTCCGTCACGCTGAGCAGCGGATCCTACTCCTCCGGTGCGATCTCATTGAACAGTGGAGGCGCTAGCATCAACATTCCTGGAGGAATTCTGTCCGCCGGGTCCGATACACTGACAGCGACGTACGCTCCTGATTCCGCTGCTTCGGGTATGTACACACAAGCGACTGGATTGGGTTCGGTTGTTGTAGTAGCCGTCGGTCCTTCTGTACCGACCGTCGAAGTGACACCTTCTGCAGCTTCGATTACGGATCTGCAAAGCGTGACAGTCGCAGTTGCCTTGACGGCCGTCAATGGGCAGCCCATCCCAACCGGAATGGTTAGTTTGTCGAGCGGCTCCTACAGTGCTCAGCAGACGTTATCAAACGGCTCCGTCAGCTTCACGGTGCCGGCAGGAGCTCTTGGCACAGGAGCAAATACGTTGACAGCCGCGTATTCCGGAGACTCGAACTACGCGGGAGTGACAAAGACCACGGTGGTGACGGTCGCCGTGGTTGTGATAGCCCCACCTACCCCCCCCGCTCCGGTTACTCCGGGATCAAGTGCGACTGCAACGGTCAGCTTCACAGCCGGGAGCAGCTATAGCGGGACGATGAGCTTGACTTGTGCTCTCACCGCCTCACCTGCAGGTGCGCAAAGTGTGCCTAGCTGCACCTTAAGTCCAACGACCCTGACCTTATCCTCAGCTGGTACGGGGACGACCACGATCACGGTGAAAACCACATCGGCCTCGTCGGCGTCTCTTGCCAGGCCGCTGTCCTGGGTGCTGAGTGGTGGCTCAGCGCTCGGCCTGCTATTTATGATCGGTATCCCATCGCGCCATCGCCGTTGGTCCTGGATGCTACTGCTATTGTTCGTCGCCATCATCGCGGGAGCAAGCGGCTGTGGCGGCGGGGGCTCCAGTGGAAGTTCGCCGAGCCAACCGACGCAACCGAGCACTTCGGCAACTACCCCGGGCAATTACACGTTTGCGATCACGGGTACAGACACAGGGAACGCCAAGATCACTGCGTCGACAAGCGTCTCCATCACCGTTCAATAATGCGACTGTTTGCTAGGGCAGAGTGGTTCAGGAATAAACCAGATTTCGAGGCTGTTGGCCAACTGCGCAGCGGCGGCACGCCTTTTGCGGTGCCCATCCCAACGTCAGTGCCATCGGGCGTACTGATCCACTGATGATTGATCCCTGCGTCGTGAAGGAGTTGGCCTCCAGGGATGTTTGCAGGGCGGCTATTCAACGTAACGGTAGTTGTTGTTGAATTTGAACTCTGCTGTTGGGCCACGCCCTACTACTTCTTGTGCGAAGGGCGAAGCGCCGAGCAGGGAGGCCTGGACTTCAGTATCGTAATCAAATCTGTTTTGATAGGGTAACGATACTGAAAGTTCACAAACCGCCAGTGCCCGTCCCGCCAGGGGAACGCTGTTCCGTCCCGTCTGAAGCCGCAGCTTCAAGGTGTTCAGCCGAACAGAATTAAGGGCAAGACTCACCGCGAGTT
>CBJOJD010000296.1:0-7249 GCA_966443485.1 uncultured bacterium | reverse complement strand
GATGAGATTCGCGCCGATCCAATCTTTGCGCCTTGGCTGTTCACAATGTCAGCGTGAGCCGCTTTCGGCTCAGGCTGAGCGGTTGCGGCGGCTGTGGAGAGGGAGATCAGGAGCGGGAGAGCCAAGAATCCGATGCGCATGCAAACTTCTCCTCGTGTTACTTCGATCAGGTTAACGCGAGGCAATTATCGCACGCGAGTTGTCGCGTAGTACTGTCCGATATCGCGGTTCTTGTTTTTAGGGGAAGGGAAGACTGCCCGATGTCGCAGGGCGGCATCGGGCATGTAGTTATCGGAACAGGGACAGGTCAATGGCGCCAGCCATCGCAGCATAGCCAGCGTCCTTTGGATGCAAATGGTCGCCGCTATCGTATTGAGGCGCAAACGTGAGGGGATTGGCAGGATCGCGGGTGACTTTATCGAAATCGATCGTGCCATCAAAGGTCCCGCTCGTCAGAATCCAACGATTGACCGCTTCCCGGATCTCTTCACCTTTTTCCGTGAAGTATCCAGCACCCTTGTAGGGAGTTAGAGTGGCACCGAAGACCTTGATCCCGTGTTCATGAGCGCGGGCCACGAGCTGTGCTAGACCTTGCTCCAGGTCTTCCGCCGTGAGCTTGTACTCCGGCCGGTTGGGATTGTGCAATGAACCAATGTCGTTGATGCTTTCAAGCACAATGACGTATTTGACCCCAGCCTGGGAGAGAACATCGCGGTCAAAGCGGGCCAGAGCGTTGGGCCCAATGCAGTGCATCAAGACGCAATTGCCGCCAATGCCCTCGTCCAGCACCGACAAGGAAGCGGTGGCCGGATTGTCGTGGAGGCGGGTGGCCAGGTAGTCAGGCCAGCGGTGATTTGCATTTTCCGTGGCCAGCGCACCGTCCGTGATGGAGTCGCCAAAGGCCACCACGGCTCCCTGTTGCGCATCGGTCCGCTCTACGTCCACGCCCTTGACGAAGTACCACGAGGGCACCACCACGGCTGAATCGAGCGTGGGCGATTGCACATGGTTGCCCGTTGCAATGTAGTTGTCCTGCTGGGCGCTGGAATGGACGGAGACAGCGCTCACCTGCTGCAGAGGCAGATAGAGGCTTATCGCCAGGTTCGAGAAGGCAGGGAGTGACATTGCCACGGGGTCGGAGAGAACTTCGGCTCCCGGAGGAATGACGATTGCCGGCGAACCGTTGAACGCTAATGCATGTAGAGAGCCCGGGTCAACGCTGCTGGTGGTGGTGCTAAGCGCCACGGTGGCTGCATCCACCCGCAGCGGCTCGGTACCGAACTCGTTGCTGAGGCGCACGCGGATCTCTTTGCCTGCGATCGAGGTATGCACTACTTCCCGGAGCGTGGAGTCAACCAGAGTCGGCACCGTGTGCCAGGGGTCGCCATCAAACGCCGATGTGGCCCAAGTGCCGACCCACGATGAGCCGGGCTTGAAAGGAACTGACTGAGCAGACAGCGCGCTGGCCGCCATAAGGACAAAGATGGGAATGCGTTTACGCATTTGGCTGAATAGCCCTCCTAACGGAAGCACCATCATAAATGGAAGACTTCCTGGGATCTCAGCCGTCGCTCGGATTTGCCCGATAGGATCAGGGCACGAGAATGATCTTCCCCGCCACCCCGCCTTTTTCCGCAAGCCGGTGGCCCTCTGCCGCGTCCTTCAGGGCCATCGTGCGCGCAATTGGAATTGAGAACTCGTTCCGTGCGACCGCATTACTGTCGGTGGCGCACTGAAGTGACGTTCCGCCCAGCTTCGGATCAGTCGGGTGGCGTAGGGAATGCCCGCATCGATCAACGTCCATGCCCCAGTGGCATGCACCACTGCGAACACATGTACAAATGCAATTCGCAGCCCGGGCACGCCTTCAGCGATCTCGTCCAGAGGCACGGCCATTGAATCGGGAATTGGAACTTCAGCTTGGGTCATAAGCGGTTCGTTTGCGCAGCTGGATGAATCTGTAATGATGACCTTGATTCAGCCAGTGTGCAGGAGGGGTTTGGGGCCGAATCGTGCTTTGGCGACTCGGCCCAGCTGAGTTGGTCGGCTATGCACAATTGCAATCAGGCTGCTACGGCTGACGCTGACGAATTCGTCCGTTGTGAAATCTGGGTCAGCAGGGCGTCGGCGTGCTTCTCTTCATCGAGCGTCTTCTGCAGGACTGAAGCATGGTTCGTCAGGCCAAGTTGCTTGGCCCAGTCGCGCGCGCTGCCATAGGATGCCATCTCGTAGTGCTCGATCTTCTGCGCCGTCGCGATCAAACCTGCGTCACGCACTGGACCGGTTTCGGTTTCCTTGGTGATGTTTTCACCTGACCCGACGATCGCGGTGAGAATGGGATCCTTCTTGTCATCCGCGCCCGCCTCCAGCTCGCTCAGCAGACCTTCCAAGCGGGTAACGTGCTGCTGGGTCTCCTGCAGATGCGATTGAAATGCCTGCTTCAGCTGCGTGTCATCGGAATGCTCGATCATGGCCGGGAGACCTTTGACAATCTGGTTTTCAGTGGAAAGAAGATAGCGAAGTTGAGCGGTGTACAGTTCCCGCAAATTCGGAAAATCGTTGGGTGTGATCAGTCCCATGACATACCTCTCGTGTGATTACGTTTCTCGTCCGAACCCTTGGAAGGTATGTCGTCAACTTCCGTTGTACGCACGCATGCGCTTTTGCGGTGATCTTTGATCTCATACAAACGATGGCTTGGTTTTGAATGATCGCCGGACGGCTTCTCACAATGAAGAGGTATTGCTGTCCAGCAACTCGCGCAGACGCCGCAACCCATGTTCGATCGACGCTCTCTCCTCAGGTGTAGCTCGCTCCAGAGCTGCGTGGAGCGGCCCTCGCGTCAATGCCGGAATCTGCTCCCGGACGAAGTCGTTCACCACATCCGTGGGATAAATGCAGCAGCTGCGCCGATCCTGAGGATCTGGGCGTCGTTCTACCAGGCCATTTTTCGCCAGGCGGTCCGCGATGCCGCTCACCGTGGAGTGAGCCAGATTGAGCTCTTTGCTCAAGTCCTTGAGCGCGATTCCAGGAGTGCGGACGATGACCCGCATAGCGGCTTTCTGCGGTGCAGTCAAATTGCCGCGGGCAATCTCCGCCTCCAGAGGTCGGCGCAGGGTACGGCGGATGGCACTCAGATCCTGCTCCATGCGCTCCGTCTGGGCGGCAATCTCCTGCAAAATTGTTTCGCGATCTCTCTCCGCCATGCTCTCAAACTACTCCAGGGATGAGTGCTTTGACATGCTGCCGATAGGCGGGATATTCGCTGGGGAAGGTCTCCATCATCAGCTTCTCTTCCTGGCTCATTTTCACGGCAAAGCCAAGCAGGAGAAGAACGAACCCCAGCAGACAGCGAGCCTCACCCACGGCCAGTGCAGATCCTACCGAACCCACCAGCAGTCCGGTGTAGATCGGGTGGCGAGCCAGTGCATAAGGCCCGGTTGTGATCAGGGTGTGGTCCGCCTTCACGGTTGCGCGACCGCTCCAATTTCCTCCCAGCGTGATACGGGCCCAAATCGCGAACAGGCAGCCTGCAACGGTGATGGCCAGTCCAGTCAACCCCAGCCACTGCGCATTTGGAAGAATGCGCGTTGCCAGCCAGCCCTGGTGGAAATACCGCGCGAACATCAAGGAAAATCCGAGCAGAGTAACGGCAATGTGGAACATGCGAGCGCCGGAGGGCTGCGAGCGTACAACTCGCTTGCTGAAGGCCAACCCCACCAGCCAAACCAAGCCAAGGATCTCCCAGGAATACGTGATGCCTGCCTGAATGTCGAGCGCCATGTCATCTCCGTCGTGTACGAAACGTCGTATACGACATATATTGAGCGGCTCGACAGGGAATGTCAAGCAGGTTTTTGAAGGCCTTCCGCCCTCGGGAGGCGCAGGCCGCTCGCCACGCACGCGCTACACTGGCTTTAAATGATCTTCGTGCTCGATAACTACGATTCCTTCACCTACAACCTTGTCCAGTACCTGGGAGAACTGGGCGCTGAGACCGAGGTTTACCGCAACGACGAACTGACGGTCGAGCAGGTGGAAGAGATGAAGCCGGAGCGAATCTTGCTCTCGCCCGGGCCCTGCACTCCCGCGGAAGCAGGTATTTTGATTCCCCTGATAAAGCGGATGGCAGGGAAGGTACCAATTTTTGGCGTGTGCCTCGGGCACCAGGCCATCGGGGAGGCGTTTGGGGGGGATGTCGTTCGCGCCAAGCACTTGATGCACGGAAAAACGAGCCCGGTTGAGCACGATGGAAAGGGCATTTTTGCTGGACTGCCCACCCCCCTCACCTGTACTCGATACCACTCCCTTATCGTGGCGGAGAACTCGTTGCCCGCCGAACTCACGGTGACGGCTCGCTCCGTGGAAGCGGGTCCGAAGGGTAAGCCTGAGTCAGTCATTATGGGGCTGCGCCACCGCACTCTTCCCGTGGAGGGCGTTCAGTTCCATCCCGAAAGCGTGCTCACCCAAGGCGGCCGGGAGATGATTCGCAATTTTCTCGCGATGTAAAAGGCCGGGGAGCAATCGATGAGGATCAGCCGACGCCGGGGCGGCACACGTGTTCGACAACGACTCTTACGGAAGCCGTCTTGCCTCGCGGCCATGGCTGCTGTGAGCGTCTGGCTGGCGGCAGCGGGAGGCTTGGTTCACGCGCAGACAGCCCCTGCGGAAGCTGCTTCGGACCTCAATCCTCTGGCCATCGTGCCGATCGAGGCATCCAATCGCGATCAGGCCAAAGTCGTTGGATCGCTCCAGGTGACGAAGGGCACCACGTTCATCCTCAAGAACGGAACCGTAACTACAGGCGGCCAGACTACCAACGTGATTCTCCCCCGACGTGGGGTGATGCATATCTGCCCCTCCACCGCGGTGACGCTTTCGGCGGACGCCAGCGTGCCCGCGGGCGAGACCCCGGGCTTGATGATGGCGATGGACCACGGCGCCGTGGAGACCAGCTTTGCAGCCGGGCGCAACTCCGACGTCTTGATCACCCCAGACTTCCGCATTCTCATTGCCGGTCCCGGTGCGGTGGAAGTGAAGGTACGCCTGGGCGAACATGGCGACACCTGCATCGACAACCCAGGAGAGCGCGCCCCGTACGTACTGGTCAGTAGTGTCTTCGATGGCGGCGCCTACCGGGTTCAGCCCGGCCAGCGCGTGATGTTTCAGAACGGCAAGCTCAACGAGGTCGTCGACAACGAAAAGGAACCCTGCGGTTGCCCAGCTTCGGCGCGCCCGGGGACCAACGACTTCCCCGCGGATGAAAGCGCCGGTCTAGTTCCCCTGCAGATCGGACATCCACCCGCCCCACCAGCCACGACGCAGAATCGGGCCACTACGCCGCAGCAAGTGACGACCGCGTTGACCTACCCACCTCAGGATGCCGCGGCGAGTGATCAAGCTATCGCCACGCCTCCAGCCGAGGCTGCCACGAAGGAAACTCAATCGCCGAAAAGTACGGGTCCTGCTGCTCCAGAGCCCACGCGGAAGAAGAAAGGGTTCTTCCAGCGCATGGGGGGCTTTTTCCGGCGCATCTTCAGCGGCGACTAGACCGGCTCAAGCTGCTTTGTCGCCCTCATTGATCTCCTTC
This sequence comes from uncultured bacterium, assembly GCA_966443485.1. GTDB lineage: Bacteria > Acidobacteriota > Terriglobia > Terriglobales > Acidobacteriaceae > Telmatobacter. The sequence continues at coordinate 1,659 of CBJOJD010000296.1, read as the reverse complement.
TTCAAAGCCTCCCCTGGGCTGGAGTCCTTGGCATAGATGGCTTGTCCGTATTCGAGGATTGTGACCAAGCCAATGCCACCGCAGATGTTGCCAGCCACGGCGGGGAAGAGCCAGGCGGGATAGGCCATCCACGGCGCGCGGTGGGTAAGTACTGCCACCAGGATCTCGCAGGAACTCGCGATGCAATGCGCGAAATCTCCCAGGCCCACGATGAAGGTCAGGAGCCAAATGAGAATCACCGACCCGGTGATGGAGTGCGAGCCGGAGACCAGCCAGGCCGTGAGCGCGATGATCCAGCCCCCGATTACCCCAGACCAGAAGATGGTCGAGCTTGGGTGGGCCAGAGCCTTCAGGCCTAACTGCGACATAGCCATTACCGTCTCCGGCTTCAGGGCGGTGGTCCATGCAGCGAGCATGGAGAATGCCAGCGCTCCGGCAACGTTTGCGGGCAGCACGACTGCCCACAGGCGCACGGTGTTCCAGAACTCGCGCTTTTCGGCCAGCACCAGGGCCACCGGATAGAGCGTGTTTTCCGTAAAGAGCTGGGCGCGCCCGAGAATGACGACGATAAATCCCAGGGGGTACAGGCAGCGGGAGAGAATCTCGGCCAGGGGTGATTCTCCTAGACGCGCCAATACGATGGCTGTGCCCAGGGCCGACAGACCCATGAATGCTCCGCCGCCGAAGCCGGAGATACCCAGAGCCGTTGTGGTTCGATCCAGTTCCTGACGGGCGTTGGTCGCCACTTGCCGGAAGATCTCTTCCGCAGAAGGGCGAGACAGGTTCTTCTGGGACGGGGCCGCGGCTGGAGCCGCTGGTGCTTGATTTTGTTTTCGGCGAAAAGGTGAGCGCATCTGGCCCGGTCTCCGTAGCAGAAATCAGGCCCTCAACGGACCTATGCTGCTTCAGATGCGCCTCTACCTGGATTCGCCCGTTCGAGAGTTTTGTCAGCTACTGACCGAGCCGCGACGTTCCAGCGAAATCCGGTGGGATGTAAACCCGCCTTCTCAGCCGAGCCGGCCCGCTCACAAAGCTTGTGCGCGCTCAATGGCGCGAATCACCGCCTGTGCCTTGTTCATCGACTCCTGGTGCTCGAGCTCAGGAACGGAGTCGGCAACGATGCCGGCTCCAGCTTGCACGTAGCCCTTGTCACCGGTCACCAAGAGAGAGCGGATTGCGATGCACGAGTCCAGATTCCCGGAGAAATCCGCATAAAGAACCGCGCCGCCGTAGGTGCCGCGCCGTGCCGGTTCGAGCTCTTCGATGATCTCCATGGCCCTCACTTTAGGGGCTCCCGAGAGAGTGCCGGCAGGGAAGCAGGCGCGCAGCGCGTCGACCGCACTCAGCTCCGGCTTGAGCTTGCCCTCGATGGTGCTCACCAGGTGCATGACGTGGCTGTAGCGTTCCACGAACATCAGCCGGTCCACTTTGACGGAGCCATACTGGCTGACCCGGCCCACGTCGTTCCGGCCTAAGTCAACGAGCATCACATGTTCTGCGCGCTCCTTGTCGTCGTGCAACATCTCTTCGGCGAGCTTGGCGTCGGCTTGCTCGTCTACCCCGCGGGGGCGGGTGCCAGCGATGGGGCGGTATTCGATCCGTTGGCAGTTGACGCGGACCAGCAGTTCCGGCGAGGAAACTGCCAGCTCCACTGTTTTT
>CBJOJD010000295.1:0-7264 GCA_966443485.1 uncultured bacterium | reverse complement strand
TTTGCGAGGAAAGGAGAAGACCGGCGGCTTGCTGGTTCTGAAGAACGGATTCGGCACCAGCACGACATATCCCTGCGCCACGATCCTCGACGCCAGCTCGGTGATGACCTCCCGTGGTCCTCCGACATCCGGAAGCAACAACACTCCGGGCTGCGGCGCGCCACTGTTGGAGGTGTAGAGCGCGGCGTCGGCCGACCCGTCTGGCAATGCCAGCGTGAGCGTTTTTTGATTCATTGCGGTCTTCTTTCGTCTCAGAGGATGCGCGCCGGCCTCAACGCCGACGAGCCCTTCGGTGCATCTCGAATGTAGATGCACGCCGGCCGCCGCAAGAATCATGCTTCGGAGAGCTCACGTTCGCAGGCCGATGGCCAGAGCTGCTCCCAACAAGGCGATGAGGAACATCGCCAGCACGTGTTGCGGAGGCAGCCCCATGATCAGGCGCGTGCGCGAGCGAAACTCCGGATCAGACCAGGCCGTTCCGGGAAACAGGGATGCGAACAGCATGCTCAGCCAGTAGAGTGATGCCGCGCCGGCCGCCTCCAGCAGACCGGAACGAGAGGAGCCGCGCGGGCCGCAGACTAGAATCAGCGTCAGCGCTCCTAAACCGAGCCCGAGCAAGATGCCCTGTGCATTATGGAACTTCGCGTGCGGAGGCCACTTGGGGTTCTTCATATGCTGCCTGGCCGTCTCCCAGAGGACGAAGTCCACCAGCAGGCCACCCATGCCCGCGAGTCCCACGAAGCCGATCATCCAGCGTGCGATGTTCATTCAATGCCTTTGCCGCCGTGGGTCGCGCCCTGGCGATTGTTCGATGATCGGAATGGATGCGGAAATTCTCCGCGGCGTGACGGTGTTCTTTCGCACTGGCTGCAAGTTCACTTCGGCCTAGCAGACTTGTTCCATCGGAATTTCGAGCAAGCGCGCCAGTTTGCTCAGTTTCCGCGAGAGATGACCCAGGCCGATGGCGCAGTGATGCGCTGGGCCTTGTACATTCCAAGCCTCCACGAACCCTCGCGCCCCTAGTGGAAACCGGTAATGGCTGTTCGTGTTGCCGATGCGCAGAATCTCTCCCGGGACACACTCGCCCTCCGCGACCAGCAGCTTGAATCCATTCCTGGGATCTTCTACGACAGACAGCAAAGTCACCGGGCCATGCTTCACGCTCATCTCTACTGACAAGCCGCTGCCCAGCTTTCCGTGATACTCGTGCAGAGGCCGCACCTTCGTCTTACTCTCGGCGATTGCGAGATGCCCCGGTCCGTCGTGGCCCATCAACACGTGATCCAGCTTGAAATCGAGAGCGTAGTACTCGGAAAAGGAGCCGCCCGCGCCGAGACAATCGAGGATCTTCATGGCCAGCGCGTTCTTCACCTCGTACTCTCCTGCGACGGGGATACCACGCGCCGTCAGCAGTGAGGTGCCGAGGATGATCGAGCTGAGTGTTTCCTCGTTCTGCGGTACGCCCTTGCCGGTGGCGTAGTAGACCAACGATTGCAAGTCATACTGCCCGACAAAGCGATCCAGTGCTATGGAAGTGCGCGCTGCTCGCTCCAACGCCTCCCTGGTGCAGTCCGGCTGAACGTCGAAGCAAGCGCGGAATTCCTCCACACGCACTCCGATCTCCTCAGCGGTGACTCCTGCGCGAAGGGCGCTGAGCTCGTCTACTTCAAGATGTTCGAGGTGGCTCCCGAAGGTGACCGATACTTGCGTCAGGTCGGTCATGATGTCCAGCATTCCGCCGTAGTAGCGGCCCAGCAGGCCCATACGTTGATCGGCCAGCATCTTCTTCACGCGCGCAGCCTGTATCCACTCGTCGATCTCCAGCCACGTTGCCTCGTCGCCAAGTACCCCCGTGACTTGATGAAACGGCAGCCGGGCCCGGGTCAACACATTCGCGATCTCCGGCACCGGGCAGGCAGCGCAGTAGGCCAGCCATTCTGCAGTCATGGCAGTTCGGCTCGGCAGCCGATTGAACGCTTCGTAATCGATTGCGGCGCTCGGCTGAAGGTTCAGCACAAGCACGGGCACCTTTGCGCGCTGAACCATGGGCAGCACAGTGCTGGAGAGCGCGTAGGTCGAGACGTAGATCAACAGCAGATCGGCACCTGCATGGCGGCAGGCATCTCCGGCTGCGCGTCCGCGCTCAACCGTATCCACCATGCCCAGTTTCTGCACTCGCGTTCCCCGGTCTTCCAGATGATCCGCGAGCTGGGCGATATAGCCTTCCAGGCGGGAACGCAGCCCCTCGAATTGCGACCAGTATGCTTCCAGGCCGATCCCACATACAGCCACACACAACTCGTTTCGTGCCATCCGTGCTTACTCCAGCAATCAAGAAGGGTTGAGAGCTCCACAATCGCAGGGCCAGCAGACTACTGCGTAATCACTGCAACCTCATTCGGCTCCAGGTCAATCGATCGGCCTTGCAAGCTCCTATGCGCGACGCCCGTGTCCCCCGTAGACGGCGCCACGAAATCCATCTGCGATGGATTGAAGTCTTGCGGAAGCGTGAGCGTAGCCTTCCTGGGCCGCTTGTTCACCACCAGGATGCAGTTGCCACGCGCAGTCTTGAAGGCTTGCACCGTCAGATCGCCGTTGGACTCCTGCGTCTGCACCAGACGATCTCCCGGACCAAAGTGATCTTTCAGCAGTTTCAGCACCCAGAAGCGCGCATTGGGATTTCCCGTCACGTAGTTGATCATGCTTACGCTGGGATACTGCGATGGATAGCCCACAAGCTGCGACTCGCCCGCGACGTCGATGCCCATTCGCGCTAGCTGAATATAGAGATCCGCATACAGGGCTCCCGCCATATTCCAGTAGCCGGCGGGCTCGATCATCTCCTTGGCCCCTGGACGATCGTCGTCCAGGATCACACCCAGTTCGTCCAGATCCGTCTTGGTGGTGGGAGAAAGGCGTTTCCGGATCGCTTCCACATAACGCACTGTGTTGAGAAATCCCTCCTCCTGATTAAAGAACGTATATTGCCAGTTGTCTTCGTTCTCCTCTTTCCGGGGTGTCGCGTAAAAGTGGTAGGAGATAAAATCCAACGTTGCTCCGCCGGAGTGATGCGCGGGGTTGAGAAAGTACTCGAACATCTCCGGATGATGGCTTGGATCCGCCAGCGCCAACGCCATGAACTTGAGATCCGGATCTACCTTGCGCATCGCGGACGAAACCACGTCATAGAACCTTGTGTACTGTTCCGGTGTCCAATGGTGCTCCGCTTCAATCTCGTTGAGCAGCTCCCAGTACGCGATCTTGTAGTGGTGGCCGGATTCATGCCAGTGGTCAAACTCATCTTTAAAGCCGCCCTTGGTGTACCAACTCAAAAGACGCGCGTAATAATCGGCAACTTCCTTCATTGAGGGGTCGCGTAGCTCTGTTCCCTGGGTGTAATCCCAGACCGCCTGGTTGGGATCGTCCGGATAGGTGACCTTCTTCTCCGTCTTGAACATCCATGCGGGAATGGTGCTGAAATTCAGAACGACGGAATGCCCCTCCGTGGCGCGCATAAAATCCTCGAGCATCGGATCGATATGCGAGAAATCCCACGATGTTTTGCCATCTTTGGGTGGCTCCAGCTCCGCTACGGCCATCCGTGGGTACGGAAGCCAGGGAACATAGCGGACATAATCGGCTCCCAGCTCGTGCAGCGAACGGAACGACGAGTCATGCAGTTGAGAGCCGCGCACCAGCTCAGGATTGACCACCACCTGGAGCGTAGGCGTCGTCCGCGAGACCATCGTCGCCTTGTTCCAATCCACCTGCAGCGCTTTCGGATTCTCCTGTGCGTTCGCTCCCGTAAAGAGAAACCCCACCGCCAATGCCGCCCCGTACCCGCTCTTCCATCTCATAGGCATTCCCGCTTCTCCTCGATCTTCACCTGACCTCCTGGCGACGTGCTCGATTTTACGCGTCCGCATGCAGCTCGCCCACTGTAAAGAATCGCCCCCGTTCACCACAACACTCGCATGCGTACTTGTGGGTCCCTCGAGATGTGGAAGAGAGCCTTTGTGTGGGGTTCATCCAACGGGCAGGACCTCTCTTCCGATAGGATTTCCAATAGGCGGTGAAAAGATTGAAGCAGTCAGCGCACACATTTCAGGTCACGACCCGAGGCCAGGGGCTCTACGAGTGCACGTCTGTGATCGGCGACTGGGTACGGCAGCAGCAGATCCAGACCGGGCTTCTGACAGTATTCTGCCGGCACACATCGGCTTCACTTCTCATTCAGGAGAACGCCGACCCTACAGTGCGTGTCGACATTACGGCCTACTTCGATCGGATCGCGCCGGAGAATGGTCCCTACGAACATGACGCGGAAGGCCCCGATGACATGCCGGCTCACCTGAAAACCGCGCTGACGCAGGTACAGTTGTCGATACCGGTTGTAAGCGGCAGGCTGGCTCTCGGGACCTGGCAAGGTATCTATGTCTTCGAACACCGTACCCATCCTCACCGCAGAAAGATCGTGCTCCACCTGATCGGAGAGTAGCTGGCCACTCATCCACACTGCTCATTCGTCGCGAGCTCCCGATGCCTTTGTCTTCACCTTTGTTTACTGGCCCTCGATCCTGCCAGGAGAAAGAGTCACAAGCTTGACGGCACCATAGAGACCGGACGGCAGCAGGGGAGAAGTCGCTGAGTACGCCCGAATGTTCGTGTGCGTGTAGTGGACCGGGGCACTGGGCTGCAAGTCCCCGATGATTCGATTTGGCCAGAGATTGGTGACCGCAATCTCCAGCTGATTGCTACCCGGCCGCAGGTAGCGGGTCACGTCCAGCTGATAAGGCGCTGCCCAGATGGTGCCGGCCAGCGTTCCGTTCACGTGCACGGTGCAGATCTCATGCAAATGAGTAAGCTGCAAAAGGACAGTCTGGCCGGGATGTACTCCGGCAAAATCGAACCGCTTTGCGTAAGTAGCGGTGCCCGAGAAGTAGCGGATCCGCGGATCCTCCGACTTGCTCCAGTCCGTCAGATTCGACAGGCGAATCGGAGCTTCCGGGGCGCCGCGGCCGGCTTGAAACGCAAGCGTCCACTCGCCATCGAGATCCTGCTCATGTGAGCTTCCCATTTGCGCGGTGACTTTGCGCCCATCGCTGAGCATTAGCTGATACTCTCCCGCTTCAGTTGTGTTGACGCAGAAGCCGGTTCCGCATCGGCTCACAACCGGCAAGGATGCCGGTCCAGAAGATGCAGGCACTACTGCAACACCGTCGCGCACCAGCGAGGTCACGTGCTCGCCCGCTGTACCTCGAAACATCACAAAGATCGCCCCGTATGCTGGCAGGCGCAACGGCATGCGAGTAACTCCGGCCGCGGCGTCCTCGTTGTACTGCAACTCGGGCTGCGCCTCGCCGCTCACCGCATCCCACAGTTCCGGCTGCTTGCCGGTCACACGAAACGCAACATTGGTGCGGACCTCGTTTCCGCTTCCATTGCGCACAAAGTAGATCTCCGTCTCGCCGTCCCGCCGGTGAATGAAGTCGAGAGCCGGGCCGCCACCCGTCTGCTGAAAGTCCGGCGCCACGCCAGATTGTTCCAGGATGCTGCGCGCTGTGCCGGAGCAAAACACTCGCCCTTTGCCGACCACCCGCGGCGACGCTGCCGTGCAATCTCCCCAAAGCTCACCGACCATTGCGCTGAATGCGCTCGCATCGCCCTCCGGCACGTTGCCTGTGGGATTGGTGGGCTTTGGTCCCACCACCGTTCCGCCCGCGCGTACATACTCCGCAACTCTGCGCAATGCCGGCAGGCTCACACGTGCGCTCGCCGGCATCGCCAGCGCTCGATAATGGATGCCCCGTGGTGATCTGAGCTCTCCGGCATCCACCCGGATTGTGCGAAGCAGCGCATCCTCATCGGTGACATCGTAGTCGTATCCAGGAAGTACACGGGCCGGATCATCTGCCTTCAGCCGCACAAAGTTGGGGACCTGATCGCCGTAGAAGTAGAGCAGGTCAACAACCGGCTCACCCCGTTGCAGAAGAAACTGGCAGCGATCCATGTAGGTGGTGAAAGCACCGACCTGATCCCACCACGTCACGTTGGGGTTCAGGTGTGTCCCCGCGAAGTACTCCTGGCCCGGAAGGCCCGCACTGACCGGCGAGGACGTGAACTCGTGCCAGATCATGCGGTTCATTCCCTCGGTCAGGGCGCGGTCGAAGGTCGGCTTCAAATCTTCCGCAATCGATTCGCTCCATTGCGGGCCGATGCTCGTTTCCCCCTCTTGCGCCACGAATCTCTTGCCGTAGATATGCGCCGCACTGGCTGCCTCTTTCACAAAGAACCGATCACCATCCCGCGTGCGGTGCATTGCAGACTCCGCCCAGAACTCGGATTGCGGAAACTCCGCGGAGCGAAATGTTTCCAGCGCATCAATAGGAGCCCCATGGGGACCTCCCGATTCAGGGTGAATACCAAGTCCCCACGCGCGCGCATGCTGTGCAAACACGTCGTAGTGTTCGCTCACCACCAGGTCCGCAACGGTGCGACGCAGATCATTGAGGAACCCGTTGCTTTTGGTACGGCTCTCAACGATCCGTCCCGCAACGACGGGCAGCCACGGCATCGGATCATATCCGCGCAACCTTTTGAACTGCTCGCGAAATGCGCTCGTCCAGTTGGTCCCACCCAGTTCCCAGCTGTCGGTTACCAGGTATTTCAGACTCTCGCCGAGATAGGGCTTGCCGGCGCGCAGCAGCGGTTCAACGGTATGGGTCCAGTACGCATCGAAGGCGTGATGATCCAGGTGATCGATCGCGAGCCCTTGCCATTTTCCGCTGGATGTCGACACGCGCGCATCCGAATCCGTATAGCCGATGCGCAGGACCTCCCAGTCTCCCGATGGCGCGGTCCAGTCCAGCGCGCCGCCCTTAGCCATGTGAGAACTGATGTCCTGAATCTGCGACAAGTTTGTGTCCTGCTCACCGGACGTCTCCGCCAGATCGCGGAGCCGTGGCGTGGAATCTGGCATGGAGAAACCCGCCTCTGCTGCGGCAGACTTGAGCGCGAGGTTACGGATCGGCTTGCGGTCGCTTCCCTCGCTCCCGGCCAGAGCCTCTCCATGATGAAGAGGGTATGCCAGCACAGCGATATCCCGGTAAAAGCCGTTGTGCGCGGGCGGCATGGACAAGGCCTGAACCACGCGTCCACCATGTACTTGCTGGCGCGACCAAGTGAGAATCTTCGAAGCCTCTTCTGGGCTCACATCCGGGCCGCCGAGGTTCCCTCCGCTCATGATGTTCAAGCTGATCTCGAG
>CBJOJD010000294.1:0-7269 GCA_966443485.1 uncultured bacterium | reverse complement strand
TCGACTTGCTTGGCGCCGGCAGAGAGCAATGCATCCGCGGGTGCACCCTGTTCAATCTCCCGCGCCAAAGTGCCGGAAGAGCCGAAGTTGTTCCGGAAATCGATGTCTGGATGCTGGTGCTGATAGATCGCCTCCACCTCCGTGATCGATTCCTGGAGGCTGGCCGCAACCGACAGAGTCAAAGTAGTTCGAGGTGCATGACATGCTGCCATGCACACAACAAGCGCTAGTATTGCCGGCCAACTGATCTTCTTGTGTTCGAAACGAGGTGCCCAGATCACATCTGACTCCCAGCCAACGTTGGTGAACTAGAACGGCAAGCGAACGGTCACTACAGTGGAGTGATTGTAGGTGTGGAAGTGAGTCACTGCGATTTGCTGCCCGGCACCGAAAGTCAATCCCAACCTGCCGGGGACGCCCTCGGCGTTGTGAGTGAGGGGGATGCGGCCGATGATCATGCCCGGAGTAATGAATGCCGCGGTCTTGCCGTCGTTGACGCCACCCTCGTAGAAGATGCTGTTCAACTCCAGTTCCGGCCAGAAGAGGCGTCCAACGCCTTCCTTGGCGACCCGGTATTGGGCTACGTTGTTCCAAAGCACCGTGTGGCCCAAGCCTTTGGCGTTGTTCACGGGAAGCGTTCCTCCCGCGGTGGAGGTGAGGGCGAGTTGGCCGAAGCCTTTGCCGACGGCGAGGGTCGGCGTGAGCACAGCGCAACAACTTCCGTTACCGTTTTTGCCGGTGGGCACGGATCCGGCAAAGAATGCGGTCACAATGGCGTTGCCGTGCTGCTCGTTGCGGGAGAAGATGCGCTCCTTGGCCATGAAGGCGAGATCACCAAAGCCGTCCGATTGTCCGTTGGAGCGGTTGAAGAAGGGCGGCAGGTTGAGCAGGATTTCGGTATGGCGCTCGGGGATCAGCTCGAGGCCCTTTCCGTTCCCGTAGTTCCAGACGGCAAACCCTTTGCTGTTGTACTGATGAACGAAGTCGGCTCGGACTTCCTGCTCCAGACGCGGGGTGACGGCGACCAGGGGGGTGATCCAGTGCGGTTGATCGGCCTGCGTTGCACTGACCCTGGCCTGATAACGCCCGACCCAGGAAGCCGAAGATTGTGCCCCGCCGTGCGGCACGAAGAGAAGTGCTGCTGCGCCGAGCAAACAGGCGCCTGAGAGCAAACGAGCACTCTTGCCAGTTTTCATCGTGAACCTTTCAGAAGTGCGGTCCAGTTCCCTTCCGCGGGCTGGCTGGAATAGGCGAGATGCCATGGTCCGGGTCTGCCGAGGAGTGGGACTGGGCCGAAGAGCTTATGCGTATTTTATACATAACTATGTCTCTTTTTCTAGACACCCAGCAGGGCGGAGGATGAGGCTTAGATCGGGGTGTTTACAATACCCGAGATGTTCCGGGGGCTGGATGGAGGTAAGGACGAGGCTTGGGGAGTTGCGGTCGCGGCGCGGCCTGGGGGCGGCGGAACTAGCGGCACAGATTGGGGTGAGCCGGCAGACGGTCTATGCGATTGAGGCCGGGACCTATGTTCCGAACACAGCGGTAAGTCTGAAGCTGGCACGGGTTCTGGACGTGCAGGTGGAAGAACTGTTCCAACTCCAGGAAGAAGAGGAGGCGGCAGAGGAGCTTCTGGACGCGACCATTCTGGGAGACACCGATGCGATCCAACCGAATCAACCGGTGCGGCTTTGCGATGTGGGAGGCCGGGTCATCGGGCTCGTACAGGAGGCCAGCGATTGGGAGCTCGCCCCCGCGGACGGGATCCTGCTGGAAGGTGTCTTGAGCGGCGAGCTGAACCCGGTGAGACGGGTGCGGGCCTTGAGCGGTCAGTGGAGGAAGTTTGGCCGGATTCTGCTGGCCGGCTGCGATCCCAGCGTCTCGATGCTGGTCCAGTCGCTGGCCGCGCAGGGCGTCGAGCTACTGGTGGCGCACCGCAACAGCTCGCAGTCTCTGGATCTGTTGCAGAAGGGGCTGGTCCATGTGGCCGGGACTCACCTGGTAGATCGGGTGACGGAAGAGGCCGACTGGAAGGTGATCACGGAGCGGTTTGGGCGGAGCGGCGTGGCCATCTTCTCTTATGCAGAATGGGATGAGGGCTTTATTATCGCGCCAGGAAATCCCAAGAATCTGAATGGGGTCGCCGATCTGTGCCGTCGAGGCGTTCGCTTCACCAACCGGGAGGCGGGGTCGGGATGCCGCCGTCTGTTGGACGAGCTCCTTAATAAGGAGGGAATAGCTCCTGAGCAAGTGCAGGGATACGACCGGGTCACGGTGGGGCATCTGCTTGCGGCGCGGATGGTGCGCAAGGGCGAAGTGGACTGCTGCATCAGCACGCGGTCTGTGGCGCGGGCACTCGGACTGGAGTTCGTTCCGTTAAGCCGCAAGCCTTATCACCTGGTAGTGCGCAAGCAGCAGCTCAAGACTCCAGGCGTGCAGACGCTGATCGAGACGCTGGGCCGAGCCACCTTCCGGCGCGAGACGGCTGCCTGTACCGGCTATGAGATGAAGACATCTGGAGACCGCCTGCTGTAGGACGAGGGCGACCGGGACGGAACCCCTTTGGGTACGGACGGGCGCCAAGCTGGCCGAAGATAGCCAACCCGGGCCGGTGTTCGCGCCACGAATGTAGATGGAACTGGGGACTTGCCGGGCTTGTGATGATTTGCGATGATGGTTCACCGGTTCGCACGACTTCCATGGGGCTACCAGTAAAACACTCGCTCAGAATCACCGGCGGACTTTGCAAAACTAAGATTAGAGCGGTCTTTCAGGGGTATTTACCGCAGAGCCGCCGATTACGAATCTCTTCTTGTTGCGCTCGGCCCGTTACAGCAGAGACGGGGCGCAGACTTTTCCGGCGCCGCGGAATGGGTGCCTCTCTGGCCTGAAATTGAGCAGAACCGGTATGCCGGACACGGCCGAAAGGCCAGAAGGGATATCAGTAATGAAGTTCCCTGTTCGCTCTCGAATCATCGTTTACACTCTTGGACTGACCATCGGGCTTTCTGGTGCTTTGTCGGCTCAAGAAAAGAATTCCCCCTCTGCAGACCAGGACGATCCCAACACCACTACGCTCATCATTCCAGGGCCATTGCGCTCGTTTTTACGCATGGCTGCGATCAGCCAGGAGACGCGTGCGACGGATGTTCTGCCCATGTTGGCGCGCAACTCCGCACTTTATGGATACGAGGGTGAACGGCAGACCGAGTACTTGATCCTGGTGGATCGCTACGTGCACCAGGCGCGCGAGCTGCAGCACCTGGCCGGAGCAGACAGCACGATTCGCGTGGAGGGCTGCGCGCAGGCCAACCAGCTGCTGGACATCTTGGGATACAAGTTCGAACGCGGTTGCGCACCGGGCAGTGCCTCTCTGGTAACCGCAAACCCGGAGCGAGCCTTCGTTACCATCGATTCCGGATTTCCGCTGACCGCTCTAGAAGAGGGGCTGGCGAGCGGACGGCCGTTTGTTTACTCCTATCCCTCGACGCGGGTTCCAATGTTCTTTCAAGAAAAGGACTGGGCCGGAGCGACCACTTGGAGCCGGAGGACTGGGGAGAGCTTACTCGATGAACTTTTACACGATCAAAATCTGGATCGCCTGTATGCAGCGATGGCGAACTGCGATCACGAGACGCGATCAGCACTTTTGCGCTCGCCAGGGCTGAAGCGTCTGGTGACCCTGGCTGGTGTGTTCGATCTCTACGGCCGAGAGATCAGCGTGCGCAGCGGAGCGGTGGTGGTGCCTGACGGGGGCGAGAAGGCTTGGGAAGAGCTGGTGGGTGCCAGCGTGCACTCTCCTGGCGACTTCGTCTTTCACCTGCTGGACAAGGACAACGGCTGGATGGCCGCGTATTTCGATACCATGTCGCGGCTCAGCGCCGAGCAGCAGGGTCATTTCACGGATGCGGCGAGGCTAAAGCGCGTGTACCATGCGTACCGCTCCACGGCTTCGACGACCAATGCAGCGCATGGTGTTTTCCCGCGCAACGCGGATCTGCTGGTATTTCTCAGCTCCGCGAAGTGGGAGCCCAACGGCGATTTGTTTGTGCCCGGAGGAATGGGGCTGTGGCAGGAGATTCTGGCTGCCCGAGCAAAGCCGAACTCGTTTCGCGACGCTATCCGGCGAAGCCACTGCTGCGAACGGCCAGAGTCACTGTTGGACGCGCTGGCGGCATCGACCAATCTGAGCGTTGAGAATGGCCCGTCGCAGATCTTCCTCATGTTGACAGCGCTGGACTCGGCACGCCCCGCCGATCATGCTTTGTCGGCCGCAACACAGCGGACAGTGGCGCTTCGCTACGGACAATTCAACTTGTGGTTCCCGGTCTTTGCGGAGTTTCCTGCGCTGGACGACACCTCAGTAAATGAGTTTGTGAGTGCCGCGGATCGGATTGATGGCATCTCGAACACCACGCTCCGCGCAAATGCGCTGGGCGCGTTTCAGGCGGAGATTGGGCTCTGGCAGATCTTCGCGCGGCAGGGGCAGATTCCCAAGGAGCAGCTAAACGGATCGTGGCAGAAGACGGTGCAGCCCTATAACTCTGTCTCTTCGTCGATCCAGTTGTTCGACGCGGCACGGTCTTCTCTGCGCTCGATCTTGCAGGCCACTTCGGGACATGCCGACCTGACGCAAGACCAGATTGTGGATCTGCTGGCTGGTCCGCGGCAGGAGGCGCGCGATAGCCAACGCGTGCATGCGGAGATCGCCGCCCGCATCCAGTCGGTTCTGGATGATCAACGCCTGGCATCGCTGGATGCGCTGTTTGGGCTTTATGACGGGCTGACGGAGATGGCGAAAGGATCGCAAGCGGGAGCCAATCTCCTTCCCTTAGCGGAAAGCCTGCGCGAATTCGAGATGCCGCGGCCGATCTTCACCGGATCCGAGAAGACGACGTGGGCTCCGATTGTCTACAGCAGCCGGCACGCGGAGTTGCAGGTGCGCACCGATCTGACCAAGATCATGCGCTCCTCGGCGTCGCCTGCGCAGCTGGAATCGGCGCGATCGCAGCTCACGCCCTTCCTCAGGGATACGCTGGTGGGATTGAACTACGCGTACTATGAACCACCGGGCGCGGAGGTCTTGCACAATAACCCACTGTTCATCCGGTCACACGACTTTTCGTCGATCTCCGTACAGGGGATCCAGTACATCTGGGGTTATCCGGAGCTCATCGGAGTGGGAGCTACGGCAGGAGGCGGTGCTTACCTGATGGGCTCGCTTGCCGACTTGCCCTATGCACTGGCCTCGACCGAAGAAGACTTTATCGCTCCAAAGAATGTGCAGGCGCTGGTGTGGAAGGAAGTTGTTCCGGACCTGCTGGTGTCATCCACTGTCCCCCGCTGGTGGACGGTGAGCAAGAAGGAACTCCATGCCGCGGCGTTATACCAAAGCGCGGGCGAGGAGATTCTTGAGGCTGCCCCTTCGAATCCAGCACTGCGCGATGCGGTGATCCACCTTCTGGCGGATCGGATGGCCCCTTATCAGCTCGAAGACGTGGAGCAGAAGCTGAGGAGCGCAGAGGGGGCCAAGAAACTGGCGATGGAGGCGGTACCCGCGGACAGCTTGTACTTGGCGGAGTCGATCCGGCAGAAGTTTCCCGATCAGGCCACTCACTGGGGACGAGCGGCCAAGGAGCTGGACGAACTGATTCGCAGTTCTCCCGAGGACACAAATCCCGAGCGCATTGCAAGGGACTTTGGAGTGCCACATCCCACGCTGCTTCTGACGAACAATTGCACGCTGCTCAACGTGAAGCCGGTTGCCGCAGTGGGCGGTAACAATCTGGGACTGCTGGCCGAGTCCTGGCAATCGAACAATCTCTACTGGGCACGCCTGGCCGATGAGAAAGGATATTCGCCCGTCATGCTGAACCTGCTGGCTCCCACTCTGACCCGGCGCATGGTGACCAACATTTTTGCCAGCAACATCGATGACTGGCCGGCACTGGCGCGGGCCATGCGGGAGACCGGAGACGAGTTCCGGCAAGGGAAGATCATGTTCGATGCAAAAGACATTTTGGCGCGCCAATAGATTGCGAGGAGAGACCGTCGTGCTCAATCAACTGATTAGAAATAGAGCCCTGAAGAGCGCAGGCGTTGCCCTGGGCTTATTCCTCCTGCACGGCAGCAGCACTTGCACTGCGGCACAGGATGACCCTATGCGTCTTCGCGTAAACGTTGTCCTGGTGCAGCTCAACGTAGCGGTGACGGACGACAAGGGGAACTACATTACGGGGCTGCGTCCGGAGGACTTCTCCATCACCGAGGACAAGATTCCGCAAAAGGTTTCGACGTTTGAGGAGAGCACGACCACGGGTGATCCCTCTATCGAAACAGCACGGCGGCGGGAAGGCGGCGAGTCTCATGATGCTACCGCCAAGACGGAGGCCCAGGAGGGCCACGAAGAAAGCAAAGACAGCGGCAAAGACGCTGCGGAGATCGCGATCTCACACGGGTCAGAAGACAGCGTGTTCATCCTCTTCGATACGAGCAACTACATGTATCGCGGTTTCGTGTTTGCGCAAGATGCCATTGCGGACTTTGTGCGATCGATCGATCAGACGAGTAAGATTGCGTTTTACTCGTTCAGCCGTAATCTGTCTCGCGCGACCTCACTCACCTCAGACCACTTCCGCGTGGTGAACGGAGTGCGCAGTACGGTAGCGGGGGATGATGCCGCGCTGTACAACAGCCTTCTATTGACGGTGAAGGATGCCGCCCCACTGAAGGGCCGGAAGGCGATCGTCGTGTTCTCCAACGGGCCGGACAATGCCAGCGCGGTGCCTCCCGAGGACGTGGCGGAGCTTGCGCAGTCCACAGGAACCATCATCTACATCATCAGCACGCGGCAGGCGCAGGAAGATCCGGTGTCTGCGGCGGCTTTTGAGCGGGTGAGCAGAGTGTCCGGCGGCAAAGCCTACTTCGCAAAGAACTGGCGCGAAGAGAAGCATGCCTTTGCGGCCATTCGCGAGGACATGGTGCACCTGTACACGCTCAGCTACTATCCGCAGGCGAACCCCAATCGAGGCTGGCGGTCGATCAAGGTGAAGCTCGTGGGGAAAGACCTGCAGAAGTATCACATCCGCACGCGGGATGGTTATCGCCTGATGCCGGCGAGTACGCATCCGTCAGAGGAGTACTCGGAAGCACGGTCTGAGGCTGACAGCAAGTCCGACTCCGATCCGAAGTAGATCAGCGCCCGGCAAGGGTCATGCTTGCCTGAGCTCTGTCGTATGGGGCGGTGCGCGTTGCGACGGGGGCGACGGA
>CBJOJD010000293.1:0-7272 GCA_966443485.1 uncultured bacterium | reverse complement strand
GCCTACGACCGCCAGGGCCGCACTCAGGAGGCTGCCGCCGAACGCGCCAAAGCGACAGAACTCGCTCCCTCGCAATAAAATGGGCTTTCCAGAGGAAAAAAACATGACCAGGCCACAGGATCTGTCGTTGCGCCGTTGGCCGCGTCCGGGCGCTGGCCTGACCGTGCTCCTCGTCCTCCTTTCTCTGCTTACGCTTGCAGCTCCATCCTCTGCCCAGTCCCAGCGCTGGACGGAGGAGCAAGCCAATGCCTGGTATGCCAAACAGCCCTGGCCCGTCGGCGCCAATTTTGTCCCTTCCACCGCCATCAACGAGCTGGAGATGTGGCAGGCCGACACCTTCGATCCCGTCACTATCGATCGTGAACTGGGATGGGGCGAGGCTGCCGGCATGAATACCATGCGGGTCTTTCTGCACAACCTCCTCTGGCAGCAGGACCCGAAGGGCTTTCAGCAGCGCATCGATCAGTTCCTCGGCATCGCCGCCAAGCACCATATCCGGCCCATCTTCGTGCTCTTCGATTCCTGCTGGGATCCCAATCCCAAGCTCGGCCCTCAGCACCCCCCCATCCCCGGCGTTCATAACTCCGGATGGGTCCAGGCTCCGGGCGCGGAGGTTCTCTCCGATCCCACCAAATATCCCCAGCTCGAGGAGTACGTGAAGGGCGTGATCGGCGCCTTTGCCAAAGATCCGCGCATTCTGGCCTGGGATCTCTGGAATGAGCCCGACAACGGGAACGACAGCTCCTATGGCAAGGGCGACCCCCGCACCAAGGGCGAGATTATTCTCGCCTTGCTGCCCAAGGTCTTCGATTGGGCCCGCAGCGCCCAACCCACCCAGCCCCTGACCAGCGGCATCTGGCACGGCGACTGGTCCTCTCTTGATGCCATGCCGCCCATGGCCAAAGTGCAGATCGAGCAGTCCGACGTGATCAGCTTTCACGACTACGGCTGGCCCGAGATCTTTGAAGCGCACGTGAAGATGCTGCAGCAGTTTCATCGCCCCCTGCTCTGCACCGAGTACATGGCCCGCGGCGTCGGCAGCATCATCGATACCGTGCTCCCCATCGCCAAGAAACACCACGTGGCCGCCATCAACTGGGGACTGGTCGCCGGCAAGAGCCAGACCTACCTGCCCTGGGATTCCTGGCAGCGTCCCTACACCGTCGAACAGCCCTCCGTGTGGTTTCACGATCTCTTCCGCGCCGATGGCACGCCCTACCGCGAACGAGAGATCGAGATCCTTCGCCAGCTGACCGGGCGGGGCAACCGCAAACCCTAGCAACCTCACGTCTTGCCCACGCCTCTTCTCTCAGCCCTGCGTGCGGCCGGCTCCGAATGCGCGTGCGTTAAGATGGCCTCACTCTGGTGAGTGGAGGCACGTCCTTGGCTCGCAAGCCAAACTACGGCATCGATGCGCCCGGCGTTATTCGCAACCTCGCCTTATCAGGATTGGTCTTCCTTCTCATCGCTCTCCTCTTTCCACGAGTGCAGATCGGTCCCATCCTCTTCATCACGAACCCCGGTTTTCTATGGCCGGCGGGTTCGCTCCTCCTCGGCGCGATTCTTATGCTCGTGTACGCGCTTCACGGCAAGTTTCGCCATCGCGATCGCATGCTTGCCAAGATCGCTTGGCGCGGCGCGCTGGTGGAGACGCAGCGTCGATGGTGAGAGAACCCTAATCCAACGCTGCCGCGCTCCAGCTGCTGCACCCCATCACGAGCCTGCGTTTCCGCTTTCCGGAACTTCGCGTTGTCCCTGCCACATTCCTCCGCCTTTCCCCTCAACCGCTCCCGGCGCTGAGTCGATAAGCCCCTTTGCGGGCCAGACTCGAAGACACCCCTGCGCCCGGGCGAAAGGAATTGCGTGGACACGTCAGCTCGCCGCCCATTGCCTCGCTTTGCCCTCCCCTGGGTCTGCTGTTTCTTGCTTCTCGTCGGCGCTGGCGCCGCGGCTGCCGAAACCCCCCACAACGTTCGCGCACCGCACGTGCCCCCGGCAGTGGAGCAGTCCAAGCGCCTGGCTCGGGTGGCGTTGGATCGCCAACTCACCATCTCCATCTCGCTGCCTCTTCGCCACCAGCAGCAGCTCGACGCCTTGATTGCCCAAGTCGCAGATCCTGCCAGCCCCAACTATCGCCACTACCTCACGCCGCAGCAGTTCGCGGAGCAGTTCGGCCCTGCTCCCGCCGACTACGCTCACCTGATCGAATTTGTGCAGGCTCACAACCTGAGCATCGTGCACACCTCCACCAACCGCCTGGTGCTGACCGTGAGCGGTTCCATCGCCGACATCGAGCGCGCCTTCCGCGTGCAGATCTTCGACTTCGTTCACCCCATGCGCGGCGTCTTCTACGCTCCCGACCGGGAGCCCGATCCGGAGCTCAACGTCGCCATCGAGCACATCAGCGGCCTCGACAACTTTCTCGCTCCCCGCCCCATGAACCTGGAACGGAAGCCAGTCTCCGCCTCCGCCCCGCAAAGCGGCAGCGCCGCCAACGGCCTCTTCATCGGAAAGGACTTCCGCGCCGCCTATGCGCCCGGAGTTCCGCTCACCGGCAGCGGCCAGAGCGTGGCTTTGGTGGAATTCGACGGCTTCTATGCCAGCGATGTCGCCGCCAACTTCTCGGCGGCAGGTGTCACGCCCGTCCCCGTGCAAACTGTCCTGCTCGATGGATTCAAAGGCACGCCCGGCAGCGGCAACGACGAGGTCACGCTCGACATCATGATGGCGGCCTACATGGCGCCCAGCCTGACCAAGATCATCTCCTACGAAGGCAGCTTCCCTGACGACGTGCTCAACCGCATCGCCACCGACAACAAGGCGAAGCAGATCAGCTCTTCCTGGGGATTTCCGGTCGATTCCACCACCGAGCAGATCTTCAAGGAGTTCGTCGCCCAGGGCCAGTCCTACCTTCAGGCCTCGGGAGACAGTGGCGCTTACACCGGCACCGTCATGGCGCCCTCCGATGAGCCCAATGCCACCATCGTGGGTGGCACCAACCTGGCCACGTCCGGTGCCGCCGGACCGTGGAGCAGCGAGTCTGCCTGGAGCGGCAGCGGTGGCGGCATCAGCACCGTCTTCAGCTTGCCCAGCTACCAGGCCGGCATGAGCATGACTGCCAGCGGCGGCTCGACTCGCATGCGCAACCTGCCCGACGTTGCCGCGAACGCCGGCTCCGGAGTCTATCTGGTGTGCAATAACGGCCAGGTGTGGTCCATTGGCGGCACCAGCGCAGCCGCACCGCTATGGGCGGGCTTCATCGCCCTTGCCAACCAGGAGGCGGCCGCCAACCAGAAGGCAGCCATTGGCTTCCTCAATCCCAAGCTTTACTCGCTTGGCAATGGCAACGGCTACTCCTCTGAATTCCACGATGTGACTACCGGGACCAACGGCTTCAAAGCCGTCACTGGCTACGATCTCGCCACGGGCTGGGGTTCGCCCTCCGGACAGCCGCTGCTGGATGCTCTGGCCGGTTCCACCACGCCCTCGTTCCAGATCACCGGACCCGCCGGCACCGTATCCGTCTCTCCTACTGCCAGTGCGAGCGCCAGCTTCTCCGTCCAGGATTTCGATGGCTTCAACGGCCTGGTCACCTTCTCCGTCTCTGGACTGCCCGCGGGCGTCACCGCAAGCTTCAATCCCACGTCTAGCGCCACCGCCACTACGCTCACTCTGACTGCCAGCACGTCCGCGGTCGCCGGCACCTACCCAATTACCGTCACGGGAACCTCCGGCAGCCTGACTGACTCCACGGTCTTTCAGCTGGCGGTCACCGGCCCGTCCCTGGTTGTGGCTGCGACGAATCCCAGCCCAGCACTCAGCGCCGGCGGAAGCGTTCTCGATGTTCTTACCGTCTCCGCCTCGGGTTTGAGCGGCTCTGTCGCGCTCGGCATCTCCGGCCTGCCCACGGGATTGACCGCGTCGTTCAGCCCCAGCTCCCTCGGCGCCACCGGCGGAGCCAGCACGTTAACCCTCACGGCCTCGAAGTCGGTCGCGGCGGGAACCTACCCCCTTACCGTTACCGCCACCTCCGGAACCAACCGGGCGACCTACTCCCTGCAGGCCCTCGTCGGCGTGACCCCCGCCTTCTCCCTCTCCGTCTCGCCATCCACTCTGACCGTGATCACAGGTGGGGCCAGCAACTCCGCCACAGTAAGCGCCACCACCCAGAACGGCTTTAGCGGGTCCGTCGCCGTAGCCGCGTCCGGCATACCTTCCGGAGTTACAGCCTCCTTTGCTCCCGGTACGGTCGGCGGAACCCTCGTCTTCACCGTCAAGGCAGCCGCCAATGCCGCGCCAGGTGCGTACACCGTGACCTTTACCGGAAGCTCGGGGAGCGTCTCCCGCAGCACTACGCTTCAGCTGATCGTCGCCACCCAGGGCTTTGCGTTGTCTGCCTCCCCGGCCAGCCTCACCCTCACTCCCGGAGGAGCAGGTTCAACCACAACCATCTCTGTGGTCGGTCCCAACACCTGGGCCAGCAGCGTGGCCTTTTCCATCGCCGGACTGCCCACCGGGGTGGCCGCCAGCATGAGTGCGGTCACCTCCAACAGCAGCACCGCCCTTACTCTGGCCGCTTCCGCCACGGCCCAACCCGGCACCTATACCGTCCTGGTCACCGGCGCGTCCGGCGGACTCACCGCCACCGCTCCTTTGCAGATCACCGTGACCGGCCCAAGCTTCCTCCTCTCTACCAGCGGAACCTTGGCAGTCGCGGGAGGGGGCAGTAACTCGCTCGTAATCCAAGTCGTTCCCCAGGATGGATTTACCGGAAGCGTAAGCCTCGCCGCCACAGGATTGCCGACGGGCGTCACCGCTTCCCTTAGCCCCGCCGTCACTGCCAGCACCAGCCGGCTTACGCTCACCGCGCGCAAGGGGACTCCGGCCGGAGACTACTCCTTCGTGGTGACCGGAACGGCCAGCGGCTCCAGCGCCTCCGTCACCATCCCGTTCACCGTGACCGACCTGATCCGCCCGCCGGTCCGACGCTAGGCCTTCGAGCTTCGCAGGACCAACTCCAGGGCCGCAACGATGGGCGCGGGAGTCAGGCGGCGCTGGATTCCGAGGCTGCGGCCACATTCAAGGTGCGTGGCAATGCGATGGCGACGCCGATCATCCACACGATGCCAATGAATCGGCCCACGGGGATGCCGTACGCTGCGTTCCAGTACACCAGCGTGAAGGAGGAGATTTCGCAGGCCACCGCGACCACCAGTCCCAGTGCCATCAGCCAACGCGGAACCAGCCGGTACAGTCCTGCCGTCACGGATACGCCCGCAATAAACAGGCCCAGGGGAACGGCAAAGCCCGGACCGCCGCAGGCGAAGCTCACGGCCTGCAACATTGGAACGCTGCCGGAATCGGCGACTCCGGGCCTCAGCATGCACCAGGCGGCCAGCGCGGAGAGAAAGAGCATCCCCACCGTCACCACCCCGCCGGTGAGAGCGATTACCTCGCCCGCCGCGCGTACCCGCAGGAAGCGCAGGCGGCTGACGACCGTCGCCATGAACACGGCCAGCGGCACAGCGGACGCAAACTCGAAGAACGATCCCCAGGCGATCCTGGTTCGGAGCTGGCCCAGTGCCTCTGTCGTGTGCTGAACGCTATCGTGAGGGATGCCCATCGCCTTACCCAGACTGGTGGCACCGAGGAACACGAGGACGGCGTAGACGAGCGCCGGAAGCAGCAAAGGAGGCCCGGCGTGGCGGAGACGAGGAGAAGTTTCGTCCGCAGATCGTTTCATAATGAAACGATATATAACATGAACGGTTTTCATCTGCAATAATCTTGCCGTGGATTCGGAAAGAATGTCCAAGGGCGCCCCGGCCGCCTTTCTGCTTGCTCAGCTCGGCGCCCAGGCCGCCCGACGCTTTGCCGAGGC
Source organism: uncultured bacterium (assembly GCA_966443485.1). Classification (GTDB taxonomy): domain Bacteria; phylum Acidobacteriota; class Terriglobia; order Terriglobales; family Acidobacteriaceae; genus Telmatobacter. The sequence continues at coordinate 1,391 of CBJOJD010000293.1, read as the reverse complement.
GCTTGCGCCTCTCGATCTGGCCCCGCCGCATGCCGGCATTCTGCGCATGCTCGCGCTGTCCTCAGGCCTGAGCCAGCGCGATCTGGCCGGACGGCTGGGCATGCATCCCAGCCGCCTGGTTGCGATCCTCGATGAGATGGAATCGCGCGGCCTCGTGGTCCGGCAGCCCCACGCGGAGGATCGCCGGGTCTATTCGCTCCAGCTCACGCCCAAGGGTCAGGAGACGTGGGCAGAGGTCGGGCGCATCGGACGTGAACACAACGAAAAGCTGCTTGCTCCGCTGACGGCAGAGGAGAGCGCCCAGCTCGCCTCCCTTTTGAAGCGGATCGCCGACGCTCAAGGCCTGACCCCTGGAGTGCACCCGGGCTTCAGCACGCTCGGCGAACGCAAGCCCAAGTGCTGAGGCAGCCGGCGCTCATTTTCCCCCAGCAATCCGGTTCTTGCCTCCCGGGGTCACGGCACGATGCAGCTGCGCAACCAGCTCATCCTGCGGCAGAAATCCACATTTTGTGCACCCAACCCCCTCCCCGTCCCGTCTAAATGACAGGAGTGGAGCCGAAGCAGGCCGGTCAAAGCCCGGTCTGCCCGTTGCCCCCAAGTGCGAGATTGTGCTATTCTGACGGTCTCTGTGAGGATGCGCGCCCCTTTTGCCCCACACATGAGCTGCGGCTCGCGGGCTATACCAGGCGATACCTGAAGCGCAAGCATCCTGTTCCGAGCCATCATCTTGAGTCCGCTGCTGCGCGGCTGGGCACCGGTCTATCCGTACCCCTGATCCATTTTTGGCTTCAGGAGGGTGTGCGTTTAGGCCAGTTCCGTCTGCGCGTCGAACCGCGTGAAAACCGATTTCCGTGGGATCGCATCACGTGACAGCAAGGGATTGCACGGCAACAAAGTAGGCCGGCAACTATGATCGCCACCGGCCGCCGAGTAGCAGGATCGGGCAATACGGCAGACCACTTAGAGAGCAGGATCACTTTGGCAATTGACGACAAATTCGAAGACGACATCCACAGCCTCATCGATGCCGGCAAAGAAAAGGGCTACCTCACCTACGGCGACGTGAACGACATGATGCCGGATGAGATGGCGACCTCGGCGGATGACATCGATGATCTGATCACCACGATCGGCACCCAGGGCATCGATCTGCTCGACGGACCTAAGTTCGGCGGCGATAAAGAATTCGACCTGGAAGAGGGTGAAGACGTCGAGCTCGACCTGACCCCGGGGACGCTGGAAAAGACCAACGACCCGGTCCGCATGTACCTGCGCGAGATGGGCACCGTTCCCCTGCTCACCCGCGAGGGCGAGGTCGAGATCGCCAAGCGCATTGAGCGCGGCCAGAATCGTGTGCTCAAGGCCATTTCGCGTTCTCCCATCGTCATCCG
>CBJOJD010000292.1:0-7283 GCA_966443485.1 uncultured bacterium | reverse complement strand
TGAACGCTGACCCCGAGATTCTGGGCGGTACGCCTGTCATCAAGGGAACGCGAGGGCCGGTGTACGATGTCGCCGCGTCGGTCGCTGCCGGGATTTCGATTGAGGAGATTCTCTCTTGCTACCCAAGTCTTAATCGGGAACAGGTGGAGTTCGCCGCGTTTTACGCCGAGGCCCACCCACCGCGCGAGGCACCGGAAGATCGTACTGCGCCGCCTTCAGGCGCTAAGATCATCTTGCTATTTTTGGATCAATTGGTCACCAGAATTTAGCGCTGCCCCGGCCACTTGCCCCCGCTCCTAACAATTGAATGAAGCGATATACCAGTGCCGCGTGAAGGGGAAATGTCCTGGAAACGGCTCGGCGTAATAGCCGCAACTGAGTTCCGTCTGATCGGCCCGCATCTTCCAGGTAGCTGATCGCAGAGAACTCGCGAGCCCTACTTCATCGCTCTCGTCATACACATAGCCCCGCGATGCCCAAATCATGCCACCACGGTTGAAGACCAACAATCGAGGTTTCCCATCCGGCGGAATCGTGTGAATTTCTCGAAGAAAGGAAGATCGTTTGCCAATGAAATGCACCACGTCTCCTCCGTAATTGCATAAATGGATGAAATCCCAAAACCGCAATCCGGCAACAAGGATGGCTAGAGGAAGAACTGCGCTAACTAAAGCTTGCGACCATCGCCGACTCTTCACTCCCCGGATGCAGATGATTAGAGCCCAAATGCCCAGGCAAGCCCAAATACAGAGCAAGACGGGGATGCCAATCATCACAAAGGCGAAATTCAGGGCGACAGGAGTGGAGTTGAGCCCGATCAACAACAGCGGCATTCCAATCGTCACCCAAATGGGCCAGAGTCCTTTTATGCGTGATTTCTTTGCCGAGCCCACCTTCAAACCTCGACGCATGAGTATGACGAAGTCCTCTTACTACTTTGCATCGTAAAGCAAATCCGTGTTTCGGTGCAGCATATTCCGGGCTTCACAAATCGCTTCCAAAACGTCGGAACTTTAACAACCCACCTTCTGCGATAATGCTCCTGGGGCCCCGTAGCTCAGGTGGATAGAGCAGCAGTTTCCTAAACTGCGTGTCGGAAGTTCGAATCTTCCCGGGGTCACCATCCACCCTCTTCGCGATTCCCTCTCTCTTTCTCGAGCGCTAGTTCCCGCTCCCGCGCCGTCTCGTGTGCCTCACCCGCCTTTGTCTCTGACCAGGATGACTGCCGCGTCGCGGCTGCCCGCGTCCTCCCTCTCCGTGGTCCTACCGCGGTTGCGGGGCGGCGCTGAAGCCAAACGTCGCCTGTAGCATCAAAAGGAAGATGACCTCCTCCGGCGCTACCGATCCCGTTCTCGCACTTCCCTTGCCCGTTATCGGGTTCGATAACAGCTATGCGCGCCTGCCGGAGCGCTTCTTTGCCCGCCTGAACCCCACACCTGTCTCCGAACCGCGCCTGATCCAGCTGAACACCGCGCTGGCCGGCACTCTGGGCCTGGATGCCGCAGCGCTGTCGACTCCGGAAGGTGTCGCGATCCTCGCCGGAAACCGCGTCGCCCACGGTTCTCAGCCCCTGGCCCAGGCCTATGCCGGACATCAATTCGCGTCCTTTGTTCCGCAACTCGGCGACGGACGCGCCATCCTACTGGGCGAGGTACTTGCGCAGAACGGCCAGCGCTACGACATCCAACTCAAGGGCTCCGGACCTACTCCGTTCTCGCGCCGTGGCGATGGCCGAGCCGCGCTGGGGCCGGTGCTGCGCGAGTACATCGTCAGCGAAGCCATGGCCGCTCTCGGTGTTCCCACCACGCGCGCTCTGGCAGCGGTCATCACCGGCGACCAGGTGCTGCGCGAGACCGTTCTGCCTGGGGCCATTCTCACCCGCGTCGCGGCCAGCCATCTGCGCGTCGGAACGTTCCAGTACTTCGCGGCTCGCCAGGATATCGACGCTATTCGCGTTCTGGCTGATTACGCCATCGCTCGGCATTATCCCGAGGCGGAATCATCACCGCATCGCTATCGCGCCTTTCTCGAAGGCGTTGTCAGCCGTCAGGCGCGACTAGTCGCGCAATGGATGCTGATCGGTTTCATTCACGGGGTCATGAACACGGACAACACCTCCATCTCCGGCGAGACCATCGACTACGGCCCCTGCGCCTTCATGGAGAGCTACGATCCAGCCGCCGTGTTCAGCTACATCGATCAGTACGGCCGCTACGCCTACGGCCATCAACCGCGCATCATGCTGTGGAACCTGGCCCGGCTCGCGGAGACACTGCTCCCCTTGCTGGAGGCGGAGGCAGGCTCACCGCAAGCCGCAACCGACAGCGCAACGGACGTGCTCTCGACCTTCGCGGCTCAGTACGACGCCGCCTACACCGCTGGAATGCGCCGTAAGCTCGGCCTCACCACTGAACGCGAGGGCGACCTCCAACTCATCCAGGACCTGCTGGAGCGCATGACCACGAACCATGCCGACTTCACGCTCACCCTCCGCCGGCTGTGCGACGCCGCGGAGAGCCCCCAAGCCGACAAGCTGGTCCGCGCCGCCTTCGATAACCCCGAGGCCTACGACAGCTGGGCCCGGACCTGGAGAGAACGTCTGCAACTCGAACCCACTTCCGCCGCAGCTCGCGCCGAGTCCATGCGGCAGGCCAATCCCGTCTACATTCCGCGCAATCACTTGGTTGAGGAGGTCATCCGCGCCGCAGTCGACCGGAACGACTTCCAGCCCTTCGAGGAGCTGCTCAAGGTAACCGGCAATCCCTACGAGGAACGGCCCGGTCTGGACCGCTACGCCCTTCCGGCCCGGCCCGAAGAACGCGTGTGCCAGACCTTCTGCGGGACCTAGGGTCGAGCAAGCTTAGGACGCTTTCGCCAGATCCGGCCCGCTCGAAGAAGCTCTCAGCGGCCTGCCGTATCCTAGAGAGTAAGCGCTTCGCATTCAGAGGCTTAGCGGTTCTAGCGCGCGCTCTGCCAGCAAACTCCGAACGCCTTGTAAACTAGAGTTGAGGTCCCTATGCCAGATATTCAGCGCAGGAAGACGCCTACGGTCCAGATCGGTAATGTTCGCGTGGGCTGGGAAGTCCCCGTCGTGGTCCAGTCCATGACCAACACCGATACCGCCGACGTGGCCGGCACCATCGAGCAGGTGGCTGCCCTTGCCCTCGCCGGTTCCGAGATCGTGCGTGTCACCGTCAACAATGAAGAGGCCGCCGCCGCTGTTCCCGCCATCGTCGAAGGACTGGCAAAACGCGGCATCTACGTCCCCATCGTTGGCGACTTCCACTACAACGGCCATCTGCTGCTGAAGAAGTATCCCGAGACCGCCCGCGCTCTGGCCAAGTACCGCATTAATCCCGGCAACGTCTCCATTGGCCGCAAAGACGATGACAACTTCCGCACCATGGTGGAGTGCGCCGTCGAAAATCAGAAGCCGGTGCGCATCGGCGTGAACTGGGGATCGCTCGATCAGGCTCTGCTTACCAGGATGATGGATGAGAACAACAAGCTCGCCAATCCCCTGCCCGCGCGCGACGTGATGATGGAAGCCATGGTGGTGAGCGCCCTGGACTCCGCCAAAGCTGCCGAGCGCTATGGGCTGCGCGACGACCAGATCATTCTCTCCGCCAAGGTCTCTGGCGTGCGCGACCTCATCGACGTCTACACGAATCTCGCCGCCCGCTGTAGCTACGCGCTGCACCTGGGCCTGACCGAAGCCGGTATGGGCGCCAAGGGACTCATCGCCTCCACCGCTGGTCTGGCCCCGCTACTGCTGGCCGGTATTGGCGACACCATCCGCGTCAGCCTTACGCCGCGGCCCGGTGGCGACCGCACAGAAGAAGTGCAGGCGGCTCAGCAGATCCTGCAATCGCTCTCCATCCGGAGCTTTATGCCCCAGGTGACGAGTTGCCCCGGCTGCGGACGCACCACCAGCACCTACTTCCAGGAGCTGGCCGAGCAGATCCAAGGCTACCTGCGCACCTCTATGCCCGAGTGGCGCAAGAAGTATCCCGGTGTGGAAGAGCTCAAGCTCGCGGTGATGGGCTGCGTGGTCAATGGCCCCGGCGAATCGAAGCACGCCAACCTGGGCATCAGCCTGCCCGGCACGTTTGAAGAGCCCAAGGCGCCGGTGTATGTCGATGGCAAGCTCTACACGACGCTGCGCGGCGACACCATCGTGGCCGAGTTCAAAGAGATCCTCGACAAATACGTCCAAAGCCACTACGGCCAGAAGAAGGAAGAAGAACTGGTCGGCGCCCGCTAGCCGACGTCATCCGGATAAAGGGGCGGAGTCCGTCGCGCAATCAGCGAGGATCCGCCCCTCCTCGATCCCGCCCTCTCTTACCCTCCAAACCTCTGCTCGCCGCTCTGCAGTATGATGGCTGCAATTCCCCAGAAAAGAGAATTGCCATGCCCGCATCGCGCTGGGCCCGTTCAGTTGTGTTTTCTCTGATCGTTCCAGTGATGGCGCTGGCGGCACAAAAGCCGTGCCTCGCTCCCGAGCAGGCCGCACAACACCTCAACTCCGACCTCTGCGTGGCCATTCACGTCTACGACGTCGTCGAGCTGCAAGACGGTACGCGCTTCCTGGACGTCTGTGCGCCAAACACTCCTGATGACGCCTGCCGGTTCACCATCGTGAGTCTCTGGCAGGATCGCGACACTGTGGGAGAGCTCCGCAAGTATCGCGATGCCGATGTCCAGATTCGTGGTATTGTCCGCTCTTTGCATGGCCGGGCCGGCATCGTGTTGAGCCATGCCCGCCAGTTCTCGGGAGGACCTCCCCGCTTCCGCCCCAATCCTCGCCTCGCCCGCGGATTTGGTGGCGATCAGGAAAAGCCGCCACTCTACGATCCCAACCTCCGCGCTCAAGGCGGTCATCGCCGATTCATGAACGCACAAGAGCGCGAATCCTCACCCCACAGGTAGCCCGAGAGCTCCGCCTCGCTTGCAATCCTCAGTTGTGAAACGGGGCACGAGCTACGCGCAATCCAGCGTATAGATCAGCACGCCTCGACGCAGCGTCATGAAAAGTCCGCACGATTCTCCAGCCGCGGCGCAAAGCGCGCGCCGATGCGAAGAATCACTGCCGAGATCACCAGGAAGATCAGTGTCATTCCTAGCGCGAGACGTAGATTTGTACGGTCAGAGATGGCCCCGATGATCTGCGGTGAAAACGTGTCGCCAAAGAAGTGAATGCAGAAGAGGTTCACGGAGATGGCGGTTGCCCGCACCGGCGCCGAGACCGAGTTGACGATCGCTGCATTCAACGGACCGGTGTTGAGAAACAGAAAGAACTCCGCCGCAAACAGCGCCGGAATAGCCCATCCGCGCGGGCCAAAGAACACCACCACTCCGCAGGGCAAGGTCAGCGCCACGCTCCAGAACGAGAGAAGATAGAGCGCGCGGTGGTTGGATCGCAGCCAGCGCTGCGCCAGCCATCCTCCGATCAGCGTGCCCGCAAACCCGTCCACCACCGTGATTGCGCCAACCACCGTGCTCGCGGTCGCCGTCGAGACCCCCGCGAAGCGCTGCAAGAACGTAGGCACCCAGCTCGAGATTCCACCCATCACGAAGGTCAACGTGGCGAGCCCGAAGGTCCCACAAAGAAAAGCAGGATTGCGAAACAGACCCGCAAACGTGGCTCGGTCGGTCGTGGGACGCAGCTCGTCGAACGCGCCTCGCTCCGGCTCATGCCCCAGCCAGATATACAGCGCCGCAATCAGCAATCCTGGAACCGCGCAGATCAAGAAAGGCGTGCGCCAGCCAAACGCTGTCCCAAGCTGACCGCCTGCAACGTAGCCCAACGCCGCTCCAATCGGAATCGCCAGATAGAAGATGGACAGGATCCGGTTCCTGTCCCGCTCCGCGTAGAAATCCGCAATGACCGCTGGAGCAAAGATGCCGAAGGTCGCCTCGCCCACTCCCACCAGCGCGTGCCGCAGATAGAGGGTCCAGTAGTCGTGGACCCACGCGGTCGCCAGCGTAGCCAGACTCCAAAGCACCGCGCCCGCGATAATGAGTGGCTTGCGAGAGACCCTATCCCCCAGCCAGCCGGTCAGCGGCGCCACCAGCATGTAGACCATGAACAAAGCGGTCGTCAGAGCGCCCATGCGCTGGTCGCTCCAGCCGTACTCGCGCTGAATCAGCGGCTGTGCCCCGGGCAGGATGTAGCGATCGATGTAGTTCAGTAGATTGAGCCCGATAAGCAGGACCAAGGTCCCCAGTGCAGGACTCAGCCGTGGTCGGGTCTGGAGAGCAGTGGCCACTTGGGACCCAGAATAAATGAGCCATTCCGCCATGTCACGCCATGCGGGAGAGGAATAAACTGCACGTGAGGACATCTCGTAGGAGCCACCGAGGTATTCCTGGAGGGAGATGCGCGTAGCGGTGGCCATGGGAATGGGGAATCCGCACCATCCAGGAACAGCGAACCCGCCTGTCCTCCGGCAATATCCGCATCCCAGACGTCAGCCTGTGGTCCCGTAATATCCCAGTGCAGCGGGTCTTCGACCGGCCGCAGTTGATCGCTGTCGAGGGGCTCTCCCCTGAAGACCGGCACTCCAAGGTGCAGGAGAAAATCGAAGACTACCTCGAGTTTCAGGTTCCTCATTTCTGGGTGATCGACCCAGTTAAGCGTCAAGGTTGGGACTGCTCCACCGGCAACTGGATTCAGAAGAGCCGCTTTCAACTACCCAGTTCGCCGATATTCCTCGATCTGGAGACCCTGTTCACAGAACTGGACGCTGCCGAAGCATAGAGCCCACTCGTGCTCCAGCGTTCTCGCGTACGGCTCCCGTTGTGCCGGGTGAGTGGCTCTGAACGTGCCCCTATTCACTTGATCTCGGAGCCAATAGGCGGGTCTAGCCTGACCGCCAGGAGTTCCCCTCAGTGCCCGGTGGCCATCCCCCACAACATCACCAGCGTCATGCCAATCACGATCATGCTGGTTGTCCAGGCAATCGCATTCCACAACCGCGAGTTCCTATGCTCGCCCATCAGGTCCTTACGATTGATCAGAATCAGCATCAGGATGATGATGGCCGGCAGCAACACCCCGTTCAGCACCTGCGATAGCACGGAGAACTTGATCAGCAGCCGGTCCGGCAATAACAACACTGTGATTGATCCGCCCGCGATCAGGAGCGTGTAAAGCCAGTAGAAGAAGGGCGCCTCTTTGAAGCTCTTGTCGATGCCCGATTCCACGCCAAAGCCTTCGCACACCGTGTAAGCCGTCGACAGAGGCAGAATGGACGCGGCAAACAGCGAGGCATTGAACAACC
>CBJOJD010000291.1:0-7291 GCA_966443485.1 uncultured bacterium | reverse complement strand
TTCGCCTCGTCGACTGTTCTGAAGGTTCCCAATGTACCGACCAATTCCTACTATGCGAACCAAGTGCTGGCCCCGATGGGCCTCGTTCCCGGCGCAGCGCCTGGTACCGCCGGAGGATTCGCGGTCGACAGCAGTGGGAATGCAATCATTCCCCACCAGTTGCTGGATAACAATGGCGTGCTTTACCTGAATAGCGCCGCAATCCCCAAGCCAACCGACACCTCCAAGGATCAGGTGATTTCGAACAATGCCAATCCTCTGGATATCCACGATACCGTCGTCCGCATCGACCACAACATTAATGACAAATGGCAGATTCTTGGCCACTATATGCACGACTCAGCAGCGCAGGGTACCGCGCAGCCGTTCCTCGGCTGGCTTTGGGCAAGCTACAACTCCATCACCAGCACACTCTCCAATCCGTCCAATAGCGCGGCCATCAAGCTGAGCGGCACCATCACTCCAAGCCTTCTGGTTGAGGCGAGTATCAATTACGACGGCAACGTAATTGACATCCAGAACAGCGCGAACTCCAAGCTGCCCTCAGGATGGCAGAGCAATCCAATGACCTCTGCATTCAAGATCGCCCGCAACTCCCTTCCGGGAATCGGATATATCGGCCCATACAGCATTGCGGAGGACACCGGCTCCGCTCCATGGCACAATGCGGCGCAGGACTACGAGCCCAAGGGGGACATCTCCTACACCCAGGGCAAGCACCAGATGAAGTTCGGCTTCAGCTATAACCGGTACACCAAAAACCAGGAATTGTTTGGTGACACACAGGGCAGCTATAACTTTGGCCAGCTCTCCGGCGATAGCTTTATGGATTTGGCAATGGGCCTGAGCACCGGTTACAGCCAGTTCCAAGCCGCGCCGATTCGTCATTATGTGAACCAGACTCCGTCTGCTTACGCGATGGACAATTGGCACGTTACGCCGCGCCTAAGCCTGCAACTCGGCCTTCGTTACGACGCAATGCCGCACGCATGGGAGCGCGGCAACTACGTCGCCAATTTCAATCCGAACAACTACATTTCCAGCCAAGCACCCGTCTGGAACGGAAATCTCATCAGTGCCTCGACACCTGGGCTGCTGACGATGAACGGCGCCTCCTACTACGTCAACGGTATCGGTCTCGCAGGTCAGAACGGGGTTCCCCGCGGACTGGTAAACAACGATTACCACACTCTTCAACCGCGCGTTGGCTTCTCTGAAGATCTCTTCGGAAACGGCAAGACCGTTATCCGCGGGGGTTTTGGCACCTTCTATGAACGCATGCAGGGCAACGACATTTACAACGCCGCAACGAATTCGCCCTTCGCTAACAACGTCAACATAAGCAACACGATGTTCAGTAGCCCGGGCCAAAGCTGGCAAGATTTCCAATCGGGATCTTCGACGACGCCATATACCGTGGCAGCGAGCGGAGTTCCGGTATTCGTTACCAGCTTGACCAATCTCGCCCACAGCTATCCCGCTCCTGCGGTTGCTCAGTTCAGCCTGGGTGTGCAGCATGAGCTCTCGCCCTCGGTCGTCTTGGTCGTCCAATACGTAGGCAATCTGGCTTGGCACCAGAACATCAAGCGCGACATCAACGAATTCCCATTAACAACGGACATGAATGTCCGCTGCAACGCCGGTGATCCCGGCAGTAACTACTCGGGCGATGTTTGCCCGAATGGTAGCAAACCCTCCAGCCTGTCCAATGCGAATGTCTATCGCACGTACCAGGGTTATGGACGCATCCAGCAGGAAGAAAACAGCACCAATTCGAACTATCACGGTTTTCAAACTGGTGTGCGTATCCAAAACCGCTGGGGACTGAGCGGAGAAATCGACTACACCTACTCGCACGAGATCGACCTCACAAGTGCCGACCTCAACACAGTTAGCAATCCTTGGAATCTGAAGTACGACAAGGGTTCTGGCAACCTGGATCGCCGTCACATTGTGAACGCAAACTACGCCTACAAGCTACCCATCTTCGCTAAGTCGACGGGGCTGCTCCACTCGATTGCGGGCGGCTGGGAAGTTGCAGGCACGTTCGTCGATGAGTCCGGCGTTCCTGGATCGGGCTCTACGGGCTACCAAGGTCCGGGGCTCTCGATCGGCTACGATACGATCGGCCTGGGTGGCGACACGACCAACAGACCGAACGTGAGCGGCAAGGTCCACTACTCCAAAAAGTTCAATCAATGGTTCGACACAACTCAGTTCAGCGCTCCAACGCCGGCCTGGCTGGGCGGTGCAAATCAAGGATTCGGTAACGCGGGTCGCGATTCGATCGTCTTCCCGGGACGCGTGAACTTCACTACTTCGATGTACAAATCGTTTGCGATGACCGAGCGGGCACACATCGAGCTGCGTTTCGAGTCTTTCAACACCTTCAACCATCAAGAGTGGAACAACATCGGCACCTCGTATGGTTCTAGCCAATTCGGCAAGGTGCTGGGCGCCTACGACTCTCGCAACTTGGAGTTAGGTGGCAAGTTCGTGTTCTAAGCTCGACTCTCAACCAGAGGCGCGGCCGGTTCTCCTGCCGCGCCTTTGTCTTTGCTGTCCGGTTTGCGTTCGCTCTCCCGGGATGGCGAAATCGGAACGGAGTCGGCAAGAACAACAATCGTCGTGTTGTCGAAAAGGCGAGACGGAGGTCGAACTCAAGGGCGCACGTGAAGAGAACATTGCAGGTAGGAATCGCACTGTTGATAGCAGCAGCCTATGTGTCCGCACAGGCATCAACTCACACTGCTCCCAATCCGCAGCGGCAGCCGGCCCTGACGCTCGAACAAGAAGGCGAATACGTAGGGGCCTGTATCTGCCGTCTGCTGGTCTGATCGATCCCGTCCCTCCAGTTCGGCGAGGCACTCACCGTATTCTGTGTGGCATACGTCTTCTCTTTACTGGATCACCAATGCGCCGGTAGGGTTGGTGTATCCGGGCGACGCGGGCGTTCCTGCGGGGCTGATCAAGACTGATATGAAGGCGTTCGCACCGCGGGTTGGCATCGCGTGGGACCCGAATGGCAATGGGAAGCTTCTGATCACTTCTGCCTACGGCATCTTCTACGAACCCTACTACACCGGACAGGGCGGGCCATTGCAGTCGCCAATCAGTGCGCCTCCGTATCTCGGTACGCCACAGGTGAGCTTGCCCAACTTCGCGGATCCTTTCAATGGCCATCCACCCGCAGCGGGAACGTTCTCTACACCGCTGACGAACCTGACTCTGTCCCCCACGTTGACACTCCCCTATACACAGGATTGGGATTTGAACGTGCAGCGTTCCTTTGGGTCCGATTGGCTGTTCGAGATTGGATACGTCGGCACCAAGGGAACGCGTCTGCCGCGCTTCATCGAAGCAAACCCGGCGGTGTTTGTTCCCGGAACCAAAAACGGCCAACCGATTTCGAATTCTAGCAATGCCGATCAGCGGCGGCTCTATTCCGGCTGCACACTGGCCGACTCGCCGAGCAGTTGCAAGTATTCATCAACGGGCGAGATCGCAAGCATCGCCAACTCGTCCTACAATGCGATGGAAGCTTCGCTGCGCAAGCGTTTCAGCCACGGGCTTTCATTCCTAGCGTCGTATACATGGTCTAAGTCGATCGATGATGTTTCGTCGTTCAACATCACCGGATCGGCGGCTAAGCCTGTCGCAGGAGAAAACGATCTCGCCCAGAATCCGTTCAATCTTGGAGCAGAGCACGGACCCTCGCTGTTCGACGCACGCCATCGATTTGTCGGCAGCTATGAATGGACGCTTCCGTTCTGGGACCATGCGCAGACATGGTATCAGCGTGCGTTCGGCAGATGGCAGTTGGGCGGCATTGCAACGTTGATGACTGGCACGCCATTCACTGTCTTCGATTCGAACGATGTTGCGGCACAAGGCAGCGCACCGGAGATTACCGGCTTCTCCGCGCAGCGGCCCAACCTCGTCGGCAACCCCAACAGCGGTGCGCGAAAAGTCGGTTCCTGGCTCAACTCTGGCGCTTTTCAGCAACTTGATCCCACAGCGAACGCGGGACAGTTTGGCACCGAAGGCCGGAACGTGAATCTCGGCCCGAGCTATGCGGAATGGGACTGCGCGGCCCTGAAGGATTTCAAAATCACCGAGTCGAAGCATCTCGAGTTCCGTTCGGAGCTGTTCAACGTCTTGAACCGCACGAACTTCCGGCTACCTGACAGCGATATCAGCTCGCCGACATTCAACCATGTTCTTGCGGCACAGGACCCGCGTCAGGTGCAGTTTGCATTGAAGTTCATGTACTAGCAGATCTGACGAATTGAGGTGGGAATGTCAGTAGAAGGCAGCGTCGCAACTCGGCAACTGCCCGATGATGCAGGAGCGAAGACTCTTACAGAGCGTCGGGCAGCGCCGTCTTCCGCGAATCTTCCGTTGGTAGATGAACGCTCAGCCAATGGAGAGGTGCGGGCACTGTTCGCGCAATACCGCGAGCGCTTTGGAAGAAGCGATCTTCCTGGGATTGTGCTGTGCTTTGCCACAAACCCAGCGCTGCTAAGTGGCATGTTGGAAATCGCTGAAGGCATGCTCTTCGGCGATAGCCTGTTAAGCCGCCGGCACAAAGAGATGATCGCCACCTATGTCTCGCGGCAGAACGCATGCTCGTATTGCGCCGATAGTCACGCCGCTTTGCTTCGCGCGCAAGGTGGGTCGGCCGAAATGATTTGTGCCCTGCAGGAAGGCAGTCTCAATGCGGAACTGTTCACGAATGCAGAGCTTGCGCTCCTGAAATTCGTGGCAAAGGTAACCGCAAAGTCATCGGCTGTCAGTCGCGCCGATGTGGGAGAAGCTATTCTCGCGGGGTGGACGGAACCACAGGTAGCCGAAGCGGTGCACGTCGCAGCTCTCTTTGCTGCCTTCAACCGCATCGCGAACGGCTTTGGATTGCCTTCTCCCTATCCTGACGGCCTGTGAGGTCAGCTATGAGCGAATCCTCCAATCCGCGTCGGCCCAAGCGCGGCACTTGGGCTCCACAACCGGAGACGCTCGCGCTTCTGCGTGTTTCCGGCAACGACATCAACGGGGTTGGTGAAACGACTCCGCGTCGGCCATCGCCATTTTTCTGGCATCCTCCCGATCAGCATCCCTGGGGCGATCTGCAACTCCTGGCGCGCACAAACTCGCGGAAGTGCCCCGGCTGCATGGAGGCTTTTCACGGCGCCTACGACTATCCTGAATTGATTTCCGTTGCGGAATCGCGCAATGAATCCTCGCCTGCTGAGCACGCCGAAGCGGTGAAGAGCTTCGCTTGTTCCCACGACTCGGATGATGTTGGGATTGCCGCTATGGATCCTCTGTATGTCTTTGAGGGCTATGCAATCGAGCATCCATGGGTGATTGTCCTTGCTCTCGCTCATAATTACGAGCGGCTTCGCCAAGTCCCTTCCGATGAGAGCAATGGGGTAGGCGTCTGCGATGTTGGCGATCAGTATGCGAGGGGCACCAGATCCTCGTATGCGCTTGCCAACTGGATTCGTTCGCAGGGCTATCACGCCGATCCTTATCCGGGTCCGATGGCAGGCGCTCTATTGCTCATTCCTCCCGCAATCGCCGCGGGATTGGGCGAACTCGGCAAACATGGATCGCTCATCAGCCCACGTTTTGGATCGGGGGTTCGCCTTGCAGGCGTGACCACTGACATGCCGCTCGTTCCTACGGCTCCCATTCACTTCGGTGCCGATGAGTTCTGCACGAACTGCCAACTCTGTACGCAGGCGTGTCCACCCGGCGCGATCACGCCAAACAAGCAAATGGTCCGCGGGATCGAGCGGTGGTACGTGAACTTCGATCAATGCATTCCGTATTTCGCCGAAGCGGCATCCTGCGGCATCTGCATCGCCGAGTGTCCCTGGACGCGCCCATCGGTGCGGCCAAAACTTCTCGCCACTATGGCTCGACGGATCGGTAACAAATGAACCCTGTGCTTCCCCATTCAGACGAAGAAGAATCAATTCACTATTCGGGATGGGGCGTGCTCGCAGCCGCCTTTTGCGGCGTCATGGTGAGCTTTGCTCCGATCATTCCCTATACCTTCAGCCTGTTTCTTGATCCGTTGCATGCTGAGTTTGGCTGGAAACGCGAGGCGATGGGCGGTGCGTTCGCATTGGCTGCCATCACTGTGGCGCTTGTTTCGCCGCTCATCGGGCTCTTGCTCGATCGCTTTCCACCTCGCCGCATCATTCTGCCCGGTATCTTGATATTCGCGGGCGCACTGGCTACGCTTAGCCGATTGACACCGCATATCGTGCAGTTTTATCTGACGTTCTTTGTCATCGGGCTGGTCGCCAATGCCACCGCGCAATTTGCGTACACGCGCACTATTCTCAGCTGGTTCACAAGGCACAGAGGGATGGCGCTCGCCTTGTTGCTCACCGGAAGCGGCGTCGGTTCCATTCTGATTCCTCCCTTGACTCAGTGGATGATCCAGCATCACGGTTGGCGCGGCGGCTTTCTGCTATTGAGCGGAATCGCAACGCTCGGGCTTCCGCTCACCGCGTTCATGGTGCGAAATCGCCCCGAAGCCGCAATCGTTCGCGCTGAACGCGATAACGACATCGGCATGACGGTCTCAGCAGCGTTGAGAACGCCGGCTTTCTGGATTCTCGCTTTCATTACCATCCTCTCGGCATTCAATGAAAACGGCCTGGTAACGAACCTGGCTTCCATCCTCACCCAACATGGCGTGCTGGCTACCACGGCAGCGCTCGCTTTATCGGTACGGGGCGGCGCGGGGATTATCGCCCGCCTCGGCGTCGGATTCGCAATCGACAGAGTCTCTCCAGAGCGGATTCAGAGCTTTGTTCTGGCAGTGACCGCCGCAGGCACGCTCATTCTTGCGTTTGCCAATACAGGATGGTCGGCATTGTTGGGTGCGGCAGTTCTTGGTGTGGGGCTAGGCAGCGAAGCTGATGTGGCTCCATACTTGCTGGCGCGTTACTTCGGTCGCATGCATTTTTCCGTGCTTTACGGACTCACCTGGACAGCCTATGCCATCGGCGGCGCGACCGGGCCGCTTTGGATCGGCCACATGTATGATCGCGCCGGAACTTATTTGCCGCGATTCATAGCCCATCTCGCGGCGGTCGCATTCGCAGCAGTGATTCTCAGCTTCTTCCTGCGACCTCATAAACGGAGCACGAGAATCCAGCAAGTTTCCGTCGGTGCGAGCGTTCCACTCGAAGGCTAAGGGCAGGGATGAGCGGACTACAGAGTTTCGGAATTGCTCTAGACCAAGCTCAGTAACCCGAGTGGTGTCTTCCTCAAG
>CBJOJD010000290.1:0-7305 GCA_966443485.1 uncultured bacterium | reverse complement strand
GCTGGGCCGCGGAGCAGTTCCCCACAACCGCTGCCGCGCAGATTGCAGCGGCACTGGACGCCTACTACAACCTCAACTTCATCCGCAAACCTGAGTTCATGGGCTTCAACGGCTACAACGACGCCATTCGCCGCACCGCCTTCAACCCTCTGGCCTGGCCCGCAAACGACAACTACGGCCAGAATGGCGAGCGCATCCGAGCCTGGCAAAAGCTCGTTCAGGATGCGACCTCGATCGCCGCTACATTGCCCTCGACCTATCGCGCTGCATTCTTTGAACTCGTCGGCTATCCCATCCAGGCCTCAGAAGCACAAAACCGGAAGCTCCTCTTCACCGATCGCAGCTTCCTCAATGCCTCTTTGCAGCGCGCAGGCACACGCGACCAGGACGCAGCCCAGGCCCAGTCAGCCTACGATCAGATCCAAACCCTGACCGCCGAATACAACCACCTCTTGCAGGGCAAATGGGATGGCATGATGTCCAGCGCGCCGCGCAATCGCCAGGTCTTCGCAATGCCTGCCGTCGCAACTGCCGCCGATGCCTCCACTCCCCTTCCCACAAGCTGGGCAGCCGACCACGCCAGGACTCCGCCCCCACCTGCCAGCGCCACTGGGTATGTCGAACAGCATGGCACCGTCTCCATCAATGCCGCCCATTTCACCAGCCACTCTGATGGATCAGCTTCTCGTTGGCATGTCCTGTCTGATCTCGGCATCTCCAACGGCGGCTCAGTCGAATACGGCTCTCCCGGCATCCTCGCCAATGCTCCACCATCCCGCTCCGCATCCATGGCCGCTCCGTGGCTGGAGTACGACTTCACTACCACCAGCAGCGGCCCCGCAGATCTCGCGCTCTATCTCCTGCCCACCTTCCCTGTCGATGCGCAGCATCGCCTTCGCTTTGGCGTTTCCGTCGATCGAAGCTCTCCGCAGACTCTCGATGCCGCTGGATCAGGCGAATGGCAGGAGGATCGCGCCCCCACCTGGGAAGCCAACGTGCTCCGCAACGCCGCCATCCTTCACCTTCCGCTTCCTTCCATGCGCGCTGGACATCACAGCATCCGAATCTCCTACGTGGATCCCGGCCTCGTCTTTGAACACCTTGTGCTCACCTTGCCCGGAGCGCCGCCCGCCTATCCCGTTCCTCCAGAAACAAAAGCTCACTGACGCTGCGCTCAACGCCAGCCAAAAAAGTGCTGCCCTCACCTGCGTCCCTGCGCTTACTATGGTGCAGGGCAATGAACATAGTGTTCGTACTTGCCAAATCAGACGACCTTTGATCGCCGGGGCTTCGAGTGAAGTCGAGGTCGCATTGTGAGAGTGGATGGACACTATCGAGCAGTCCCAAGCCAAAAGCGCCACCATCGACCAGCGTAGATGGCGCATCGCGCTGCTCCTCGGCATCGGCGTCCTCGTCAACTACTTCGACCGCGTAAACCTCTCCGTTTCCCGCGACGCTCTCCGCCACGAGTTCGGCATCTCCGATCTCACCTTCGGCTACCTCCTCGGTGCATACAACTGGACCTACGCCGCACTCCAAATTCCTGTCGGCGTGATCCTCGATCGCTTCGGCGTTCGGCTGGTCGGACGCATCGGAGCGCTCCTCTGGAGCCTCGCTTCCTTCGCCGGCGCGGCGGCTCCCGGAGTGCGGTCGCTCTTCGGCGCGCGCTTCCTGCTCGGCATCGGAGAAGCCCCCACCTTCCCCGCCAACGCCAAAGCCATCGGCGCATGGTTCCCGCCGGAAAAGCGCAGCTTCGCCACCAGCCTCTTCGATGCCGCGGCCAAGTTCTCCTCCGCCGCTGGTGTCCCTCTACTAGGGTTCGTATTGCTGCGGCTAGGCTGGCGCATGAGCTTCGTCGCCACCGGCATCATCAGCCTGCTCTACTTCGTCGCGTTCTCCCTGATTTATCAAGATCCCTGGGACGAGCCAGGAGCCGGCGCAGCTGAACGTAAACAACTGCACGACCGTTATCGCCAGGAGTTCCCCGATCACGAGGCGGAGATCTCGCTGTGGTCTCTGCTCAAGCAGCCTAAGGTGCTCGGGCTCTCCATCGGCTTCGGCTCCTACAACTACGTCTTCTATCTCTTGTTGACGTGGCTGCCCAGCTATCTCTCCGAATCCCTGCACATCGACCTGATGCACTCATTCCTGTACACAGGCGTGCCCTGGGTGGCCGCTACCGTGGTCGAACTCCTTGTCGGAGGCATGCTCGTCGACTGGCTCATCGAGCGCGGTTGGAATGCAAGCCGCACTCGCATGACAACCCTCATCATTGGCACCGCCTTCGGCCTGGGCATCCTCGGTGCAGGCTGGTCGCACAGCGCCTCTCAGGCAATCACCTGGATCACCATCTCAATCGCTGGCCTCTCTGCTGCGGCTCCTATCGGCTGGTCGATACCATCGCTCATCGCACCCGCGCGCAGCGTAGGTAAGGTGGGAGGCATCCTCAATCTGTCCAATCAGATCTCAGGAATCTCCGCGCCCATCATCACGGGATACCTGGTGTACACCCGGCATTCCTTCACGGGCGCATTTGCTGTTGCTGGAGCCTATCTCGTCATCGGCATCTGTGCCTATCTGTTCCTGTTGCGCGACGTCAACAAGATTGTCCCCCGCCCGGCCTGAGCAAGGGAGCTCGCATGATCTGGCCCTACTTCGGCCGCGGCAGCGCTCGCGTCCGTCCCACGGAGATGCCTCCATCCACTAACAGCGTCTGCCCCGTCACGTAGCGGCTCGCCTCTGAAGCAAGAAACACAACCGCACCGTCCAAGTCGTTTGGCATGCCGGGTCTCTGCAGCGGAATGCGCTCCGTCAGATACTCCACCCACTCGCGATCTTCATACATCACGCGGTTCTGCTGCGTCTTGAACCACCCTGGAGCCAGGCAGTTCACCGTCACACCGTGCGGACCCCAGTCATCGGCCAGGCTCATCGTGAGCTGGCGAATGCCTCCGCGGCTCGCTCCGTACGGCGCCAATCCCGCATATCCAAAGACGCTGGTAACAGATCCGATATTGATGATCCGCCCGTAGCCGCGCTCCACCATGCCCCGCGCAATAGCCTGCGCTACAAAAAAGCTTCCCCGGAGATTGGTATCGAGAATCAAGTTCCAATCATCCCAGGTCACCTCCAATGCGGGCTTTCGCACATTGCAACCCGCATTGTTCACCAGGATGTCGACCTTGCCAAACGCTGCCTGTGCCGCCGCTCCAAAGCGCTCGATGCTCCCGGCATCGCGCACGTCGAGCTCCAGGCTGACGGCTTTCCTGCCCATCGTCTGAATCTCGTGCTCAAACTCCGCCAGCGTTCCCGCCTGCCGGCTCGTGAGGATGAGATCGGCTCCAGCCTTCGCCAACGCCCGCGCCAAATACTGGCCCAGACCGCGGCTGGTCCCGGTCACAATAGCCACGTGCCCTGAGAGATCGAATAAGTTATCGCTCACCGGGCCGCCTCCCCACCGGGTTGCAGAACAATCTTCATCAAGTTGGGCTCGTGCGCGTAGAGCCGCGCAAACCACTCCGGACCTTGCTCCAGCGACGCCACCGCCGTAATCAGTGGCTCAACTCGGATCTTGCCGCTGCGCATCCACTCAATCGCCTGCGGATACTCGCCCGACGAGGCCGCCGTCCCTTGTAGTCGGATCTGCCGGCTCACCACCTTCTGCAAGTGAATCGTCACCTCCGGCGTGATGTTCCCAATCAGCGTCACCGTGCCGCCTTTGCGAACCGCATCAATGCCCGTGGCGATCGTCTCCGTGCGCCCCACTGCCTCGAGAACCACATCCACTCCTTGCCCCTCGGTCAGCCGCAAACACTCCTTCACCACCTCGGCTCCGGATCCCGCGATGATCTCGCTTGCGCCCAACGTAGCGGCCAGCTTCAGCCGGGTAGGATCGATGTCTGCGATGAACACTCGGCTGCAACCTGCCGCAAGCGCCGCCTGCAGCGTTAGCAGACCAATCATCCCTGCGCCAATCACCAGCGCAGTCTCCCCGCCCTTGAGCTCCGTCACACCCACTGCATGCAGCGCCACTGAGACCGCCTCCAACATCGCGGCTTGCGCAAAAGGCAAATCGTCAGGCAGCGCGTAGACAATCCGCTCCGGGACCGCGATGTACTCCGCGAACGCTCCATCCCGCGAGTACTCCCCGCACGACACTCCAATCACCTGCCGGCGATCGCACAGGTTCACCTCGCCGCGCCGGCAATAGGCGCACTCACCGCAGTACACTGTCGAATCGAAGGTGACCCGGTCGCCCGCTTTGAAGCGCTGCACACCCGATCCCACTGCCGTCACCACTCCGGCAGCCTCGTGCCCCATGACAATGGGTGGAATTCGCCGTCCGCTCGAGCCATCGTAGCCGTGCACATCGCTTCCGCAAATTCCACACGCGGCCACCCTCACCAGAACCTCTCCGGGCCCCGGCTGCGGCTGTGGTCGCTCCGTCAATTCGAGCTGCTTGTATTCCGTAAGGACTAGCGCCTGCATGTCGCCATTGTTCCATAAAAAAGTGGCCGTGTTCTGGCCACTTGCGTAGAGCCATGGTGGGCACACATTCATCCCGTGCGCCCACCAGGGCAGTGTGTTGTTTTCTGCCTAGAAGACGAACTTGCCGCCCAGCTCTAGCACGCGCGGACCGAAGTCCGTCGTTGCCTGTCCGAAGTTGGAGTCGTGCGAGTTCGTATCCAGGTTTCGAAATTGCGTGTGATTGAAGGTGTTGAACGATTCAAAGCGAAGCTCAACCCGCGGTCCCTCTTGACTGGTCAGCGGAATGTTCTTGAACAGCGACAGGTTCCAGTTGAACAGCCCCGGTCCCACCACTGCGTCTTTGCCTGCATTGCCAAAGCCTTGATTCGCACCGCCAGCCCACGGCGCAATCGGATCCGCAAACGCGCTCGTGGTGAACCACGCTCCAACCTTCTTGGGATAGCTCACCTTCGAAACCAGGTTCGGGCGATTCGTAGTGCCACCACCCAAGCCCAGCACATCCGGCCCCGTGTAGTAGATGTAGGTCGGCGTGCCCGTCTCCACCTCGGTGATTCCCGAGATCGACCAGCCTCCCAGGACCTCGCGCTGCAGAACGTTTCCGCTCTTCAGGTAGAACGGCAGCGCAAACACGTAGCTTGCGTTGAAGATGTGGCGGCGATCGAAGCCCTCTCCTCCTCCCGTTCCCGCATCCGATCCGCGATCGTAGGCCGGATTGAATGGATTCGAGAGCCCCGCCAAATCATTCTGGCCGACGTCGATCAAATGCGACCAGGTGTACGCAAGCTGCGTCGTCAGCCCATGCCAGTTATCGGCGCGCAGGCCCACTTGCAGCGAGTGGTAGTTGGAGTTGGTCTCATTCTCCTCTTGCGTGATCGTGCTATAGCCCGGGTACTGGCGATAGAGATTGGCCAGCGTCGTGCCGTTCGCCACGCCCTGCCGATGCGTGACATCGCTCAGCGGTAGCGTGTTGATGGAACGATCGTCATTCTGATCCCATCCCAGCGATCCCACATACTGCGCTACGCCCACGACCGAGGGTGCGAGCTGATGCTGAACACCCAAGCTGAAATTCGCCGTGCCCGGAGGCGGGTAGCTGTACTTGATTGAAGTCAGCGTCGAGGGAAACGCCTGGCTGGTCGTCGCTCCCGTCAGCGCACTGGTGTTGGGATTCGAGAAGTACACGCTCGTAGCCGAAGGCTGATAAGCAAACGGCGGATTGAGCGCGGCGTTGTACACGTCGTTGCCTTGCACCCGCTCGTAGAACATGCCGAACCCGCCACGCACCACCGTCGTGCCGTGTCCCGTTACATCCAGCGCGAACCCAACGCGTGGCTGCCACGTGAAATAGCGGTTCTGAACGTTCCCGCGCGGGAATCCGTTCACCCCCGCCTGCCGAATGCCATTCAGATAGAACGGCTCGTTGTTGAATGTCGTCAGTGCCGCCGGATTGAGTGTCCCATCGGCATTCAATGGGTTGCCCAGGGTCGGGTCGTAGTCGGCAGGAACAAAGTTGGCGAACTGGTTGTAGCGCTCAAAGGCATGCGGCAATCCGTCATAGCGCACCCCCACGTTCAACGTCAGTTGCGGCGTGACATGCCAGTTGTCGTTCACATACCCGCTGTAGTTGTTGTTGACCCAGTGCTTGCCCGCCAGATGCTGCAACTGCGTAAAGCTGGAAGCATCGCCCAGCAGGAAGTTGATATACGAGTCCTTCGAAAACGCGCTCGAGTTGAATACCGCAGTCCCCTGCGTGTTCGCTTGCAGCTGCTGATTCTTGTAGTCATGCAGCAGGCTGAACCCAAACTTCAGCTGGTGCCGCCCCTTCGTCCACGACAGATCATCGCGGTATTCAAATCCCTGATAGCCGTTCTTCCACGGGAAGTAGGACTCCGTCCACGTCGTGTTCAGAGGGCTTCCCTGCAGATCGATCTCCGGGAAATCATGTCCCGCATTATCCGTGACCGGGAAGAAGCTGGTCGCGCTCCAGTTCGAAGGCAGAGTGAACGACCCGCCGCCCGGTCCCGCGATCGGCGTCAACGTGATCTTATTGCCGTCATACAGCACTTCCGTTTCGTTCAACAGCGTCGGCGAATACGTCTGCGTCAGCTTGATCGCCGCCGTGTACGACGGATTGCTCATCGCCGTACCCACCGTGGGATAGTCGTTCGCCGGTCCCCACAGCGGCGGATAGAACGTCGGATTCACCGCGTCATGAACGTAGTGCCCCATCAGTTGCAGCTTGCTGTTGATGGCATGATCGATACGCCCCGCATCTTCCCGCACATACGTCGCCTGGGGAATCGAAGACACGTACTGACTCGTGCCCAGGTTAGGCTTCGGAAACGTGCCCGCATTCACCTCCGTCACCGCATTCGGGTCCATCAGATTCGCAGGGATGGTGTAGGTCCCATCCGCGTTCTGCGGAAACGGCTGCCCCGCCGTCAAACCATCGGACGTATACAGCGCCAGCTTCGCCGGATCCGTGGTGGAAGGCACAATGGGCGCCACACCACTCGGAGCCGTATAGGCCAGCGACTGCCCCGCAGTGGGGAAGTTCGAGGCCATAATCGTGTTCACCGTGCTCGGCGAGCTTCCCTGAATCAGCCGCCGCCACTCCTCGTTCCAGAAAAAGAACGTGCGGTTGCGATTGCTGTTGTAAATCCCCGGGATAAACAGCGGCCCACTGATGTTGCCGCCCGGCTCGTTCAACATGAACTCCGGTCTGCCCTTGCCCGTCTTCTTCACGAAATAGTCGTTGGCGTTGTACGCCGTGTTGCGGTTGAACTCGTACACCTCTCCGTGGAAGTTGTGCGTGCC
>CBJOJD010000289.1:0-7306 GCA_966443485.1 uncultured bacterium | reverse complement strand
GGTCACGGTAGAAGAACAACTGGGAAAGAATGTCACCCTCACTTACGCCACCAACGTGAATACCACCGCGCAACAGCTGCTGCAGGCAGAGATCGCCATCAACCGCCATCTCTCGCTGGTGGTGATGCGCGATGAGTCGGGGGTGTTTTCCATGGTGGTGAGAGCGACCCGACGCTACCGGTAGCCGTCTCTCCATCTCGATCCGAAGCCGGCGGGCTGCCCTGTCCCCAATGGCCCCGCATCTCACCCTGCGGTGCGGTTTTGAGTCAATTACACTGAGAGATGGAATCGACTATGCCGAGCCTCTGGGCCAAGACCCGCATCACGCTGGAAATGATCAAGTGGGAGCACTCGATCTTTGCCCTGCCGTTTGCGCTGACGGCAACCCTGCTGGCCGCACGCGGGGTTCCGGCGCTGCGCACCCTGCTTTGGATTTTGGTGGCGATGGTGGCCGCGCGCTCCTGTGCGATGGCCTTCAACCGTTGGGCAGATGCGGAGCTGGATGCCGCCAATCCGCGGACCAAGACCCGCGCCATTCCGGCCGGACTGCTCTCGCGGCAATTCGTGCTGGCGTTTACGGTAGCCACCGCGGCCATGTTTGTAGTGGCGGCGGCAGCGCTCAATCGCTTGACGCTGTACCTGTCTCCCCTGGTACTGCTGGTGCTGCTGGGATACAGCTACATGAAGCGGGTTACGCGCTGGTCGCACCTGGTGCTGGGACTGGCTCTGGGACTGGCTCCGTCGGCAGCCTGGATCGCGGTCCGCGGGTCGCTGGATCCCCGCATTATGGTACTCACCGCGGCGGTGATGCTGTGGGTGGGCGGCTTCGATGTCCTATATGCCTGCCAGGATTTCGAGCACGATCGTTCCGCGGGCCTGCATAGCCTGCCTCAGGCGATTGGAATTCCCGCGGCTTTCTGGGCAGCGCGAGTCATGCACCTGCTGATGCTGGCGCTGCTGGCCTGGTTCGCAGTGCTCTTTCATTTCCAAATTGCCGGCTGGTTGGGGATCGGCGCGGTGGCGGTGTTGCTGGGTTACGAGCACTCCATCGTCTCGCCACGCGACCTGCGCCGGCTGAACGCCGCCTTCTTCACGATGAACGGCGTGATCGCCATGGTGTTTCTGGTATTTGTGGCCGTGGACCTGTGGCTGCGGAGTTAAATTCGATGTCGTCTCAGCAAACAACGCAAAGTTCTCCCCTGCAGGTCTGGTACGGCACGCGCAAGCGAACTGCATCTGCCGCGGAGCCGGACGTGACCGGCACACGAGTGGCGATTCAAGGCGAGCCGGGAGCCTTCAGCCATGAGGCAGCACTGAAGCTGGTGCCTGATGCGCAGATCGTCCCCTGCGCGGTCTCCGCCGATGTATTTGCAGCGCTGGTCGAGGGACGGGTGGACGCCGCCGTCATTCCCATCGAGAACAGCCTGGCCGGATCGGTGCTGGAGCACTTCGATCTGCTGCTGCGGCATGACGTGAAGGTGCTGCGGGAGACGCTGCTGCGCATCCGGCATAACCTGATCACGGTTCCGGGAACCGCGATAGAGGAGATCGAGCGCGTGTTCTCGCATCCTGTAGCGCTGGCGCAGTGCCGACGCTTCCTGGCCGCTCACCCCAAGATGGAAGCGTTCTCGTTCTATGACACTGCCGGGAGTGTGAAGCAACTGGTGGAGTTACAAGACCGTCACGCTGCCGCGATTGCCAGCCAGTCGGCCGCGCGCTACTACGGCGCCGAGGTTCTGCAGGCCGACATCGAAGACAATCCGGAGAACTACACGCGCTTCTTTCTGGTGCGCCGCGCAAGTGAGGCGGAAACCGATCCGGAGCCTAACAAGATGAGCCTGGCCTTTTCGCTGGAGAACCGGCCAGGGTCTCTGGTGGCGGCGTTGTCGGAGCTTGCGGCTTTAGGCACCAATCTCACCAAGATCGAGTCGCGTCCCGTGCAGGGCAAGCCCTGGGAATACATCTTTTACGTCGATTGCCAGATCAAATCGCGCAGTGAGGGCGAGCGCGCCGTGGCCGCCCTGGACAGGCATTGCGCCATGGTGAAGCTGCTGGGAATGTACGGGGAGAGCAGGGATTAGAACCGGGATTGAACGCAAGAAAAAGGGATGGCAGAAGCCATCCCTTTTTTCTGGTTCTTAAGCCCTGTCCTTAGAAGTGGTACGCGACGCCGATGGTCGGCTCGTACACGTTGAACCACTTGTTGGTAGACAGGTTGATGGTGGAGCTGCCGCTGCCCAATCCGAAGTTTGGGACCTTGGTCACGATGCCGCGATACTCGGCGCGGATATCGAAGCTGGGGCTGATCTCGTAGGCGATACCTGCGCCGTAGAGCCCACCGATCGAGGTCTGCTGCTTGGCATCCAGGGTCTTGGTGCCGCTGTTGCGGATGGGCAGAAAGATCAGAGCCGCCGGTCCGCCCTCAACGAAGGGATTGAACTTCTTGAAGGTGAAGCTGCGGACGTAGGCACCGGAGATCTCCTGAGTGCGGGTCTGGATCGGCACATACAGTGGATTGGTGAAATAGGTGAGGCTGTTTTGATACGTAATGCCGTAGTTGGCCTCAAGAGCACTGTTGGGGGTCAGCATGAAGCGATAGCTGAGCAAAGCGCCGTAGGCGGTGGTGGAGTGCACCTGAACGTCAGTGGACGAGGCAACAAAGGGTTCAATTAACCCAAACCCGCTGAGGCTGATGTCTTGGCGGCTTTCCTGGGCGCGGCCCGCGGCCACTGCGAAGGCCAGCAGGAAAAGTAGGAGTACGATCTTCTTCATTCGGTGCTGTAACCTCACAACTGCACAACCGTCCCGGCTGGCAAAGAGCTTGTCGATTCCGGCGCTCCGGTCCGTGCCAGGCGCCGCTCTCAGCATTGTAACTGGCCGGAACGGACCCGCAGAAGCTGCGGCACCAGAATGATCTGAGGCTTAGACGCAGCAAACAGCGATTAGGGACTAGGATTCGGCCAGCCCTGCTGCATTCCCCCGCTTTTCATCCAACCTTCTCAACGTGGTAATAAAATGGCGGTCCCTGCTGCTTGGCCAGGTTGCGGATGGTGCGCAGGAAGGCGGTGGCAGCGTAGGAGAGGGTGCCGTGGCGGCGGTAGACCAGCCGCAGAACGCGCTTCATCTCCAGCTCCGTGACCGGCACGGCCACCAGCTCGCGACGTTCGAGTTCGCGGGCCACGGTCAGCCTGGGCACCAGGGCGACACCGTTGCCCATGGCCACAAAGCTCTTGATGGCCTCGATGGTGGGCAGTTCGATGCCCATATTCAGCGGAGTCCGGTAGCGCTGGAAGGTCTCGATCACCTTGCGCCGCAAGGGAGAGGTGACGTTATGGGCGATGAAGGTCTCCTGCCCAAGCTGGCTGATGGAGACACGTTCCTGTCCGGCCAGGTGGTGTCTGGGACTGACAATCAACGCCAGGCTGTCCCCGTAAACGGCAACGGTGCGGAAGTTGGCGGGATCTGGCCGGAATGAGATCACGCCAAACTCGAAGGTGCGCAGGTTCAGCTCCTCGGGGATATTCGAAGCCAGCATGCGATGGACGGTGACGCTGATCTGGGGAAACTCGCGGCGAAAAGCATCGATGGCCGGAAGCAGGTAGGTGCAGGTGTACTCATTGGCGGCCAGCTGGAGGCGACCACGCTCCAGGTTTTTGAGCTCTCCGAGAGCGCTGTTGGCCTCGCGGCGCAAGGCGATCAGTCGCAGGGCATAATCGCGCAGCAGCATGCCAGCGGCGGTCAGAGAGCCGTCGCGGGCGGCGCGGTCGAAGAGGACCTCACCCACGGAATCCTCCAACTTGCGGATGACCTGGCTGACGGCGGGCTGGGTGCGGTGCAGGCGCGTCGCGGCGCGGGAGAAACTGCGCTCCTCGGCCACGGCCAAAAAGGTTTCCAGCTGCGAGAGATCCATGGGAGCTCCTGGCCACTAGCTTTTAGCCCGTTAGCCCTTTTCATGCCGGTCGAAGCTGGCTAATCTAGAGCGTTAGCTGCCCTGGGTGCGGGGAGCCGACGGCTGGAGGCTAAGAGCTGCTTTATAAGCAATTGTAATCGCTTCCACAAGAAGAATAACTTTGCCTTATATGCCCCCGATGCGCGACACTAACCTCAGATCGCGACGGAACTTCCCTACGCAGGCGAGTGTATGACCCAAAACCACGTGGCTTTTTTCGACACAACGTTACGCGACGGCGAGCAATCTCCCGGCTGTAGCATGACCACCCAGGAGAAGCTGACCATGGCCCATGCGCTGGAGGATCTGGGCGTGGACATCATCGAGGCCGGTTTCGCCATGGCTTCGGAGGGCGACTTTGCCGCCATCTCCACCATCACCCAGGCCATCCGCAAGCCCAAGATCGCTTCCCTGGCGCGGGCCAAGACAGAAGATATCGAGATGGCCGCGCGGGCCATCCAGTTTGCCGATCGGCCGCGCATTCACGTCTTTCTCGCATCCAGCGACCTGCACCTTGAGTACAAGCTGAAGATCGACCGCCAGGAGGCCCTGGACCGCACCGCGGAATCGGTGCGCCTGGCCCGCTCGCTGGTCGATGACGTGGAATTTTCCCCGGAAGACGCCACTCGCTCCGATCGCGACTTTCTTGTCGAGATGGTGCGTGTGGCCGTGGAAGCTGGAGCCACCACCATCAACATGCCGGACACGGTCGGCTACACCACGCCGGAAGAGTACGGCCAGATGTTCCGCGAGGTGCGGGAGCGCGTTCCGGCTATCGACCGCGATGGCATCGTCCTCTCCTCGCACTGTCATGACGATCTGGGACTGGCAGTGGCCAACTCCCTGGCCGCCATTCAAGCGGGAGCTCGGCAGGTAGAGTGCACCATCAACGGCATCGGCGAACGCGCCGGTAACGCCTCGCTCGAAGAGATTGCCGCAGCCCTCTATGTGCGGCGCGACCACTTCGGGGTGGACACCAACATCCAATTGGACAAGCTGTATCCCACCAGCGAGGTGTTGGGGCAGATCATCACCTTCAAGCCTTCCCCCAACAAGGCCATCGTGGGAGCCAACGCCTTTGCGCACGAATCGGGCATCCACCAGCACGGCATGCTGGCCAACCCGCTGTGCTACGAGATCATGACGCCGGCGCTGGTTGGAGTGCAGAAGACACACCTGGTCCTGGGCAAGCACTCGGGACGCGCCGCGCTGCGGCATCGCCTGGAGCAGCTCGGCTTCACGCTCTCGCGCGAGGAACTGCAGCAGACCTATTACCGCTTTGTGGCCCTGGCCGATCGCAAGAAGAACATCTACGACCAGGATCTGATCGGCATTCTGCCCGATCCTATCCGCGAGCGGCGTGCACAGCCTGTGGCAGAACTGGACTGAAGACTGCGGAGAGTTCGCCGCGCTGACAACTGACAAGAACTGATCTCTGACAACCGATCTCTGATCTCTGGGAAGAATAATGAAGCTGAAGATCCTGGTAGTTGCGGGCGATGGTATCGGTCCTGAAGTGACCAACGAAGCCGTCGCGGTGTTGAAGGATGTGGCCGCTCTGGGTGGCCATGAGTTTACGTTTTCTGAGCGCCGTATCGGCGGCGTGGCCATTGTGCAAGACGGCACTCCGCTGCCCGACGAGACACTGAAAGAGGCGCTGGCCAGCGATGCTGTGCTGCTGGGCGCGGTGGGCGGCAACGAATTCAATTCCCTTTCTCCGGACAAGCGGCCCGAAGCCGGCCTGCTGAAGATTCGCGCGGAGTTGGGCGGATTTGCCAATCTGCGCCCGGCATTCGCGTTCAAGGAACTGGCGGTCAACAGCCCGCTGCGTCCCGAGATCGTGGATGGCGCGGACATCGTATTCGTGCGCGAGTTGCTGGGCGGACTCTACTTCGGCTCTCCGCGCGAGTGGAACCGCACCACCGGCGAAGCCTGGAATACCATGCGCTACACCAAGGACGAAGTAGCGCGCGTGGCCCGCATTGCCTTTAAGCTGGCGCAGGGCCGCCGCAAGAAACTGACCAGCGTAGACAAGGCCAATGTGCTCGAGGTTTCGCAACTGTGGCGCGCGGCCGTGACGGAAGTGGCAGCAGAGTTTCCTGATGTCACGCTGGAACACCAGTACGTCGACGCCATGGCCATGCACTTGATGAATCAGCCGCGCAACTACGACGTGGTGCTGACCGAAAATCTGTTCGGCGACATTCTGTCGGACGAGTCGGCGGTGATCACCGGATCGCTGGGCATGCTGCCTTCGGCCACCATTGGCGGCAAGGTGAATCTCTACGAGCCGGTGCACGGTTCGGCGCCAGATATCGCGGGCAAGGGCCTGGCCAATCCGCTGGGAGCGATTCTCACAGCGGCGCTGGTGCTGCGGCACTCCGCCGGGCTGGAGACCGAGGCGCACGCCGTCGAGACCGCAGTGCGCAAGGCTCTGGAAGACGGCTTCCGCACGCCGGATCTGGCGCGCAGCAATCCGCATGCATTCACGGTGCTTTCGACCACGGCCATGGGAGCCAAGGTACGCGAAGTGCTGCACCAGATTCTGGCGGTCGCGTAACAGTGCTCGAACCCACCCTTGCCGCAAGCACAAGGATGCGGCAGGGGTGGAGAAGAGAACCGTCGCAGTTTTGCGCAAGAGATCTCTCGAACGGATGGGGAGCCGGGTTCGATGTCGACTACAGCGATGATGAATACGATGGATGAGGCCGCGCACAACCAGCGGATCCTCGATCAATTCACGCGCCAGGCAGTGACCTTCACCGACCGCCACACCCAAGAGGATGCTCTACAGCTGCTGCTGCGCGCCTCGGGAGTGACGTCGCAGGATACCGTGCTCGACATCGGCTGCGGACCGGGGATTGTGGCTTGCGCTTTTGCCGGCCACGCGCGCCACGTGACCGGGCTGGATCTGACGCCCGCCATGTTGGAGCAAGCCCAGGCCCGCCAGGAAGAGATGTCGCTTCAGAACCTGAGCTGGGTTCAGGGAGATGTGGCAGAGCTTCCGTTTCCTGATAACAGCTTTTCCATCGTCGTGACCCGCTACACCTTCCATCATTTTCTTTCGCCGGAGTCCGTCCTGGCGGAAATGGTGCGAGTCTGCCGTCCCGGAGGCCGGGTGGTGGTAGCGGATGTGGCGCCGGAAGCAGCAAAGCTCTCGATGTATGACCGCTTCGAGACCATGCGCGATCCGTCGCACGCTCACGCGCTATCGCCGGCGGAGTTGCTCCAGCTGTTTTCAAGCGCCGGTTTGCAGAAAGTGGAGAGCCTCTCCCACGGCCTGGAGATGGATCTTGAGGTCTTGCTCTCGGGATCGTTTCCTAATCCAGGCGATGCGGAGCGGGTGCGGCAATGGAT
>CBJOJD010000288.1:0-7388 GCA_966443485.1 uncultured bacterium | reverse complement strand
AAGCTCACCGACGCGGCGTACATGTCACCTGCCGGCCCCATCGCGCCCATCGACATCCTCTACGGCCATCGCGCGTCGATCGCGGTGGGCAATCACTTCATGGCACACCGCTGTGGATTTACCCGCAAGGTGCTCGCCGGAACTCTGCTCGAGTGCGGGTTCCGCAATGCTGCCACGGTGAACCGTCCCGCATGCTTTGATCTTTGGGCGGTAGCCACCAAAGACCAATCCGACGAAGCCGCGATTCGCGATCTGGCACGTCAGCACTTTCCCGCCTGACGCAGAGGAACGGTCCCGGGCGTGCAGCAAAGGTCGACTTGCGCGCCCCAGGGTATCGCCGTTCCGCCCCTGCTCAAGAGCACCCTCCCCCTTCTGATTGACATCCATCCCATCAGCAGGTGAAAGTAAATTCAGTGGTGATGGAGTTCGCCCTTAACCGCTGTCCCATCCAATAGGCCGGACAGATGATGACTCCTGGCGGGGATACCTGTCGGGAAGTCGCGTCTCGGCCGCAATTCCCCCGAAAACAAAGTGCGAGCGTGCGAATGAAGCGCATGATCTGTGCCCAGGCAAGGTTTCCACCTTGTCGGCCGATCCCTTCCTTGCACCCTCCGACTGGCGGCTGACGAAAGGAGAACAGCTTTGCAGAAATATCTGCTCATTGGTTTGGGGGGGGCCTTGGGTTCGGTTACCCGGTACTGGGTCGGATCAACGGTGGGGGGGCGCATGGGCGTCCGATTCCCCTTTGGAACACTGGTCGTCAATCTGACCGCCTGTCTGATCATCGGATTCACGCTCACTTGGCTCAGCGAACGGGTCGAGATCAACCCGGCTTGGCGCTATTTCATTCCCATCGGCTTCATCGGGGCTTACAGCACCTTCTCCACCTACGAGTGGGAAACGCTGCAGACGCTGCGTTCCGGCGCGTACGCCCTAGCCGCCCTGTACGCGGCCGGCAGTCTGCTGCTGGGCCTTGCGGCTACCTGGTGCGGCGCGGCCCTGGCGGAGACGCTCTAGTCAAAATGCCTCGGTAATCCAGTTGTTCTTTGCATCCAATGAGTTTGGAGCACACTTGCTGCTTCCCCAAGATTGTGTTTCAATCCCTCGTTGCTCATATGGTGCCTGGCTTGTGCTTGCGTAGCGGTACCTGAAAGGAGAAAGAGATGCTGACCACCGGCCAAGCTTTGAAGGTGACCCTATATTTAAGCGACGGGGCCAAACGGCATGGAGTCCCCGTGTATACGACCGTTCTCGATTACCTCTATAAACATGGTGTAGCTGGAGCGACTGCCACCAAGGGGGTGGCCGGCTTTGGTGCCGGGCACCGGATGCACGCCGCCCATATCCTGGAGTTATCCGACCACTTACCGATTAAACTGGAGTTCATAGATAGCCGGGAAAAGGTGGAGGAGATCCTGCCTGACCTGCAAACCCGCTGTGGATGCGGGTTAATCGAGATCCAGGAGATATCGGTGGTTGTACCCGTCCGGGTATAGCGCTTGGTTACATTACTTTGGCGTACTCTACGCCGGTGGGATTTTATCTGCCGGGAAAGCATTCAGCTTGACTTCGGCCGATGGGCCAAGGAATATAGTCACAATTGTTTCATCCGGTCCCCACACCGAGCGGGTTATGTGCCCACCTGCGTATTTTCATTGATCCTGAACGCCTCAACCAAGAAGGCGAATCACGCAAATATGGACATGCCATAACACTTCGGGCTTGGCCGTACAGTCTACGACGCATAAGGCGTACGATCAGTCGTTCCCTTAGTTGCCGCTCGATGGGCCTTCTGGCGAAGCTCGTACCGGATTACCGTCCGGATTCCACGCCTTGCCACGAACATTGACCGGGAGATTTATGCGTCACCTTCACTCCGCTGTGCTGTCCGCAAGCCTGATCGGTCTAGCTTGCATCCCCTCCGCAACTGCTCAATCAACTCCCCCTCCCACCCTGTACATCTCGACTATCGCCGGCACCGGCACACCTGGTTACGGAGGCGATGGAGGTCCCGCCACCTGGGCGCAACTCCAGGATCCCACCGGACTGTCCGTAGACAGTTCCGGGAATCTCTACATCGCTGATTACGGAAATTGCGTGCTCCGGAAGGTCACTGCGGCAGGAGCAATTAGCACCACCTTTGGAACCCACCTGTATTTCGGAACAGGACCAAACAGCACCTGCGTCTCGACCGATCCCACCGGCGTTGCCGCAGGATCTTCGGGGCTTTTCATCTCCAGTCTGTCCGCCTCGAGCCAGGGCATCAATGGGTTGGCAAAAGTCGTCTCCTCGACTGCATCGCCATTGGTGACGACGTACGATAATTACGCAAACATCGCCCTGGATAGCCGCGGTGACATCTTCATCGTCGACACCAACAAGAACTCGGTTCTTGAGTATCACAGCGGCAATTTGTGGACAGTTGCCGGCAACGGCGCGAACGTGGGTAGCTACTCCGGTGACGGCGGTCCTGCCACCGACGCAACCCTGAATCAGCCGAACGGGGTCGCAGTCGATGCCCTGGGCGATATCTTCATTGCAGACTCCGGCAACAACGTGGTTCGGAAGGTGGATCCCCGCGGATACATCAGCACCGTCGCGGGCAGTCGGCATTGGGGCTATACCGGGGATGGCGGCTCCGCTCTGGATGCCGATCTCGAGTGGCCGATGGCCGTCACTGTAGACACCGCCGGAAATCTCTATATCGCGGACTTCTTCAACGCGGCGGTCCGTAAAGTCGACCCATCGGGCATTATCACCACCGTCGCTGGAAACGGTCATCCCGGTTACGCAGGAGATGGGGGGCCTGCCACCAGTGCTCAGCTGTATCTGCCCAGCGGAGTAGCAGTGGACGGCTCAGGGAACCTGTATATCGCCGACAGTGGCAATAGCGCGGTGCGCAAAGTAAGTACAGCGCGACAGGCTGCGCCGCCGGCATTCACCCCGAATCCGGGCACCTTCTCCACCTCAACGCAGCCAGTTACCTTGTCTGACAGCACTGAGCACGCAACCATCTACTACACGTTGGACGGCACGTCTCCGGGTCCAGGCAATCCCTCCACCTACACGTACATCGGCGGTTCCATCCCCGTGCAAGCCACCACCACGATTACCGCAAAGGCTTCAGCTCCCGACACACAGGACAGCAATCTCGTCGTGGGCACCTACACGTTGAAGTCCGCGAGCACGCAGCCGCCCATCGCGATACCCCCAACCTTTTCTCCTGCACCAGGGAAATACACCGGCTCCGTCACGGTCACGCTCAGTGATATGACGCCGA
Source organism: uncultured bacterium (assembly GCA_966443485.1). Taxonomy (GTDB): domain Bacteria; phylum Acidobacteriota; class Terriglobia; order Terriglobales; family Acidobacteriaceae; genus Telmatobacter. The sequence continues at coordinate 4,108 of CBJOJD010000288.1, read as the reverse complement.
ATTACCGCATTCACTACACGTTGGATGGAACCACGCCTCTGGCCTCTTCCCCCGTGTATACCGGGCCGATCACCCTGACCGCTTCCACCGCGCTGCGAGCGATCGCTACCGCAGGTGGATACTGGAAAAGCCCGGTGGTGATGGCGCAGTACAGCGTCGTACCCCAGACGCCTACCCCGGTGATCTCTCCTGCGAGTGGTTCCTACTCCGCGGGGCAGTTGATCAGCATTAGCAATGCGATTCCCACTGCCACCATCCGCTACACCACCGACGGCAGCCTGCCCACAACCGCCTCCAGGCTCTACACCGGCCCATTTGTGCTCGGTGCTGGCGAGACTGTACAAGCCATCTCCATCAGCACTGGCGCTGCAGAAAGCAACGTGGCTTCGGCAACCTACACCGTCCAATAGCCCGCAAGGGGAGGAGGCAAGACCTTGCCTCTTCCCAGCTTTCTATCAGCTCTTTGGGGATCAGCTAAGCAGCTGTTTCACCACGTTGATGTAGAGTTCTACCGCCTCCAGCAATTCCTTTTTGGCGAGTTTCTCGTAGGGCGTGTGAGCCACGTGGATCGATCCAGGCCCGAGCAGCAGGGGTTCTCCCCAGTTGTTTAGCCATGGGATATCGGTTGTGAACTTCGCGATCATCGTAGGTAGGCCCGGCACGGCACGCAGCCGAACGAAGGGGATCTCCAAAGCAAACTCCACCTCCGCTAGCCCCCTGGCAGCTTCCAGGATGGCTTCGCGAACCGGAGCGCCATCGCTGACCAGGCGAGTCAAAATGTGCGCCTCTGCTTTATCCGCAATTACGTTGGGAGCATGGCCCCCATGAATTTGGCCGATGTTGATGGTGCTGGGACCTACGTCCTCGGTGACCGGTAGCTCCAGCTTGAGCAGCTTGTCGCAAGCCTCCACCAACTTGTGGATCGCGCTCTCGCCCAATTCAGGGTAGGCTGAGTGCCCCATCTTCCCGCTTGCCCTCAGCACCGTGCGCAATGCGCCCTTTGATGCCAGGGCCAGGCGATTGTCGGTGGGCTCGCCGTTGATCAGGAACCGGCTTCCTTTGGGATTCAGGTTCGCGACCTTCGCACCAGCCGAATCTCGCTCTTCCCCGCTGACAAACAGCAGCCCTACGCGGAATCCGTCTGCGCGCAAGCGCTCGGCGGCCGCCGTTTGTGCCGCGATGATCCCCTTCGCGTCCGAAACTCCTCGCCCGTACATGAACTCATCGTCTTCGCTGAACGGGATGTAGGGTGGAACTGTATCCATGTGGGTCGAAAACACCACGTCCGGCTCTCCCTGGGTCGGACCTGCATAAACATTCCAACGCGGCCCGCCTTGGGGGTTCTCGGTGGGCTGAGGCACGGCCGTCTTCTCCACCAGCCACCCACGCCCGGCGAGAACCTCCGCCAGGAAATCGCCTACCGCCCCTTCGCGATACGTGGTGGACTCGATGGCGACAAGGTCTCGGGTAAACCCAATAGGATCAAGAGGCAGAAGACTGGTCATGATATTGCCAGAATACAGTACGGATCTGCGATTCTAGCCCGCCTCGCCCTGCTCCCTCCTGCGCCTAAATTCAACTGGGCGTAGAATCGTCTTTGGAATGACAGCCGCAAATTGGTGCCCTCCTGCAGCCCGGTCCAGTGCTTCGCCTCGACTGCGCAGCTTCGATCTGGATGGGCCCGCGGGACGTTTAGAAGCAGTACTCAATGAGGGTTGTTCAGACGCGCGATTCGCCGCATTGGTCTGCCATCCTCATCCCCTGGGCGGCGGAAGCCTGCACAACAAAGTGGTGTATCGCGCCATGAAGGTGCTGAATGCTGCGGAGTTCGGACTGGAATGGCCGGTACTGCGGTTCAATTTCCGCGGGACAGGGCGCAGCGAAGGGACCCATGATGGAGCGGCTGAGTCGGCCGACGTGCAAGCTGCTCTGCGCTGGCTTGAAAACGAATACAAACTCCCCACGGTAGTGGTTGGCTTCAGCTTCGGTGCAGCCATGGCGCTGAAGGCGTGTTGCACCGAGAATCCCGAGCGAGATGCAGAAGTGAAAGCTGTTGCGGCGTTGGGCCTTCCGACGCACGCCATGGATCGGGTCTATCGTTATCCCTTCCTCGCTCACTGCACACTCCCCAAGCTCTTTCTGAGTGGCGACAAGGACCAGTTTGCTCCCTCCTCAGAACTCACCAAAATCTTCGACACTGCTGGCGGGCCCAAGCGCCTCGTGCTTCTTCCCCAAGCCGATCACTTCTTCGACCAACAACTGGATCCCATGCAGCAGGCCCTCGCTGCCTGGATCAAGGAGCAAGTTCTATGACCCCGGTCAGCGATTCGGCCCTCGAAAGTCTTCACGCCACTGCCACTGAGATCTTTACCGGAGCCCTGGCGGCCGCCAGCATCGAGTCAGCCTTCGATCGTCGAATTCGCGTTGAGGGAAATACCTTGCATCGCCTCATGCCGGATGGCAGCGGCCCCGACGTCATCAACCTGGCTGCTTACAAGCGGATTTTCGTGATCGCATTGGGCAAGGCTGCCGCTTCCATGCTCGATGTCCTCCTGAATCGCATCTCTCGCCGGAAAGGAATGCGAGGCATTTGCTGCACCAACCAGCCGCCCAAGAAACGCAATTGGCGTTTTCGCTACTTCAGTGGCGGTCATCCCCTGCCCAACGAAGATTCCGTCGCCGCCGCGCGTGCCACCTTGGCTCTCCTCAAGAAGGCCAAGAAAGACACCCTGATCTTCTTCCTCATCTCGGGAGGCGGCTCGGCCATGTTCGACCTCCCGCTGGATCCAACCATCAGCCTGCAAGACACCATGGCGTTCCATGAGACCTTGTTGGCATCGGGAGCCAAGATCCAGGACGTCAACACGCTGCGGAAGCACTTCTCTGCTGTGAAGGGCGGGCGGCTCGCCATGGCGGCGCCAGAGGCGATGAAAGTGTCGCTGCTCTTGCCAGACGTTCCCCTACGCTCTCTCGACGCTCTGTCCTCGGGACCGACCTCTCCCGATCACACCACGGTCAAGGATGTGCGCGACATCCTCACCCGCTACGAGTTGCTCCCCAAGTTTCCGGAACCGGTGCGTCGCTTCTTCGAGCGCGAGGACATGCCCGAATCTCCCGGAAACAAGTCCTGGCGCCCCGCGTTTCTGCCCAAGCTCGCCGAGGCAGTCATGGCTCGACGCATCACCGCCGCGGCCACCATGAGAGAAGAAGACGACGCCTTCCGCGACTCGGTCTTCGAGATTCTGCTATCCAGCCACGATCTGGTGGAAAACGCCCGCAGCCTGGCGCAAAAGGCCGGCTTCTTCGTGGCCGTCGACAATAGCTGCGACGATTGGGATTATGCCGATGCCGCCCGCTACCTGCTGGAGCGTTTCCACTCATTGCGCGCTTCTTATCCTCGCCTGTGCCTCATCTCGGCCGGTGAGGTTACCGTCACCATGACCCGCACTCCCGGAGCTGGAGGGCGCAACCAGCAGTTCGCTCTAGCCTGCGCACTGGAGCTGGCCAACCACCCCGGGCTGCCGCTCAGCGTGCTCAGCGCGGGTACAGACGGAATCGATGGCAACACCCAGTCCGCGGGCGCCATTGCCGACCCGACGACCATCGCGCGCGCCCAGGCCTTCGGCTTCAATCCAGAAGAGGCCCTGGCGAATTTCAATGCCTGCCCACTCTTCACGGCTTTAGGCGATTCCGTGGTGACCGGGCCTACTGGACACAACCTTCGTGACCTGCGCATCCTGCTCTCGGCCGGTTCCTGACCCCGACGTCTAGCCAACACGGAGTCGGCGAGCTGCGTCCTTAGTTGCTGCTGCGGATGCCCGAAACAGGGCGAAGCCATGCAAACCATTGACTAGGACAGTGATGCATCGCTTAGGATGAATCCGTGCCTCGCAAAGGAACTCGTAAGACGGTCGCTAAGGCGGCGGACATCCGTACTGTCGCTGCCCTGGCCAAAGTGTCGATTGCCACGGTTTCGCGCACGATCAATGGTTCGCCTGCCGTCAGCGAGCGGTTGAGCAAGCGGGTCTGGCAGGCGATCGAACAGCTCAACTATTTCCCCAACACACATACCCGTAGCATGGTCTCGGGACGTAGCCGGCTGTTTGGC
>CBJOJD010000287.1:0-7417 GCA_966443485.1 uncultured bacterium | reverse complement strand
CGCGACCAGCTCGTCTATCAGGGAGATTATCGCTTCACGCAGCACCTGAGCGGGCTGATCGGCTTTCGCTACGCGGATGAGCGGGGATCGGAGCGGGTACCGAACTTCCTGATACACGAGAATACGGAGCGGACCAACTACGACTACCTGGCGGCGGTACATGGGGATGTGCACGGGCGATTCTTCTACACCCTGGGCGGAAGCTTGGAGCACTACTCGCTGTTCGGAGTGCAGACCACACCGCATGCGGGCTTCTCTTACTACGCGATGCGGCCCCGCGAAGGCGTGTTCAGCGGCACGCGCATCTTGTTTAACTACGGCGATGCTGTGAGAGAGCCGGCGCTGACGGATGAGTTCTCGTCCTTGTATCAGTTCTTCAGCAGCAATGGGCTGCAGTCGGTTGCCCAGCAGCTGCACATCGGACCTCTTGCCGCGCCCACTGCTCGTACCTATGAGGGCGGAGCAGAGCAGGCCTTTCTGGGTGAACACATTCTGTTCCGCGTCACCTATTTTCATAACGAGTTCGGCAAGCAGATCGAGAGCGTGGACAAGTACCTGATCCCGAATCTGCTTCCTAATCTGAGTGCGGATCAGCAACAGCAGCTGGCCACCGTCCTTTCTTCCTACCCGAACGCCTACAGCTTCTCCGTGAACACAGAAGCGTTCCGGGCACAGGGCATCGAGTCGACCGTGGAGGGCGGGATCGGACGCAGCATCTTCCTGCGCGGTGGATACACCTATCTCGACGCGGTGGTGCAGCGCTCCTTCGACGGCGACAACGAAGCGCTTACCGGCGGCTATGCGCCCACGTTCAACGGCATCCCCATCGGAGGCTTTTCTCCACTGGTGGGAGCGCGTCCGTTCCGGCGCCCTCCGCACACTGGGTTCATCACCGGCACCTACGCACACGAGAAGCTTGCAGCGCTGTTCAATGCAGCCTTTTCTTCGCGGAGCGACGACTCGACGTTTCTAGCGTACGCGGATGCGAACGGAGGCAACACCCTGCTGCTGCCCAATCGCAATCTGGACTACGGCTACGCCAAGCTCGACATTGGCGGCAGCTATCAGCTACGTCCGTGGCTGGGGGTCTATGGCATTGCTGAGAACCTGACCAGCAACCAGCACATCGGGCCGATCGGCTATCCGGGACTTCCGCTGAACTTCCGTGCCGGTTTGAAGCTGCAGTGGACGCGAGAAAGTAAGCACTAAGATCCAGCAACCTAGTTCGACTGAGCCTTCACGCCAACGCGGAGTATCATCGTTCAGCTCAATCCTTTTCATAGGACTGCTCGGGCGGGACGTTACCGCCTGAGTGCTTTCGGGAATTGCGTTCATCGCAGAGCGACTGGAGGAGGGCGGCTGCCTCTATGCTTCCCGAAGAACGAACTGCTGTGCCCCATTCAAAACGCGTTCTTTGCGTTTTGAGTGGGAGCCACGGACCTTGCGGCCAGCTCATCGCAAAAGCGCGATGAACGGGGCACAGTTTGCCCACAGCTCCGGAGGGAGAACTGGAGCGGACGGTTACCCCACGCTTGTCGCCAAAACGAGCAAGGCCCCCAGCCGAGGCTGGGGGCCTTTGTCCGATACGTTCCGCACCGCAGGTGCAGTTGGCTGCACCGCAGGTGCTAGTACATGCCTTCCATGCCGCCGCCGTGGCCGCCGGCCGGAGCAGCAGCCTTGGGCTCGGGCAGCTCGACCACCAGAGCTTCGGTGGTCAGCAGCAGGCCCGCGATGGAGGCCGCGTTCTGCAGGGCAGTGCGGGTCACCTTGGTCGGGTCGATCACGCCGGCCTTGACCAGGTTCTCGAAGCTGCCGGTTGCAGCGTTGTAGCCGAAGTGCGATTCCTTCGACTCCAGCACCTTGGCGACAACCACAGCACCCTCTTCGCCGGCATTGGCGACGATCTGGCGCAGCGGCTCTTCGAGCGAGCGGAGCACGATCTGCGCACCGATCTTCTCGTCGCCTTCCAGCGTGGCGATCAGCTTCTGGACCGCCGGAACTGCGCGAACCAGGGCCACGCCGCCGCCCGGGACGATGCCTTCTTCCACAGCCGCACGGGTTGCGTGCAGGGCGTCTTCAACGCGAGCCTTCTTCTCCTTCAGCTCGGTCTCAGTCGCCGCGCCAACCTTGATGATGGCAACGCCGCCCACCAGCTTGGCCAGGCGCTCCTGGAGCTTCTCGCGGTCGTAGTCGGAGGTGGTCTTCTCGATCTGCGAACGGATCTCCTTCACGCGGCCGTCGATGTCCGAAGCCTTGCCGGCGCCGTCCACGATGGTGGTGTTGTCCTTGTCGATGGTGACGCGCTTCGCACGGCCCAGATCCTCGATCTTCACGCCTTCCAGCTTGATGCCGAGGTCTTCGGTGATGGCCTTGCCGCCGGTCAGGATGGCAATGTCACCCAGCATGGCCTTGCGGCGGTCGCCGAAGCCAGGAGCCTTGACGGCAGCCACATTGAGGGTGCCGCGCAGCTTGTTGACCACCAGGGTGGCCAGCGCTTCGCCTTCCACGTCCTCAGCGATCAGCAGGAGGGGCTTGCCGCTGCGGGCAACCTGCTCCAGCAGGGGCAGCAGATCCTTCATCGCCGAGATCTTCTTCTCGTAGATCAGGATGTACGGATCGTCGAGCACCACTTCCAGACGCTCCGCGTCGGTCACGAAGTAGGGGCTCAGGTAGCCGCGATCGAACTGCATGCCGTCCACAGTCTCGAGGCCGGTGTGCATGGTCTTCGACTCTTCGATAGTGATGACGCCATCCTTACCCACAACCTTGACGGCATGGGCAATGATTTCGCCGATCTCGGAGTCGCCGTTGGCGGAGATGGTACCCACCTGGGCCACGGAGCCTTCGTCGACGGGCTTGGAGAGCTCGCCGAGAGCGCCGCCCTCAGTCCACTTGCCGTCCTTGTCGCGCTTGCCGATCACGGCCGTAACGGCCTTGTCGATGCCGCGCTTCAGGGCGGTGGGGTTGGCGCCGGCAGCCACCGTCTTCACGCCTTCGCGGAAGATGGCCTGGGCCAGCACAGTGGCGGTGGTGGTGCCGTCACCGGCAACATCGGAGGTCTTGGAGGCAACTTCCTTCACCAGCTGGGCGCCCACGTTCTCAAGGCCGTCCTTCAGCTCGATTTCCTTGGCCACCGTCACGCCGTCCTTGGTGATGGTGGGGGAACCAAACTTCTTCTCGATAACAACGTTGCGGCCCTTGGGACCGAGCGTCGCCTTCACTGCGTCCGCCAGCGTGTTGACGCCGCGCAGGATCGCTTGACGGGAATCTTCACCGTGCAGAATCTGCTTTGCCATTGATTTCTCCTGGTAGCTGCTAGCTCCTAGCCGCTAGCTTCTAGCTGCATCGTGCAGCGAATCGAATTTCAGTCAGTTGCTTGAAGAGCCTTTAGCTAGCAGCTAGGGGCTAGCAGCTAGAGGCTGCGCAAAGCGCTTAGCGCTTGACGATGCCGAGGACTTCTTCCTCGCGCATGATCAGGAATTCTTCGCCGTCGATCTTGATTTCGGTGCCGGAGTACTTGCCGAAGAGGATCTTGTCGCCTGCCTTGACATCGAGGGGGAAGACTTTGCCTTCGTCATTGGACTTGCCCTTGCCAACAGAGATCACTTCGCCTTCCTGGGGCTTCTCTTTGGCGCTGTCGGGGATGATGATGCCACCACGGACGGTCTCCGTCTCCTCGAGACGGCGAACCAAGATGCGATCGTGGAGCGGAGTGAAGGTGGTCGTTACGGACGTTGCTGCCATTGCTTCGCTTCTCCTTCACACGCGGCCAGGGTTGGACCGAGGTCGCGGCGTTGTTAATGGAATGGTGCTGAAAAACTTGAAAGGGGCAAGGAGCCCGGATCAGCAGTTCTGCCGCGGTGTTGCTAGCAGTCCTGCTTCCCAATTGCTAAAGATAGGCATGCGCGCGGCGGATGTCAAGTAGGAAACAAAAATATCTTAGCGCAAGTAACTCACATTTAATGATGGCCGGCGGTGCGAGCAGAGGGAGATCGCCCCCCGCTCCAGGGTCCGCGGCTTGGAGGGCCGGTTCGCCTGGGCACCCAGCGAGGATTTACAATCACAGCCATGTTTCGTCGTTCTTTTCTCCGTGCCTTTGCGGTAGTGGCCCTTGCGGGGCTGACACTTGGACTTTCCACCGGCCTAGCCCAGGAGAAGACGAAGCGGGGCCGCAAGTTCAAGGCTCCGCCAGCCACCGCCCGCATCGAGGTCACCATCGTCCGGGATACGGACAGCAAGCCGCTCGAGAATGCCTCGGTCATCTTTCACCCCATGGTGGGGGAGAAGGATGAGGGCAACATGGAGCTGAAGACCAATGAAGACGGCAAGACCATGATCGACGTGATTCCGATCGGGGATACCGTCCGCCTCCAGGTGATCGCCAAGGGCTACCAGACCTACGGCCAGGACTACAAGATCGAAAAGCCGGAGATGGCGTTGGAAGTGCGCGTGAAGCGGCCTGGGGAGCAGTACTCCATCTACAAGATGCACGAGAAGAAGCCCAGCACCGAGAACAGCTCGGAGCAGCCGAAGCCTCAGAACTAGCCGGAGCAAGCGCGCCCCAGGCGAACCGCGGCCGAGAGCTTGGGTATAGCCCACTCACGAGAAAAACTTCATGGCGTCCGAACCTTTGCTGGGAAAATCCGCTCTGGTCACAGGAGGAGCGAAGCGCATCGGGCGCAGTATCGCTCTAGCCCTGGCCCACGCTGGGGCGGACGTGGCCATTACCTATCGCAGCTCTCCGGCAGAAGCACAGGAGACCGTGGCGGCCGTCCTGGCGCTCGGCAGGCGGAGCGTCGCCATGGAGTGCGATGTGCGCTCCGAAGCTTCTGTCCAGGCAGCCGTGGATCTTGCGGCGGCGAAGCTTGGGCGCATTGACGTTCTGGTGAATAACGCAGCCATCTTCGAGACGGCCCCACTGGAGAAGCTCAGCCTGGAGCAGTGGGATGCGGTCTTCGAGACCAATGCGCGCGGTCCATTTCTGGTGACGCGAGCGGCGCTGCCGTACCTGCGCGACGCCGGGGGACGCGTCGTCAATCTTGGCTCCTTGGGGGGGCTGGAGCCGTGGGCCAGCCATGCTCATTACTGCTCGTCAAAAGCTGCGGTGCACATGCTGACCCAGACCATGGCCAAGGCCTTCGCGCCGGAGATCGCCGTCAACTGCGTAGCCCCCGGCTGGATCGAGATGGACTGCGACGATGCGGAACTGGCCGCCCGCTTTGCCGGCAAGACGCCCATGCGCCGCAATGGATCGCCGGAGGACGTCGCGCGAGCTGTGCTGTTCTTCGCGGCCGAGTCCAGCTTTGTTACCGGGCAGATCTTGGCGGTAGATGGCGGTCTGAGCCTGTAACCGCAGCCAATCTTCGGGAAACCATCATCTCCACTCAAAATCCTTCTCGCGGCAGCCGCAGCCACGACTCACAGCCCATCAAGTACTCACAATCCATCAAGTTCAATTCTTCGCGCCGGAGGTCCGGACTGCGCGTACATCGCGTATGCCTTCGAGAATGCCAGCGGCGACAAAATCCGGGTCTTCGTGGGGCAGTTCGTGTCCCGCCGCTGCGGCGATATGCTGTTTCGAGTTGGTCGACAGTTGCAGAAACTGTTTTTGCATCTGCTGCGTAGCGTTCTCTAGTTGAACTGCAAGCGATTCAGGTAGACCGGGCGCCATGCGGAATTTTGGACTGTGGGTCAGGACGATGACGGGCTTGGCTCCCAGGGAATGGAGCTGTCGGGCTTGCTCCTCGCTTTGGCGCATGTCGAGTCGCTCCGGGTTCTTCAGTGGATCGGGTTGAATCGTGGTCAGGAATGTCCGTGCGTCCGTAATCGCCTTCGGTTCTCCTTCCACTGCAGGCGGCAAGAGATCGAGCCAGCGTTTCGCCTGGCCTGGATATGTCGAGGAGACAAGTACAAGGCCTGCGACCTTGGATGGATAGCGCATAGCAAACACCTGAGCATGTAAGCCGCCGATCGAATGGCCAACCAGGAGAAAGGGCCCACGGAGTCCGGCGGCCTCCAGAGCGCGCTCCTGGTCCGCTGCCGAATCCAGACTCGTGACGACGGCCTTGGGATTGGGATCGCTTCCGCCGAGTCCGGCGCGGTCATAGAGACACACGCGAGTCACGGCCGCCGTTTTCAATGCAATGCGCTGCCAGGCACTGTCCTCGACGGGCGCTGTCCCCAGTCCGGCATCGATGACGACGGTTGGATATCCACTTCCGCGGCAGGCAAGACGGATGCGCCGCCCACCAACATCAAACTTTCCGTCAAGCGCCTGGGCAAAGGTGAAGGAGGCTGGTCCCGCAACAGCCAGGAGCAGGAGAAACGCGAGTGTCGCCTGGAGTGACTTGATCCTGAACATGACATCTATACAACGTGCAGCCGGCAGTAATGTTAACTACCCGTAGGTTTCCCATCCAGGCGGAGGCTTGCCGACAAATTTGGATGGCCTCCTGGAAGTGCAATTCAGGACGCACGTCGTACTCGCATCGCGCGAAAGGAACGCAGGAAGCTAGACTGCGTAAAGCAGGGCAACTCCATCGAAGGCTCCTGATCATGAAGCTTCTCCTCACTTCCTCTGGAATAAGTAATCCAAGCATCCATAGTGCCTTGGTCGATCTCCTGGGCAAACCCATCGCTGAGTCCAACGCACTCTTCATTCCGACTGCCATCTACCCATTTCGCGGCGGTCCCGGCATGGCGTACCGGGCTATCTGCGGAACCGCCGAACCTCCGCTGTGCGAACTGGGATGGAAGTCCCTGGGCGTGCTCGAACTCACGGCATTGCCCAGCATCGAGAAAAAGAATTGGGTCGCGGCTATCGAGGAGATCGACGCTCTGCTCGTTTGGGGCGGCGATCCGCTCTATCTGAGCTACTGGATGAGACAGTCTGGCGTTGCTGAGCTCTTGTCCTCGTTGCAGCGGCCGCCGGTCTACGTCGGCGTGAGCGCCGGCAGCATGATTGCCGCTCCCACCTTTGCCGAAACCTACCACAAGCCGTATCGTGGCACCGGCAACCCACTCACGCTGGAAGAGATGGTGTTCGCCACACCGCAGGGCGAAGGCAGCATGAACTTCATTACCGCCAAGGGAGCGGGCTTCACAAACTTTGCTCTGATTCCGCACGCCAATCACAAGGATCGCCCGGATGCAACCTTCGCCAGCGCGAAACAGTGGGCGGCGAAGCTCCCCGTTCCTCTGTACGCAATCGACGATCACACCGCGCTCAAGGTGACGGACGGCATGGTCGAAGTTGTGTCCGAAGGGCAGTGGCAGCTGCTTTCAACGTGATCTGAAGTGCAAACCAATCGCACCGCGATCTTCGCCGAGTCTCCAAAAGTCGCGGGAATCAGCCGGCGAGTTGCAAGTGATGGTGCAGCTGCTCGGCCCGTTCCAGCGCGGCCTGGATGTTGGGCAC
>CBJOJD010000286.1:0-7422 GCA_966443485.1 uncultured bacterium | reverse complement strand
GGGGGGTTCACGCTGGGTGAGTATGACCACGCGCATGCGCTGGTGATCGACCCGGTGCTGGCGTATTCGACGTTCTTATGGTTGAGTCAGGCACAAGTGAACGCCATCGCAGTCGATGCCAATGGAAACGCATACTTGACTGGCGAGACACCACCTAACGCACCCAATCCTGACTTCGATTTCACGCCATTCAGCATGACGGCTGGCGCATATCAAGGGAACGACGTCTGTGGTGTTCATGGCTACGGCGGTTGCGCTTTTGTAGCCAAGCTAAATGCCGCCGGTACCGCTTTTCTTTACGCGACCTATCTGACTGGTGGGGGAGGCGATTCCGGAACTGGCATTGTCATAGACAGTGGCGGAAATGCCTACATAACTGGCCAGACGCAGAATTCTGACTTTCCAGTAACTACGGGCGCATTTCAAACTGTCTATCCCAGCACCGGCTGGGTAGGTTGGATTGCGAAATTAAACTCAACCGGCTCGGGATTGATCTATTCGACTTTTCTCCCGGGAAGCCGCCCGACGGGCATTGCTATCGACGGTGCAGGCGATGCCTATGTCGCCGGGTCTACGAATGGCTACCTAGCAGTCACCGATGGGGCGCTTCAGACCACATTCCCGAGCAAGATCCGATTCGGAAATAGCGGATTCGTATCAAAGTTAAACCCAGATGGAAGCATTTTGCTTTATTCCACCTATCTTGGCGGATCGAACAATGATTCAGCTAACTCGATTGCTATTGATCCTGAAGGAAATGCGTACGTAGCTGGTTCCACCGAATCAATCGACTTTCCGATCACTTCGGGTGCCTTTCAGAATAAAAACCACGCCGCCAGCAACAGTGGGGCGAATGCGTTCGTTGCAAAGGTGAATTCTACCGGGAGCGGGCTGATCTATTCGACTTATATCGGCGGATCGGGAGTTCCTAATTTCCCTCCCGATAGTGGTGTGAACGGCGATTTCGCAACTGCCATAACCATCGATGGTGCCAGAAACGCGTACATCACGGGAAGCACCGATTCATACGATTTTCCGGTGACCGCCGGAGCATTTCAATCTCAAGCCAACGAAATGTCCACCCCTGCCTCGATCACGAATGCGTCGTTTGTGACGAAACTCGATCCAAGCGGCACGAGTCTGGTCTATTCCACCTATCTGGGTGGAAATTCGAATGCTATGGCCACTTCAATCGTTGTCGATGGTCAGGGAGATGCTTATGTCACGGGCTCGGCGCAGCCCGGATTTCCCACCACGGGCGGAGCCTACCAGATGTTTAGCAGCGTCGAACCTTTTTACCTTTTCGGCGCGACTTTTTGGCCCGACAGCGCTTTTGCCGTCAAATTGAGTCCTGACGGCAATGGTCTGCTGTATTCGACCTATCTTGGCGGGAACGGAGGAACTGAGGACGCTGGGGACCACGGCTTGGCCATCGCGACTGACAGCGTTGGAAACGTTTATGTGGCTGGACTCGCGAACTCGACGGATTTCCCACTCGCTCCCGGTGCAATACAAACGGAGGGTCCCAATTCAGAGTTTGGCAGTGCAGCTTTTGTTTCAAAACTGGCGATCGGCACAAACGGGAGATTGTCCTCACCGATTCAGTTCAATCCGCCGCCGGGTAAATATGCTGGATCCGTTCAGGTTGGGATCAGCAGTTCCATCGCCGGATCGACGATTCACTACACCGATGATGGCTCGACTCCGACCGCTTCCTCGCCGGAGTACACGGATCCGATCACGCTGACGAACTACACAACGATCAAGGCGATCGCGGTCGGCCCTGGCAAGACAACGAGCGCAGTCGCCGCCGCTAGCTATAGCCTCATTCCCAAGTCTGCGGAACCGGTCATCAGTCCGACTTCGGGTAGCTACTCGGCAGGCCAACTGATCACAATTAGCGATGACGATCCGAATGCCACGATCCGTTACACGACGGATGGCTCGGTGCCCACCCTGCGATCCCCCCTATATCACGGAACGATCAAGCTGACTGGTTCGGAGACGATTCGCGCGATCGCTGTTTCGACTGGCCATATCACTAGCGATGCGGCTTCGGCCACCTACACCACGCCGTAACCGAAAGCACGGCATCCATAACGGCCAAGCAGTGCGAGCGGTTCGTCCTTAGGGGCGAGCCGCTTGTGCTTTTGGGGCCGGTCCAGGCGCACTCCAGGCGGATAAAATTGGCAATGATATGACGACCAAGATGGCTTTCCTTTTCCCAGGGCAGGGATCGCAGGCCGTAGGCATGGGCCGCGACCTTGCCGACAAGTTTCCGGTAGCGGCCGCTACCTTTGCCGAGGCGGATACGGCGCTCGGGTTTCCCATCTCCAAGCTGTGCTTTGAAGGGCCCGAAGAGGAGCTGCGCCTTACCGAAAACACTCAGCCCGCTATCCTCACCGTGAGTGTGGCGGCAGCCCGCGTGCTGGCCGAGCAGGGCATCGAGCCGGCTCTGGCCGCAGGGCACTCCCTGGGCGAGTGGTCAGCGCACGTGGTGGCGGGCACGCTGAGCTTTGCCGATGCGGTGCGCGCTGTGAAGGCTCGCGGGCGCGCCATGCAGCAGGCCGTTCCCGCAGGACAAGGCGGCATGGCCGCCGTGTTGATGCTCGACGCCGCACTGGTTGCCGAAGCATGCGCTGAAGCCGCGGCCGAGACCGGATTGCCAGTAGCCGCGGCCAACCTCAACTCGCCTGGGCAGACCGTGATCTCCGGCTCGCTGGCTGCCGTGGAGAAGGCCGCCTCGCTGGCCAAGGCCAAAGGCGCGCGCAAGACGGTGATGTTGCCGGTAAGTGCTCCCTTTCACTGTGCCCTCATGCAGCCGGCCCAGGAAGAAGTCACCCGCGTGCTGGACGGCATTCAACTGCACGATCCGCGGATTCCCGTAGCCGCCAACGTCACGGGCGCGCTGGTCACCACAGCCGCTGAAGCCCGCGACGCGCTCATTCGCCAAGTTACCGGCGCCGTGCGCTGGGTGGACTGCGTCAAGGCCCTGGTAAGTGCGGGCGGCAGCGTATTCGTGGAAGCAGGCCCAGGCAAGGTGCTGACCGGCCTCATGAAGCAGATCGACAGCACTCAGAAGGCACTCAACGTGGAAGACAGCGCCAGCCTGGAAAAGGCGGTCGCGGAGTTGAAGCAGGCATAGTTCCTGCTACTGCTTCACGCCAGCAGAACAGGGCTTCCCGACCGGATTGCGCTGCTACATCAAAGCCAAGAGGGCGATCCTGCTTCGGATCGCCCTCTTTTTGGTTCGTGCCTTTGCGAACAACTTACGGTCCGAGATACAGCTCCACAGGAGAAAAGCTGAGCGAGTGGGTCTTGGGATCGTAGTCTAAAAACAGCGGCTTGCTTTTGGCGTCATTGATCCAGATGCCCACCAGCAACACATTGCCTGACATACGCGCGGCGGCAATCTTATGGGTTTTGATCGCGCCGTATTCGTTGTCGTGGCTGCTAGCGCTCCAGTCCTGCTGGAAGCGCTCGAAGGTATAGGAACCATTTTGGTTCGGGTGCTGTTGCCACTGCGGGTCGTGGAGCCACACGGCGTAGGCGGCTGCCAAATCGTTGCGCTCCACATCTTCTAAAAAGCGGTTGATCGTTGCGCGTCCGCGCAGATGGGTGAACCAGTTCCAGGGCCAGTCGATGGGCCGCCCCGAGACGAACCAGACCACCACAATCAGAACCACAAGGGTCACCGCGCTGCTCCAGCCGATCAGGCGGCGTCGGCGGGCGCGAGCTTCGTTGAAAGCGGGAGCATCCAGCAGGGTCATCGATCGGACTCCTCGCGTTTAGGATACGGCACGGACCCGACGGCAGGTACACTGTTGCCAATACAGGAGGCCGCCCATGCAAACCCGAATTGTAGGCACCACCATGCCGGTGCTGGAAGTGCAGCTCGATCCTAACGAAAGTGTGTTCTCTGAGAGCGGCGAGCTTTCATGGATGACGCAGTCTATCCAGATGACCACCCACACCCAGATGGGCGGCGGTGGCGGCTTGTTCGGGGTGATCAAGCGCATGGCCGGGGGTGGAAGCCTCTTCATGACGGAGTACCGCGCCTGGCAGTATCCCGGTGAAGTCGCCTTCGCCACCAAAGTGCCCGGCCATATTGTTCCTGTGCAGGTGGGACAAGGCACGGAGTACATGGTGCATCGCCATGGATTTCTGTGCGCCACGCCCCAGGTGACCCTGAGCGTCGGTTTCCAACAATCGCTGGGCGCAGGCATCTTTGGCGGCGATGGCTTCCTCTTACAACGAGTGAGTGGATACGGCATGGCTTGGCTAGAGCTTTCGGGCGAACTGATCCAGAAGAACCTGGCGCCGGGCGAATTGCTGCGCGTGCATCCCGGGCACGTGGGAGCGTTTCAAAACACGGTGTCGTTCCAGATCACGACGGTACCCGGCATCAAAAACATGATCTTTGGCGGAGACGGCCTGTTCCTGGCCGAGCTGAGGGGACCTGGCATGGTGTGGCTGCAGACCTTGCCCATCTCACGCCTCGCCCACAAGATCGCCGAGTACATCCCCAGCGGTGAACGCCGCGACACACCCGTAGCCATGGGCGGCGGACTCATCGGCGGTATCGTCGGATCGATTCTTAGTGGAGGCGAGTAAGGGGCTCCAGCCCGGCGCATGACATCATCAAACAGCACTACACGCAACAACATTCGCAGCGGTATCTTCTTCGCTCTTGCACTGGCACTGGCTTGCTACCTGGCTTGGCTGTTGCGCGCGGTGCTGCTGTTGCTCTACGTCAGCGCTCTCTTCGCGGTGGTGCTGCAGCCCATGGTGCGTTTCATCGCCTCCTGGCGTATCGGGCGCTGGCGGCCTTTTCAAAAGATCGCCATTCTGATTCTCGTTCTGATGGTGCTGGGCGGACTGGTGGCCTATGCTGCCCTTGCCTTGCCGCCGGCGATCCGCGATCTGCAGGAGTTCGCCAAGGAATTTCCCGCGCGGCTGCCGCAATTTCTCGACAAGCTGAAACACATCCCCTTTGCCAATCAGATCGATACAGATGAGCTGGGCGCAAAGATCGAAGACAGCGCAACCAAAGCGGCCACTTACCTGGTTCTATCCGCCAAAGACTGGGCCGGTACTCTCTTCGATGTCGCCATGGGACTGATCCTCACCGTCTACTTTGCTCTTGAAGGGGAGAGGACGTATTACTGGGTTCTGTCCTTCTTTCCCGCCCTGCAGCGGGACAGGCTCGATCAGGCTTTGCGGCGCGCCGAGGTACGCATGGGGCGCTGGCTGCTCGGCCAGGGTAGCTTGATGCTCATTCTCGGCATCTGCAGCACCATCACCTTTGAGCTGCTGCATGTGCGCTACGCGTATGCCCTTGGAACCTTGACCGGATTGCTCAACATTATCCCCGTCGTTGGCGCGGCCGTCTCCATTGGACTCACGTTGCTGGTGGCGGCCATCGATTCCTGGGGTCGTGTTCTTGGAGTTGGAATCTTTTATCTGATCTATCTCAACGTCGAAAACTCCATTCTCACGCCCCGCATTATGCAATCCAGCGTCGATCTGCCGGGCCTGGCCATTTTGGTCGCCCTGCTCATCGGGTCCTCCTTGGCGGGCGTCGTTGGTGCATTGGTCTCAGTCCCCACCGCGGTTCTGGTTGCGGTACTCCTCGATGAATACCTGGTAGTCAAAGACGCCCCTGTCGATCTGTAGCGCGGGCCTCCCTGACCCGATGTTTCGCATCCCACGGGCAATGCTCCCTCTAAGGAGGTGCCTTTGTGAAACGTCGCCAGTTCTTGTCTCAGTCCACTGCTGCGCTTGCCGGTGCCGTCTCAATTCACTCTGTTTCTGCGCAGACCAGGCAAGGACCCGCGCTCCCCGGGGCAGAGACTGCCCAGAATGCTCAGGCTGCGGCCGCGCTGATTCCGCGGGTCACCCATCCCGGCACCATGCGCGGCGAGATGCTGTATCGCCCACTGGGGACAACGGGCGTAGAAGTCTCAGCGATCGGGTTGGGTGGTTCCCATTTGGGCGTCTCCAAGATCACCGATGACGATGCAGCCCGCATCATCCACGAGGCGCTTGATCGCGGCATCAACTTCCTCGACAACTCGTGGGACTACCACAACGGGCTGAGTGAAATTCGTTATGGCAAGGCCCTGGCGCAGGGCGGCTATCGCCACAAGGCTTTCCTGATGACCAAGATCGACGGTCGCACTAAGCAGGAGGCAGAGAAGCAGCTGAATGAATCCTTGCAGCGCCTGCAAACTGACCATCTCGACTTGTTGCAATTTCACGAGATCATCCGCTTCGATGATCCTGATCGCATCTTTGAATCCGGAGGCGCGCTGGAGGCGGTGTTAGCCGCCAAGCAGGCAGGGAAGGTCCGTTTCATCGGCTACACCGGCCACAAAGACCCGCGCATTCACCTCTACATGATGGAAGTAGCCGAGAAACGCGGCTTCCACTTCGACACCGTTCAAATGCCCATCAACGTCATGGATGCGCACTTTCGCAGCTTCGCGCAGTTGGTCGTTCCTCAAGCCATGAAACGGAAGATTGCCGTGTTGGGCATGAAGTGCTTCGGCAGCGGCGTGATCTTGAAGAGCAATGCCATCCAGCCGCTTGAGTGCTTGCACTATTCACTCAACGTTCCCGTGGCCGTGCAGATCACTGGGATCAACTCTCCCATGCTTCTGAACCAGGCATTCGAGGCGGTCAAGCAATTCAAGCCCATGGATGGCCCTCAAGTGGCCGCCCTGCTTGCCAAAACAGAGGAAGCAGCCAAGCAGGGCAAATACGAGCTATTCAAGACCAGCACTCACTTCGATTCCACCATCCAGCACCCTGAATGGCTCGGAGGCGAGACTCCTGAGGTGCAAAAGCTGGCAGAGCAGAGTTGACGGTCGGCCCAGCGGTGCCATCGGCGGCCGGACTCAGTGCGTCAGGATCAGACCAGCGCGTACGGCTGTCCTCATCACGCCGCAGTCGGCCATGAAATGCACCAGGCCGCCGCTTAGTGTGTGGCCGGGGAGGACCGCGCTCTGAGGTGCGCCCGCCAGGGACGCGACCTTGAGTTCGCCGCTACCCTGCGCGTCAAACATCAGCATGGCCAGCTTGCGTGCGATTGCCAGATCGAAGCTTTCTCCGACAAACACCAACTTGCCGCGCGTTGAGATTAGCACTGGGCCCTCGCCCGTTGTGAAGACCTGCTCCGTCACACCCGCTGGCGTGCTCGAGTCCGCGTGGTGTTCTCCCATTTCTTGCCGCAGCCCCGAGTATTTGCGGCCGAGAGCATTGGCGTACAGCTTTGCAAATGCCTGCGCTGAAGCTTCGCTCTTCCAGGCGGAGAGGTACAGCAGCGAGATCGATTTTGTGCTGGCCTGCTCTTGAGGCGTCTTGGCGCTCAATTTCTGGCCGGCCCAATAGATTCCGCCATCCCAGGCCGGTGTGATCTCC
>CBJOJD010000285.1:0-7425 GCA_966443485.1 uncultured bacterium | reverse complement strand
CCGTGGGCAGACCGTAGTTCAATGGGTTCGCATTGAGTGCCGAACCGTCAGGGCCCAGCACGCCAAGCTGGGTCGCAATGTCTGTGCCATTGGTGAAGTAGTTGGTCGTCTTGCTGTTGCTGTAGTTCCAACTCGCGTTGAAGATGCTGGTCAGCTTGTGATAGCCGACGGTATATCCCGCCTGTACCGAGTGCGAATCACTGGCCAACTTGCCGCCCAGGATCGGCACAATCCCCACGTTGTCTGAAGCTGCGTGGGACCAGTTGTAGTTCAAGCTCACGCTCTCGTGAAGCCCCTGATTCTGTTGCGTGCGCCGTCCGCCGCCCATCCCCGCAAACCCGAACGGCGCTCCTCCTGAGCCGAAGCTGCGCATGTAGCGCAGACCTCCCTGTGTGGTATTCGATTGCGAGGTCGTCAGCAGGTGATAATTGAGCGTCTCTCCCGGCAAGTTCGGCTCCGGAATGTACTTCAACAGCGCCGCTGCTTCTGGCACGGGGGTGATCGGAGCTAATCCCGGAATTGATCCTGATCGCTCTGTCTCTGTCGGGACAGTCGCATACTGGTCAACCGGGCTCGAATTACGTGATCCGGAAAAATTCAGAAAGACACTGTCTTTGCCGCTCGGCTTCGTCAGCCCTGGAAGATGCGGTGCTCCCATCAAAGTCACGCCAAACCGGTTCGTCCCCGATGCCGGCTGCTCCTGGCTTTGCCCTCGCAAACTAAACGGCTGTGCGTCCAAAGCCGAATTACTGCCCGTCCAGTACACCGCTCCGTGCGGCTGGCTGGGATCGAAATTGCGAAAGTTTCCTCGCCCCATTCCGAATCCGCCGCGGCCGCCGAAGCCCCCACCAAAGCCTCCAAACCCTCCGCCGAAACCACCGCCGAAGAGACCACCGCCTGGATTGAACTGACCTCCATTCTGAACGCGCGCCATCTCGATCGCGTCGCGAAGGCGGTCCATGTCCACCCCTGCCATCGGGCTCACCGTACCTGCCTGCCCATTCACCGCAACCGATTCGCCGCTGAACTCCGAGTTGCTGGCGATGGAAGGTAGCGCCGCGCCATTGGACGCCCCTGAACCGGCTCCGGCATCGATGCCGCCGGTCATTGCGCTCATCAGGTTTAAGCTTTGCGGCCCGTTCGCGGCCATCTGCCGAATCGCCTGAGTCACAGACGACTCAGCCTGCGCCTGCTGCTGCTCCTGTGCCGCTGCGCGAGAGGCTAACGTTAGCTCGAAGTTGATCGTCTGATCGTGATTCGTCGCGTTGAGCAGCGCTTCCTGTGAGTTGACGGCGAATGCGGCGAACTGCGTGCGCAGAACATACCTGCCGTTCTGAGGAATCGTCATCCTCCAGGCGCCGGTCACATCCGAAGTCGTGGCATACCGTTTGCCGGTCAATGTGTTTTGGGCGGTGATCGTGACCCCGGGCAGAGGGATGTTTCCGCTCTTCACCACTCCGTGCAGAATCCCGCCGCTCGCCATCTCCGGCGCGGGACCTGCCGAGCTCGCCTGCGCGCCCAAAGGCATGCAGCCCCAGCCGAAGGCCGCCATCCCCGCCAGCACCACGCCCATTCGCAAGCTCCGCCGCATCTCACCCCCGCTTGATTGCCCGCACTTCACAAGACGGATAGACGGCGAGGAAGGTTTACGCTGCGCAGCCCTACTCCAGCACTGAATCACCCTCTTTCGCGCTCAGTGGGGTAACCCACCCGGAGCGCACAGCGGTGATCGCAATCCAGGGCAACAGTAACAATTTTTCTTGCATTCTGGAGATGTGCATGTTAACTCTTAGGTCAACATGCAGCCGATGGTCTTTCGCACCTCAGGCCTATCGGAAGGACGCCCCATGATGAAGATCGGCACTACGATTCGCGCCTACCGCCTGCAGCGGGGGCTCTCTCAGGGCGATATCGAGAAGAAGACCGGGCTCCTACGCTGCTACCTCTCGCGCGTGGAGAACGGCCACACAGTTCCTTCCCTCGATACGCTCTCGAAAATTGCCGTTGCCCTGGACCTTCCCATCTCGCAGTTCTTTGCAGAAGACTCCCTGGGCAGGCAGCTCAACACCCAAAAGCTCAGTGACGACGAGTTTCGCTTTCTCACGCAGATTCGCCGCTATTCCAGCAACCTGAACGAAAGCGACCGTAAGCTTCTGCTGGCCATGGTTCGCAAGTTCGCAAACACCACAACGCACTAGTCGACTTCCCCGGAAACGGGACATCCCAGGTCTCCGCTTCCGGGGACCTGGGATATGTGTGCTTACGGAATCAGTTCACTGAGCGAACGCCCTTCGTGAATGCGCAGAATCGCATCCGCCAGCAGCCCGGCGATTGAGAGCACCTCGACCTTAGGGCTGAGTGTCTCCGGAGCGTGATAGATGCTGTCCGTCACCACGATCTTGTCGATGTCCCCTGCATCCAGCGCCTGCATCGCTCCATTCGAGAAGACCCCGTGCGTCGCGAACAGAAATACGGTTCTTGCTCCCGCCCTCTTTGCGGTGGCCGCGGCCACATTCACCGTGCCGCCCGTATCCACCATGTCGTCGATCAGCACCACGTCACAGCCCGCCACATCCCCAATCACTCGCGAGTGTGCCGGATCGATGCGCCCGTCCGGACCGCGCATCTTGTCGAACAACACGTAGCGCTCCTGCCCCAGAAGCCGCGCGTAGTACGCCGTTCGCGGACCTGCGCTCTTGTCGGCGCCGGCCACCACAAAGGGCTCGCTGACCAGTTCTCTCAGACGTCGGGCGCTGACCGCGGAGCTGTACAGGTGATCGATCTTGACAGAGCGATCGAAGTAGCCGAGCGTGGCCTCCGAATGCACGTCGAACAGCAGCACATTGGTGGGACAAAGCAGCGAAACCATGTCCGCCGAAAGTCGCGCCGTCAGTGGAACGCGGGGCTTATCCTTCCGATCCTGACGGTTGTAGCCCCAGTACGGAAACACCATGGTGAAACGGCCCGGCGCCGAACGCACGATTGCATCGCCCAAGATCAGCGCGTCCATCAGGTTGTGGTCCGTAGGCGGGCAGCTTGGGCACACCAGCACCGCGTGCTTCTCGCGGACATTCTCCAACACCTGCGGTACATACTCCGCATCCGCACACCGCTTGTGACGAACCGGAGTCAATTGCAGCCCAAGATGTTTTGCCACCGACAGGGCAACGGGAGTGCCCGCATCGGTCGCCAAAAGTTTCAATTCCACGTGTCCTCCATCGGCCCCCAGGTTCGGACGCCAGATGCCTGCTTCGTTGCGATTGCCACGAGTGATTTTTTACATCGCGGAGGTTGCGTTTGTCTCGCTCCCAACCCGACATTCGGCCCAACGCCCTGAACAAGCCGCCGTTCCAGCGACCTGGAGCCAGCCAAATGCTCCATCCGGGATCCCTAGCGGGGCAGCTGAGCCAGGTAGAACCCGAATAGCACCAGCACACCCACCGTCATTCCGATTGCTACCCGTAAGCGCAGATCGAACAGCCGGCGCGGCGACCCGATCCGTGGCACCATAGGCGCGGCAAAAAACAGCCCGCAGGCGCAGCCGCCTACGTGTGCCCAGTTGTCCACGCCGATGCCCGCGCCAAACGCGCTGGTCCCCACATTGATCGAAAATCCGATGATCAGGTTGATCGCAGCAAAGTAGATGACCGATCGCCGCAGCTTCTTCAACTCAACAGGCGGCACCGGCAAACGCGACGACTTGAGCAGAATGATCAAAGCCCCGGCTATCCCAAAGATAGCGCCCGAAGCGCCTACGCCGGCCGGTCCAATCCAGCCCGCAGCCACGCCCTCCGGTGTATTGAATTTGAGCCAGTTGGCCAGCGTCGATAACAGGTTCCCTGCTGCACCGGTAAGCAGGTACACCGCACACAGGCCTAACGTTCCCATGAGAGGCTCGGCAAGCAGGCCGAGGTTCCACAAGCACCACATGTTCAGCGCGAGGTGCAAAAAGCCCCCATGCACGAACATGGCCGTGACTATGCGCCACCACTCTCCCAGACAGAGCACTGCGCCAGCGTTGTCGGCTCCCCACACCCGCAGCGCCTCGACGCTCGGATTGAACGGATTCGCCCCTTTCACCGCCATGAGCACAAACACAGCGCAATTGATGGCCAGCAGCGTGTACGTCGCTGGGGCCGATGCCCACGACCTGCGCGGACTCCGCTGCGGGGGCGGCATGCTGCCATCCGCGGGAGGCAGAATCTCCGGCCTTGGGGCAGAGTCCCATTGAGCCGGCTCTTGACCGCCGGGCGGTGTAACGGGGGGATGACTTCCCATTCCTTCACTCTAATTGATTTCGTATTCGTCAGACCTCCACCTCCCCGCCCGCTGCGGATCCATTTCCACACCGGCTCTACAGGCGCTCAGATTTGCCCATGTACTCTGAAAGGTGGTCCATCTGTGCTCAAACCCACCAGAGGACCAGAGCTTCCCCACATTCGAGGAGATGACGTGAGCGCGGAAAAGAAAATTCGCCGGGCACTGCTCAGCGTGACAGACAAAACTGGACTGGTTGAATTCGCCAGGACCCTGGCAGAATTCGGCGTAGAGCTGATCTCCACCGGCGGTACGGCGCGCACTCTGCGCGAGGCCGGCCTCACCGTAAAAGACATCAGCGACTTGACCGGCTTCCCCGAGATGCTGGACGGCCGCGTCAAGACCCTCCACCCCAAGGTCCACGGCGGACTTCTCTACATCCGCGGCAACGCCGAGCACGAGTCCGCGGTAGCCGCGCACGGGATTCAGCCCATCGACATGGTGGTCGTCAACCTCTACGCCTTCGAGAAGACCGCGGCCCAACCGGGCGTGGCCTTCGGGCATTTGATCGAGAACATCGACATCGGCGGCCCCTCCATGGTTCGCTCCGCGGCCAAGAACTTTGAAGATGTCACCATCGTCACCCGCGCCGCCGACTACGCCGCCTTAACCGAGGAGCTGAAATCCAATAGCGGTTCGCTCAGTCGCGAAACCCGCTGGCGTCTCGCCAAACAGGCGTTCGCTACCACGGCGGCCTACGACTCGGCCATCGCCAACACGCTGGATCAGATCGCCGATGCACCGGAGCCTGCAAAGCCAGCCTCCCCGGATGCCTCCGCCTTCCCCTCCACGCTGCGCATCAACTTCGGACTGGCCCAGCCCCTGCGCTACGGCGAAAACCCCCACCAGCGCGCCGCCCTCTACTCCGATGGCTCAGGCCTGGGGATCGCCGGCGCCCGCCAACTGCAGGGCAAGGAGCTGAGCTTCAACAACCTCGTCGATCTCGACGCCTGCTGGGAACTGGCCCAGGACCTCAAGCCGAGTGCATCGGATGAGCCCGCCGTGGCCATCATCAAGCACACCAACCCCTGCGGAGCCGCCATCGGCGCCTCGGTCCTGCAGGCCTATCAGAAAGCGCTGGCCTGCGATCCCGTCTCTGCCTTCGGTGGCGTCATCGGCATCAACCAGCCGGTCGACGGAGAAGCTGCAGAGGAGATCGCCAAGCTCTTCGTCGAGGCCATCGTCGCCCCCTCCTTCACCGCCGAGGCCGTGGAACGTTTTGCAGCCAAGAAGAACCTTCGCCTGGTCGAAATTCAGCCCGCTCCAGCCCGCCCCGTGGTCAAGCAGGTCTCCGGCGGACTCCTGCTTCAGGACGCCGACACCGGCCGCATCGCCGAGTCCGAGCTGAAGGTCGTCACCAAGCGCCCCCCCACCCCGGACGAGATGCGCAGCCTCATCTTCGCCTGGCGCGTCTGCAAGCACGTCAAATCCAACGCCATCGTCTATGCCCGCGACGGCCAGACCGTCGGCATCGGAGCCGGGCAGATGAGCCGGGTGGACGCCGCGAAGTTCGGAGCTATGAAGGCCATCCTCCCTCTCGCAGGAACAGTAGCCGCCTCCGACGCCTACTTCCCCTTCCCGGATGGGCTGGAAACCGTCGCCCAGGCGGGGGCCACCGCCGTCATTCAGCCGGGCGGTTCCATCCGCGACGAGGCAGTCATCGAGGCCGCGGACCGGCTCGGGATCGCCATGGTTTGTACCGGAATGCGACATTTTAGGCATTGATCAACCTCCGGCCGATAAACCAAAGAGAGACTCTTCACTCGGCCGGAAATCTAACTTTAGTACTAGAATTTTCATGCATTTGCCCCAGATCGGTGGCACAATGAAGGAAACCAGGCTAAAAATTTCTAATGCCGGGCAATTCCACACAACCAGGGCTATTTGCACATGAAAATCGTTCCCCTGAAGACCCGAATCGCAGTGCATGATGAACCCGAGCGCAACAGCGCCGTGGAGATCATCAATGCGCAGAATCGTCGTCACCGTGGGTGCAGTCCTGGCCCTGACCGTCACCGTCGCCGCCGCCGTCAATCACCCGAAGAATGGCACAGCCGCGTACCCCGGAGGCAGTCCAGGGAATCCGACGTGCATAGGCTGCGCCGCGCAATAAATCCGCAGGAGGTGGCGGTATGCCCCATCTAAGCCCCGCCACCTGGTGTTTGTGGATGACATCGGCCTTTCTCCAATGCGCCTTGATTGCCTTGATGGTTCATCGGGGCGCATGGCGGAAATGGCCCTCTCTATTCGCCTTTCTCATAACACTGTCACTTCGCGATGGGATTCTACTTGCCGACCTGCTCGTCTGGAAAAGTTGTTTTCTGTACTTCTGGGGATTCATGTGGACATCTCTGGTCGCAGCTGCAATTGAAGTCTGGATGATCTGTCAGATCTGCGTTGCATTAGCAGGAGTCACACCTTGGATCAGACGAGCAATGTGGCAACTATTTCCTCTCATGAGCGCCGCGGTTCTCGTAGTAACACTTTCACTTACGTTTGTTACGCCAACGACGAACAGCGATCGAATGTTGCATATCGCAAATAGCCTCGATCAATCCGTATCCTTGGCTTGGTTGGTTTCTTTTTTCGTCTGCGCCCTTGCAGCAGAAACACTTGGAATTGAATGGTCCCCTGGGGTTAAGGGAGTTGCGCTCGGATTTTTGATTGAGATTGGAGCAGGAACTGCAGACAGTTGGTTGACCGCGCTACACCTTAGCGCTTCTTTACTCAACTACGGTAAGCTCACGCTCTACATTGGGTCTCTGTTGATCTGGGCACAGGCGCTTGGCCCCAAGAAGGTCGAAGCCGTTGAGACACCCATCCACGCCCGCTACGTCGGCGTGTATCGCTGGACCAGCACCCGCACCAAGATCAACCGGCGCGCTCTGCACTCCGTCGACTCCTAAGTCGCAAGCGCGCGAACCGAAACACTGGGGCATGGCTTCGGCTATGCCCCATCCTTTTGCCTCGCGGCCGACCATTCTCTCGATCCAATCCTCGAATGATGTAATGAACTCATGCCGCCCATCGACTCCGGCCAGCCTCCGTGGCGCACGCGCCTCCTCCCGCTGGCTCAGCGTCTGGATTGGTTGCGCGGCACCCGCGCCG
>CBJOJD010000284.1:0-7432 GCA_966443485.1 uncultured bacterium | reverse complement strand
ATGTCGGCAGCACCAAGGGTCAGATCACGTCGGCTGCGACGCGGCTGTTCAACACCACAGGGAAGGCAGCGTTTCTTCCCGGACACCCGATGGCGGGCAAGGAGCGCGGTGGCGCGGAGCTGGGAGACGCCAATCTCTTTCGCGGAGCTGTCTGGCTCTTTACGGATGAGTCCAGCTGGCAACGGTCCGAGATAGGCGTACGGTTGGCTTCGGGGTGGCGCCAGCTTGTGACGGGTATGGGCGCGCGCTGCATCGATATCGACGCCCAGCGGCATGATGAGATGGTCGCCTGGGTGAGCCATCTTCCCCAGTTCACGGCTACGGCACTGAGTTCTGTGCTGGAAGATGAGGTAGGCAATGCGCCGGAGCTGCGCGACGTGGGCGGACGTGCACTGCGGGAGATGACGCGCCTCGGCTCCAGTCCCTATTCGATGTGGCGGGATATCGCGCTCACCAACACCGAAGCAGTGGAACGGGCCCTGCACGCGCTTGAACAGCGACTGGCGCACATCCGCGAGAACCTGCGCACTCCGGAGCTACGCGAAGAGTTCGAACGCGCCAATCGCTTCCGTCGCGAGTAGCCGACCTTCTCTCGATCAGCTCGGTTTTCCCCTGATCCCCCACCGCTGGTTGCGACCCGCCGCGGATGAAACCGTAGCGCAGGCTTCCTAGCCGGCTGTTGCGCGGGTCTCCAGACCCGCGCATTGGGGATCTCTCCAAAGTTTTTTTCTTGTCAGGTACTCGCCGAGCGAAGAAGCTAGACCGGCTGCTCGGAGGGCGCCGGCTCCTGCTCTTCGGTGGGATTCAAAACAGCCAGTCCCTCTGCTTTGGCGGCAGCCAGTAGTGTGGACGAGGCGGATACGAACACGATCTCCGTGCCCTGGAACATCTCCCGCGCGACTAGTGCCGCGCCCAGCTGCAAGGCGTCGGGCCAGCGCAGAGTGGTGCGGTCCAGCAGCTGGCGGGCGCACTCCAAAACAGCAGGATTGAGCGGTTCCTGCACGGTGCGGGCCGACTCCAGGCGCAAGATCTCCAGGGCGGCGGCGGCGTCTTCGGCACTTAAGGCGCCACTGCGTTCGCGGCGGCGAATGGCTGCATAAACTTCCAGTGGAGTGGAAGCTGCAATCAGCTTACGATTGTCTTCCACGCTCTCCATCAGCCGGATCAGCGCGTCCGTTCCCGGTTCGCGCACAAACAGCTTGGCGAAGACCGTTGTCTCCAGGAAGTAGCAGGTCACAGAACGCCTCGCTCCTCTTCAATGGCTTCGGCCAGGCTCTCTCCGTTGAGGGCTACGGGGTGAAAGCGCTGCGCCTCCTCCGGAATGCCCGCCTCTGCGCGGTTCAGCCGGATGGTGGTGGTGGGGTAGGCCGGGGTCTTGGGATTGGCGATTTTGCTGGTGAGGACCACACCGCGTTGGATGGCCTCGGCCAGTACCGCCTGGCGGGACTCCGGATTCTGATTCCAGCGGAAGGCCTTACGGGGCAAGAACGAATCGCGGAACCACTTCAGCGCGATGAAGGCATGCCCGCCACGCTCCGCTTCGGCCAGGGCGGCGCAGAGCTCCTTGACGCGCGCCTCCAGGTCGGCGGCACTCACCGCCTCAGGAATCTCTTCATCGAAATGCGGATCGGCGGGACGGGTCACCACCCGCGCGGGGCGGGGAGACTCTTCAGCGCCTATGCGCTCAAAGTAGATACGGATCTCATCTTCTTCCGGCGACCAAACATCGGCCAAAGCATTGCGCCGTTTGCTGCGTCCGTTCTCACTACAGAGTTCCACGATGGCCTGGTACCCGGGAGGAGCCAGGAAGCGAAGTGCGCGAGCCAGACCAGGATCCTGCGAGAAAGAAAGCTCCGCAAGTGCTTCTTCAATAATCTCTTCGGCATCGGGAATGCTCAGATTGCTTACATCTATGCTGCTTTGCGCAGCTCTGGTCGACTTCATAGCTTCGTCTCCGTATACCGCATCTTCAACTACCGAATAGCGGCGCTTTCCGAAGGGCCGGGCGGCCTGATTCCGGAGCGGGTGCGCCTGGCGCTGCACGTCTCCTGTGCGGATGGGACGGCAACGTTCCCCGACTATGGATGTACACGACGGCTTGCGAAAGCCATCTTAACTTTGCGATGAGTGTGAACCTGACCCCAAATCTGAGAAAGGCTTTACTTAATCAAAAAATTTGAAACTATCCCCTTGTTAGTGTAAACGATTGGCGGTTTACCCGCCGGTTTTCTGGGGATGTCGAAAGTGCAAACTCAAGATCGAGCCCGTCTAGGTCTGCGGATCAGCCGGCCGTTTTTGGCTTCCTACTTCGATCCTTCGTACAATACCACTATGCGCCGTTGTCTGCCGCTGCTTTTTGCGGGGATCGTGTCCCTCTCCGGTCTCCTCCACGCAGATAGTCCGGCTTTTGATCTGGCCGGACCGAAAGTGGATGTCCACGTCAAGCGGGGCGACGTCACGCTCCCCATTAGCCAGGCTGCCAACCTGCTTCCGGGAGACCGCCTGTGGGTCCATCCCGACCTGCCGGAGAGCCAGTCCGCGCACTTTGTGCTGGTCATCGCCTTCCTGCGCGGAGCCACCAATCCCCCACCCCTGGACTGGTTTACCCGGGTGGAGACGTGGAGCCGGGATGCCCGCGCCGAGGGGGTGTTCGTCACTGTCCCCAAGGAGGCCCAACAGGCCCTCATCTTCCTGGCGCCGGAGACCGGCGGGGATTTCAGCACCCTACGCAAGGCCGTCCGCGACCGTCCCGGCTCCTTCGTGCGCGCCACCCAGGACCTGCAAGCCGCCAGCTGGGACCGCATGCGCCTGGAGGCCTACCTCTCCCAGGTGAAATACACCTCCCAGACCGACCAGTCCAAGCTGAAGGAGCGGGCCGAGCTCTCGGCGCGATCGCTGGGCATCAAGCTGGACCAGCAGTGCTTCGACAAGCCCACCGACCAGCAAGCACCCTGCCTGACCCAGCACACCGACGGGATGGTGCTTGATGACACCAATACCCAGTCGCTGGTAGCGCAGATCGCCAACGGGGCCACCGCCGACCTGATGAATCAGCTCAGCTACTCCAACATGGGTGGAGCTGGGATGTACAGCCCTTACGTGGGCGCGATTGTCGATACCGCCAAGATTCTTTCCTCGCTGCATACCGCGCACTTCCAATACATTCCCGCGCTCGCATTGCCCAGCAAGGACACCCTGAACCTGCGCCTGAACATGCCGCCCTCGTTCCGCGATCCCAAGTCGGTGGTCGTGGTGGCTTTACCCCCGGTCGGCCCGTCCCAGCCGCCGCCCCTGCATCCGGTAAACCCCAGTGAGGACTTCTGCGCTCAGAAGCCGGGGCTGGTCCTGCCCGCCGAGGGTGGGCCGCTGGTCTTTGGAACGCAACTGGCTCACGATCTGCATCTCCACATCGAGAGCCCGCAGGGGAAATTCGATCTGCCCATCGAGACCGATCCGGCCCGGGGAGGACTCATCTTCTCCGATCCGCTTCCGGCCCTTCCCGCTGGGGATCTGACCGGCACGGTCCGCGGTAAGTGGGGCTTTGACGATTGGGATGGTCCTCGTTACAGCCTGCACTCGGCCAGCGCGGGCAAGTGGACGGTCACCGCGGACGACCAGTCGGCCCTTATCGTGGGGCGCGACGACACCCTGCACATCCAGGGCGAGAACACATTGTGCGTAGCCAGTGTGGATGAAGGCGGCGCCAAGCAGCTCAAGCTCACTTGGAAGTCGCCCAAACCGGACCTG
The DNA here is from genome assembly GCA_966443485.1 of uncultured bacterium. Taxonomy (GTDB): domain Bacteria; phylum Acidobacteriota; class Terriglobia; order Terriglobales; family Acidobacteriaceae; genus Telmatobacter. The sequence goes on along the minus strand of CBJOJD010000284.1, from coordinate 3,685 downwards.
CTGGCAGTCGAGATGCCGATGAAGGAGGCTACGCCCGGCCCACTGACCTTGCAGATCTACCAATATGGCGTGAAGCAGCCCGACACCCTGAACTTGAACGCCTATGCCGAAGCGGCCTCGCTGGATCACATTACCTTGAACGTCGGAGACCACTCCGCGATCTTGAAAGGCACGCGCCTGGACGAGGTGGCGAAGGCCACCTTCAACAACATCAACTGGACTCCCGCTGGGCTCACTCGCGTTCAGGACTTCGACCAGCTCACCTTGAACACCACACAGCCGACCACGGACCTGGACCCCTCCGGCCACTACACCGCCAAGGTGCAGCTTCGCGATGGGCGTGAGCTCAAAGTGGAGGTCCAGGTGGCGCCGCCGCGTCCGCAGGTGACTCTGCTCAGCAAGGGAACCCAGGATGATGGAGCTCCCCCATCGCCGGTGAAGCTGGGCAGTGCCGATGATCTGCCGCTGAATTCAAAGCTGGTCTTCTTCCTCAAGTCGGAGGTTCCGCAGAAGTTTCCGCGCAATGAGAAGGTCGAAGTTGCCGCGGAAGACGGCAGCTTCCACACCGTGCTCTCGCTCTCCGATGGCAGCCTGATGCTGGAAGACGCACGCACCGCCCTGGGCGTGGTGGAGCCCCAAGCCCGCTTCGGTGTCTCCGCCTTTGGGCCGGTGCGGGCCCGGGCCGTCTCCGCGGATGGCGTGCCGGGTGAGTGGATGCCGCTGGGCACCCTGGTACGCCTGCCTGGCTTCAAGGACCTGCGCTGCCCGCGCGCTGCGGCCAAGCCGTGCGTCCTGAGCGGATCGAACCTGTTTCTGGTGGATGCCGTGGCGTCAGAGCAAGACTTCGGCAACGCCGTGGAGGTTCCGGCAGACTTTACCGGCAACCAGGTCACCGTGCCCCATCCCGTGAACGGCGTGTTGTATCTGAAGCTGCGCGATGACCCCCAGACGGTGCAGGCTCTGAGCTTGCCCATCACCCCGGTGGCTCCGGCCTCCTCCGCTGCCGGCACGGAAACTGGTGCGGCTGCCAAGGAGACGCCCCGGGAGGTGACCAAGGAAGCTCCGTCGAAAGCGGAGAAGGCGCCGGTCACCAAACCCGAAGCGGCTGCGCCCGACAAGCCCGAACCCTCCGGCGGAAATAAGCCGGAGGCGTCCGGCTCCATTGAGCCGAAACCCTAGCGGTTGAGCGACAACCAGTCATCCTGAAGGGCCATCCCAGGAGAAGAAATGGGGAGGGCCCTGATTGCTGGAACTGATTGCCTGGATTTCCATTGCAGTAGCGCTCGCCTGCGCACTCTGGATCACCATCGACACAGTTCGCCATCCCCAAGCCATGGGCATCATGAATGTGGTTTGGCCGCTCTCGGCGTTGTACTTCAGCGTCCTGGCGCTGTGGGCCTACTATGCCCTGGGCCGGAAGCACACCAAAAAACAGATGCAGCATGGGTCCCATCCGCAGGGGGGCTCGAAGCCAGGGCCTCCCCAACCCTCGGCATCGCAGATCGCGGTTGGCACCAGTCACTGCGGGGCGGGATGCATCCTTGCCGATATTGTGGTGGACCTGACGATCGCCGCGGCCGGCATCAAGATTCTCGGCTCGCCGCTGTGGGCCGAGTACATCCTGGATCTGGCCGCGGCCTGGGCGCTGGGCATCCTGTTCCAGTACTTCTCCATTCAGCCCATGCGCCACTTGCCGCGAGGACAGGCGATCGTAGCAGCCATCAAAGCCGACACGCTTTCTATCCTGGCCTTTCAAGTCGGCATGTACGCATGGATGGCTCTCACCTACTTCGTCTTCTTCCCTCACCCGCACCTCACCGCGTTCGATCCGCGCTATTGGCTGTTCATGCAGATGGGCATGATCTGCGGATACTTCACCAGCTTTCCCATGAATGGCTGGCTGATCCGCCGCGGATGGAAAGAAGCGATGTAGACGGGGCGCTTGCATTCGGCGAGGAGCGGCGCTTTACAATCGGGCCATCCATGAGCGCACGTCAGAAGTCTCCCCTCCCCAAAGACAGCAGTAGCGACATTGCCTCGGCGGTGCCGATGCGGGCGCTGCTGGCCGGTGCCCGTCGTAAACAAGATGCACTCGTCGAGCTGGCGAGAAAGCTGGTGCTGGCAGAGTCGCCGTCCGACACCAAATCCGCCGTGGACGCCTGCGGCTCGGTGGCCGCCGAACAGGCGAGAGCACTGGGCGGGCGCGTCAAAGTGCATCGCCAGCGGCAGTTTGGAGACGTGGTGGAAGTCCGCTTCGGGCGGCGCTCTAAGACCAGCAAACCGCTCATGCTGCTGGGGCACATCGATACGGTGTGGCCGGTCGGCACGCTCAAGACGATGCCCTGCCGCATCGCCGACGGGCGCCTGCGGGGCCCTGGCACCCTGGACATGAAAGTCGGCGTGGCCATGGCCTTTACGGCCATCGAGATGCTGGCCGAGGCGGATCTGCTGGAGCGTGAGATCGTTCTGCTGCTGAATAGCGACGAGGAGGTGGGTAGCCCCGTCTCCCGCCCTATCACCGAGCGGCTGGCAGCGGAGTGCGCTGCGGTGTACGTGCTGGAGCCCGCGCAAGGCCTGGCCTACAAAACAGCTCGCAAGGGCACCGGAGACTGGCGCATCGACATCCAAGGCATCGCCGCCCATGCCGGAGTGGACTTTGAAAAGGGCGCCAGCGCGCTGCGAGAGCTAGCCCAGGTGATGGAGACGGTGAGCAGCTGGACCGATCTAAGCCGCGGCCTCACCGTGAGCGTGGGAACCGCGGGCGGCGGATCGAAGACCAACGTCATCCCCGCCGAAGCCTGGGCCGAAGTGGACGTCCGCATCGCCCGGAAACAAGACGCAGCCCGGGTGGAACGGCTGTTTGCGCGGCTCAAGGCGACGGACAAGCGCTGTTCGCTGCGTGTGGCTGGTGGCATCAATCGCCCTCCCATGGAGCGCACCCGCGGCACCATCGCGCTCTTTCAGACTGCGCAGACCCTGGCCGCCCAGCTGGACATCGCGCTAGAGGAGGCGTCCACCGGCGGCGCTTCCGACGGCAACTTCACCTCAGCCCTCGGAGTTCCGACACTGGACGGGATGGGTGCAGTGGGCGAGGGCGCGCATGCGCAACACGAGTCGGTGCTGCTGGAGCACCTCGCTCCCCGAACGGCATTGCTGGCAGGAATGCTGACGGCTGCGATCTGAGCGCGCCGCTCTACTTGCCGGAGCTGCCAAAGCCCTTTTCGGCGCGCGCCGACTCCTCCAAATCCGCGACCTCGTGGATGGCTCCGGTCAGCACCGGCACGGGAACCATCTGCGCTATCTTCTCTCCGGCTCCGAGTTGCACCGGGCTCTCGCCAAGATTGGTCATCAGCACCAGAATCTCGCCGCGGTAGCCGGCGTCGATCACGCCGCCGGTGGTGGCGATTCCGCGCGCGGCCATGGACGAGCGGTCCCGCACCAGCAGCCCTAAGGGAGCGCCACTCTCCGGATGCCGCGCCTCCACAGCGATCCCGGTGCGCACCCGCACGGTGCGGCGGGGTTCCAGCAGAGCCGTTTCGAGGGAAAAGAGGTCGTAGCCAAGGTCTTCGCCGGGATGAGCCACCACGGGCATGCGGGCGTCGGGGGAAAGAAGTTTTACACGAAGCATCGTCTTCATCCTAGTGCAGGCCGCCGTTCATCCCGTCATGTACGTTTTGCAAAAGCG
>CBJOJD010000283.1:0-7435 GCA_966443485.1 uncultured bacterium | reverse complement strand
GGCGAGGAGGCGCCGCACCTGCTCCGGAGTGGCAGAGGCAGGCACGGCTTCAGAGAAGACCCGCACCCGGTCTTTCATCTGCAGCGTGTCTCCAGGCGTGGTGTTGCCGCCCACGATGTCGTCGTTCAGCACAGCCTCAAGCTCCCAGCCCTGCTCCTTGGCGAGGTGAGCCAGATGCGCGGAGCCGATCAGCCCCTGCTCTTCTCCCACTACCGCAGCGAATACCACGGAGGCGGGCAGCTTCAACTTGCTGAGCGCCCGGGCACACTCCAGGGAAACGGCCACTCCGGAGGCATCGTCATTGGCCCCGGGAGCGGCACCCCGGGCGTCCAGGATGTCGCTGTTGCGGGAATCGTAATGCCCTGTGACCAGGACCATGCGCCCCGCCTGAGCGGGATCAGAACCCCGCAAGATGGCATATACGTTGGTCATACGAGTAGGTTTAGGAACCCGATTGCCCCATGGAGAACCGGGCGCGCTGGGGTCGGCCACAAAGGTGTCCCGCTTGACTTCCAGGCAGCCGCCGCACTCCCGGGAGATCTCCTGGAACTGGGCGAAGATCCAGTCGGCCGCGGCTTCGACGCCCTGTCCGGAGGGCAGATCTGCCAATCCGGAAGACAGGGAGCTGCGGGTACCGAAACTAACCAGGGATTTAACCGTCTGATCTATGCGGGTGGGCTCGATGGCCGCCAGGGCATGTGCGATGGCCGGATCGGCAGGTGCCGGCTTGACCGAAGTGGCGGATACCGCGAAATCGGGCTGTGCTTTAGCCAGCAAGGACGATGGCAGGATTACCAGGAGGAGAAGAAAAACGGTACAGTTTCGCTTCGGCATTGAACCGTCCTTGACGCCGCCTCGCTCCTCTTGACCTGAGGACGCGTACCGGCTAAAACTAGCGGAGTCGCACTGCGGAATAACGCTATCCTAGAACACGAAGCCCACTTGGAAACGGAAAGAGAGGAGGCTACCATGCCCACCTGCCCTGAATGTGAGAACGACCTGGATATTGAAATGGATGAGGTTGAAGAAGGCGACGTGGTCGCCTGTGAAGAGTGTGGAACCGAGTACGAAGTCGTCGGTGTAGAACCGCTTGAGCTGACCCGCGTTGGGGATGAACTCGATGAGGATGACGACGAGTACTTCGACGAAGAGGAAGAGGAAGAGGAAGAATGAGGCTACCAGCACGATTGGTCGTCGGGGCGGCACTGGCTGCCCTGGCGTTCGGGGCGTTTTCCCTGCCCTCCCGAAGCACCCTTGCTTATGCCCAGAATCTCGGCCAGCGAGTGGTCGCGGGAGCCGTGGTGGACGCAGGCTCCAGTCCCCTGGAAGGGGCCACCGTATTTCTGCGCAACGAGAAGAGCAAATCGATTCGCAGCTACACGTCCGCCAAGGACGGCCGTTTCCGTTTTACCCAGGTGAGTATGTCCGACGATTACGAGCTCTGGGCGGAAAAGAACGGTAAGAAGAGTGCCACCAAAACGGTCAGTTCCTGGGACACTCGGAAAGAAGCCGAGTACGAGCTGAAGATTAAGTAGTCCAGCCCCCGGCAGAAGCAGTGAGCGGATAAGCAAGCCACCTCAGGACCCGCTCCTGCACTATTCCTGCTTCAAAATCACATCTCCATTGATAGTCTCGATGGTCACGTGGCTCTTGCCATCTCCCACACGGCCGCTGGCGTAGAGGTACTTGCGCGCATCGCCGTTGTGGGTGTCCCACTCAGTGGATTGGGTCTCGGTTAAGCCAAGATGTTGCACAATGCGAGCAGACTCGTGCCCGCGCGTGTAGGCAAGCTTGATGCGAACCTCCATCCCGAAGTCCTTGGGCACGGTGAGGAGAATCGTTCCGCTCATTGAGCTCAGTTTCACGTCCCTGGGAGTATTCGACGGGCCTTCCAGGTGAATCGTGATGTCCCCGGCCATGGTGGTCGCCTTCACCGGACCATCCAAATGCCGTACGGTGATCGTTCCGCCCATCGTGGAAGCATCCACATCGCCCGTCGCATGATCCACTGCGATGTCGCCGCCCATGCTCTTGAGCTTCGCGAACGAGGCGACGTTGCCAACTCGGATGTGTCCGCCCATAGTGCCCAGCTTGGCCCCGTCCGGCGCATCGGTGACATCGATATCTCCACCCATGCGGTGAATAGTGACGACGCTTGGGGTTACCGTCCGAAGCGGGCGCAGAGATTGGGCTCCGGAGATCGCGCCCATGGTGAGCGGCATCACCGCGGCCCCAAGCAATGAACACAGGAAAGCTGTCGATCTGGATGGCACAGAGGCTCCTTCGGGCCACGATCCTTACAGGCCCTGTTCCAACTACGCCAGCAACCTGGATTTAGTTCCGGAAGCTCTATCCTTCCAGCTTTTTTGTGACCAGTTCGTTCAGGAGCGCGGGATTGGCCTGCCCCTTGGATGCGCGCATCACCTGGCCCACGAAGAAGCCGGCCATGGTCTTCTTGCCGGCACGGTACTGCTCCACCTGCTTGGGGTTAGCGGCAATGACTTCGTCAATCATGGCCTCTAGAGCGCTGCTGTCGGTGATCTGCTGAGGCTTTTCCCGCTCGTAGACGGTCGGGAAGTCCTCGCCCTTCTCAAAGCAGATATCGAGCAGCCCTTTGAGCTGCTTGGAACTGATGGTGCCCGTCTCCAGCAGGTCGGCGGCCAGGACGATGCCAGCCATCGAGACCGGCGAACTCTCGGGCTCCAGATCGAGCGCCTTAAGGCGGCCGCCGATCTCGCTCAGCAGCAGATTGGCGACCCGGCGCGGGTTTTTGGCTGCTTTGGCAGCGGCTTCAAAGCGGTCGGCGAACTCGCGCGAAGCGGTAAGGGTGTGCGCGTCCTTTTCGTTCAGCTCGTACTCGGCGATCATGCGGGCGCGACGTGCCTCGGGCAACTCGGGAAGCTTCTTCCGGGCCGCCTCCAGAAACTCCGGCGAGACGATGAGCGGGGGCAGATCCGGTTCCGGGAAGTAGCGATAGTCGTGCGCCTGCTCCTTGGAGCGCATGGAGTAGGTGCGGCCTTCATTCGCATTCCAGAGGCGGGTCTCCTGCAACACGCGCCCGCCGTTCTCGATGACCTCGATCTGGCGCTCGATCTCGTATTCCAGGGCTGCACGGATGAAACGAAAGCTGTTGACGTTCTTGACTTCAGCTTTAGTACCGAACTTTGGAGCCCCCTTGAGCCGGACGCTAACGTTGGCATCGCAGCGCAGCGATCCCTCTTCCATGTTGCAATCGGAGACGCCGGTGTAGAGCAGAATCTCCTTGAGGCGCGTGAGGTATTCGAAGGCCTCGTCGGGAGTGCGGATATCCGGCTCGCTGACAATTTCAATCAGAGGCGTGCCGCAGCGGTTTAGATCCAGATAGCTGCGAGTGGCGGAGTCGGAGAATCCATCGTGGATGCTTTTGCCTGCGTCCTCTTCCATGTGCGCGCGGGTGATGCCAATGCGCTTGGTAGAGCCGTCGGCGGTGGGCACCTCAATCCAGCCATGCTCGGCGATGGGCTTATCGAACTGCGAGATCTGATAGCCCTTGGGCAGGTCCGGATAAAAGTAGTTCTTGCGCGCGAAGATGGAGCGCTCGCGAACCTGGCAGTTCAGTGCCAGCCCAGCCAGCGTGGCGAACTCCACAGCCTGCTGATTCAGCACCGGCAACGCCCCGGGCAGACCGATACACACGGGGCAGATGTTGGTATTAGGCTCAGACCCGAATTTGTTGGCGCAACTGCAGAAGATCTTGGTGGCGGTAAGCAGTTGGACGTGCACTTCCAGCCCGATGACGGGCTCATACTTGGCCAAAACTTCCGGGGACAAAGCAGCTGCTGCGGGCATATGAAGATTCTAGCGCGGCATTCTTATCAACGGCCCGCACGCACTAATCCGCAGCCCGCAGTTCCTCTTCGGCGCTGGCCACGAGGACGAGTTGCTCTTCAACCCCTGCCGTGTCCAGAAGGGACTTAGAAAGTGATTTATTGCTTCGCACGCCGAGCTGCTTCAGCATCTCCACCTGCCGCACAAGGTTACCCGGGCCTTCACTCAGCTTCTTCATTGCCCCGTTGTAACTCTGATCAGCTTTGCGCAGATTCGCGCCGACAGCTTCCAAATCACTGACAAAGCCAACGAACTTCTCATACAGGGCGGCGCCACGGTCCATCACATCTTGCACATTGCGCGCTTGCATCTCTTGCTGCCACAGGTTGTCGACGATGCGAATCACGAACAGCAGTGTGGTCGGGCCGACCAGGAGCACCTCCTTGTCGTATGCGTAGCGCCACAACGCTTCGTCCTCATGCAAAGCGGAGAGGAAGGCAGGCTCGATAGGCACAAACATCACCACGAAATCCGGAGATTCCAGCAGATCCAGCTTGTGGTAACGGCGGCCCGCAAGCCCGTCGATATGGGCGCGCACGCTGCTCAGATGCCGCTTCATCGCGGCCACCCGCTCTTGATCGCTGGCCGCGTTCACTGAATCAGCGTAGGCATTCAGCGAGACCTTGGAATCGATGATCAAGTGGCGTCCGCCAGGAAGGTTCACAATCACATCGGGACGTGCCTTACGCTGGCGCTCATCGCCATTCCCCGAGGCGGCTTCGAAGGTCTCCTGGACCCGGAACTGCTCGCCTTCGCGCAGCCCGGCCTTCTCCAGCAGATTGCGAACGATCAGTTCGCCCCAGTCGCCTTGGACTTTGGATGATCCGCGCAGGGCCGTGGTCAGATTGCGGGCTTCATCGGCGAGTTGCTGGTTCATGCTGTTGAGATTGCCGATCAGCGTACGCAGCGTGGTGACGCCGTCCTTGGAGTCGCTCTGTGCCTCTTCCACCCTCTTGCGGAACTCGCCGATCTGCTCGCGCAGGGGTGCCAGCAGATTGCCCAGGTCCTTTTGGCTGGATTCGGCGAAGGACTTGGATTTCTGCTCCAGGATCTCGGCAGCGAGGGCTTGGAACTGGTTAGAGAGCGACTGCTTGGCGGCATCCAGCAGGGCCACCTTCTCCTGCAAATTTTGGCGCTCGTTGCGTAGCTCGGCTTCGAGAGAGCTGAGGCGCGAGGTCAGAGAACGTTCTGCCTCGGACTTGGCCTGGAGGGCGGCAGAGATCTGCTCGCGTTCTGTGGAAAGGCGATCAATCAGCGACTGGCGCTCAGAGCAGAGTTGCTCGAAGCCGGCACGCCGCTCGGCCAACTCGCGGATCTGAGAGAGTTCGGCGCGAACCGCCGTCAGGTCGGAAACCAGGTCAGCAGCCCGTTTCCCCAACTGCCCAGCCTCGTTCTTGGCCGAGACGTGACGCAGAAGATAGCCGATGATGATTCCCGCCAAAGCCGCGAGTGCCGCAATCCAACCCTGCATGCCGAAGCACCTCTTCGCCTAATGTACGCCTTTTTGCCTGTGCAATACGCGTCCTGCTGCGAGTTTTCTTGTGCGAAAAAGAATGGTGAACCTGGGATCGGACGGCCCTCCAGAGAAGCGCCGTCGCGGTTGGTCGGGGAGAACCGGACGAGTGCCCAGGTCAGGGGGTTCAAAGCCTTTACCGGGTGCGGTGTGGGCCGGTAGACTTGGTACTTCGGGGCCGCGCGCGTTTTTTCGGCCTCACGGTTGTATTCCCCTGCCGTGGGCCGGTATTGTAGGCAGGCGGAGCCCTAGTGGTCCGAGCCCTGGATTTCAAAGCTTTTCTGAGATAACGAGGAGAAACACGCATGGCCGTGGAAGAGAAAGTAAAGCAGATCATTGTGGAGCAACTGCAAGTCGACGAAGCCGAGGTTACCCCCGGCGCCAGCTTCCAGGAAGATCTGGGCGCGGACTCGCTGGACGTCGTGGAACTGGTGATGCAGTTTGAAGAGGCTTTCGATCTCGAGATTCCCGACGAAGATGCGGAGAAGATCAAGACGGTGAAGGACGCCATCGACTACATCGAGAAGAACGAAAAGACCGCGAAAGGCAAGTAGCCGGTGAATCGTCGAGTCGTGATTACCGGCCTCGGGCTGGTATGCGGTGTGGGCAACACCGCCCCCGAAGTATGGCAAAACCTCGTAGCTGGAGCCAGCGGTGCCGCGCCCATTCAGGGCTTTGATACCACTGGCTATCCGGTCACTTTTGCCTGCGAGGTCAAGAACTTTGACCCGCTGAACTTCGTGGATAAGAAAGAGGCCCGCAAGATGGGCCGCTTCATCCACTTTGCCTTCGCAGCTACCCAAGAAGCCCTGACCCAGGCAGCGCTGGAGATCACTCCAGAGATCGCCGACCGCACGGGTGTCCTGATCGGCTCGGGCATCGGCGGATTTGAGATCATCGAGCGCGAACACGCCAACCTGCTCAATGGCGGACCACGCAAGATCTCGCCCTTCTTCATTCCGGCAGCCATCGTCAACATGGCGGCAGGACAGATCAGCATCCGCTACGGCGCCAAAGGGCCTATTTCGGCCACAGCCACGGCCTGCGCCACGAGCGCTAACTCCATCGGCGACTCGGTCCGCATGATCATGCACGGCGATGCCGATGTGATGATCGCGGGTGGATCCGAAGCCGCGGTGACACCGCTTTCGGTGGGCGGATTCGCGTCGATGCGAGCGCTCTCCACACGCAACGACGAGCCGCAGAAGGCCAGCCGTCCTTTCGACAAGGACCGCGATGGCTTTGTCATCGGCGAGGGCGCGGGCATTCTGATCCTGGAAGAGCTGGAGTTCGCAAAGAAGCGCGGCGCGAAGATCCTGGCGGAGGTCATCGGCTATGGAATGAGCGCCGACGCCTTCCACATGACGGGCATTGCTCCCGAGGGTCAGGGCGCACAGCGCAGCATGCGCAACGCTCTGAATGACGCGGGAATCCAGCCCAACGCCGTGGGATATGTGAACGCACACGCTACCTCAACCCCGGCAGGCGATGGCAATGAGTCACTGGCCGTCGAGAAGGTCTTTGGTGAGCATGCGTTAACTGGCAAACTGAAGGTCAGCGGTACCAAGTCCATGACCGGGCACTTGCTGGGCGGAGCGGGCGGACTGGAGGCCGGCATCACCGTGCTGGCTCTGCAACACCAGATGCTGCCTCCCACCATCAATCTGGACAACGCAGATCCAGAGTGCCGTTTGGACTACGTGCCGAACAAGGCTGTTCCCCACACCTTTGATGTGGCCCTGTCGAACTCGTTTGGGTTCGGCGGCATCAACGCCACTCTCATCATGCGCCGCTGGACCGAATAGCCCCGGCGCGTTTTCCCATTTCTTTCGTGAAAATCCTGTTGGCGGCGCAACCAGGCGCCGCCAAAGTTTTGAGCCGAAGCAGCTCATGCGGCGAACGCGCGCCCTGCGCCTGCTCACGTTTCGGCACCGTTACGCTCCGTTTCCTTTTGAGCAACAGGCAACAAACCCCACCAATACATACTTGGTCCCGCCGCCGCGCTCCTAGGAAACAGTATGGAACATTCTCAGATCGTCAATCATCGCGCATCTT
>CBJOJD010000282.1:0-7448 GCA_966443485.1 uncultured bacterium | reverse complement strand
GGTGCCCCCTCCCAAGCAGACCGATGAAGCTACGAGGCCCGCGTTTGAAAATGTCGGATGGCTGAATGCCGCCAGCAGAAACCCTGCCACTCTCAAAGTCCTGTTGGACGCTGGAGCGAGCCGGACCGACCAGCGCGATCTCAATATGGCTCTCCTGAACGCAGCCCGCGCCGGCAAACTGGAATCCGTCAGACAGCTAATTGAAGCAGGTGCAGATCCTAACGCAGACTTCAGCGATGCAGTAGATGAAATCACCGGCGCCGGAATGACAATCGGATACCATGGCGGGGCCGGCAGCGTGCTGATCGGGGCAGCCACTTCAGGCAATCCTGATGTTGTTCGTGAGATCCTCCGCTACCACCCAATGATCGAGGAACGAGACCGTCAGGGCAGGACAGCTCTGATCGAGGCAAGCGAGGATTCGAGCAATGCTCCTGAGAGTGCACGCGCAGAGTGCGTGCGCCTGCTGGTAGATGCTGGCGCCGATGTAAATGCGCACGACAAAGATGGGAATACCGCGCTCCATGAAACGTTTCTGACGGCAGTAGAGAAGGAACTGTTGACGCTCGGGGCGGACGTGAATGCACGGAACAATCGGGGTGAGACGTCGATTTTCACCACAGTCGATGACAGTGCAATTCCGCTGTACATTCAGCATGGAGCTAACCTGGAACTGCGAAATGACGAGGGTCAAACGGCAATGGAAGCAGCCGGAGACCATGGCCCACTTCGGGTTGAGGCATTCCGGAAGGCGCTGCAAAATCGCAAGGGTCGCTGAGGCTGTTGCTGATGCATCAGAGCGCATCATCGGATCAGACGACGTATCTACTTTCCGTTGAAGGTGCGGGACATCCCACGCGCTCGCTCCAGGTTCTCTATTTCCAACAACTCATCCGCTCTGCCCGCAGTTGGAAGGAAGCAGAGAGCGAGTGCATGCGCGCGCGGAGCAGCACTCTTCGGCCTTCCGGAGAGCGCGTGTAGACGAGCTGCACCGGCCCCACCGGCGGCGCCACAGTTTTGCGAAGGCTTCCGCGAACTGATTCTTGCGGCCGAAGCCTCGGGCACGCTGAAGTAGTTCTCCCGGAAGAGGCGCCAAAATCTGTTTTGTGTGAGCAGATACTGAGGGTTTTCAATGGGCCTGAGCACCTCTCGCATCGCTCGTATGAAGACGGACTGATCGCGTCCGGTGCCCCCTGTGAGCCAGCAGTAGACGGAACCATCCCGATTCCGTTCGGCGTTGGTTTGGAACTCCGACTGCGCGATCAGCGATCCCTCGAGCGTTAAAGCCTCCAGAACCGCCGTACCAATCTGCTTCATACTCTGCTCCGGTGTGCCGTGCCCCACCAGGCGCCAGAATGCTGTAATCGCCGAGGGAAGGCTGACTGCCGCCGCGATTCCTGCGATCACGGCCAGAATTGTGGTTGGGTCCTGGTCGGAGTGGACCCGGCCAAACACCCGGGCCAACGTGGAAAACACAGCCACGAATAAGCGCCAGGGGTGCCTCAGGCGAGCCCCAATTCTTCATGCGGGGCACCCAGCCACAACAACCAACCTGATTCGCAACTTGAAATTTAGATTGGGGCCGCTTTGGTGCCCCTGACTTTTTGGAAAGGAGGGAAGCGACTCACCTGAAGTGGCTACGCGTGCTAAACGCACTGTGGCTCCATCTATGCTCGATCACCGCGCGAAGAAGGGTTAGCCCCCCGCTTCGATAGCTTCACATTCAACCCCGCGGCCCGCCGCTCGTTGCCCACCGGCTTCGATGCGGCGGGCTGCTTTGTTTTTCAGAACAACAGGAGACCAACATGGACCTTCAACAGTTCTTTTCTCGGCATTCAGGCACATTTTCCCCAGCCTTCAAATCCCGCCACTTGAATCAGGACCTGTCTAGCGATGTGCGCGAACTGGCGCGTCTGGGCCTGAAACTCTTCCCTGTCGCCTTGGCTACGAAGCTGCCCGGAGACTCCGACCGGCTGATAGCCGACGCAACCAGTGATATCCGCTTGCTCGAGGAGTTGTCGGCTGGCGCGCAGCCATTGTGGGGGTACCGGCTCGCCCTCGGCCCCTCCGGTTTGTGCGTCCTCGTCCTTGACGGAGCGGTGGGCAGAGCGTCGCTCACTGCACGCGCTCCCGATCTCCAGGAGTGCCTTACCCTTCAGGCGCGTAGTGGAGACGTGGCATACGCCTTTTTCCGGCAGCCTGCCGGAACGAAGCGGATAATTTCGGTAAGAAAGCTGGCGCCGGGCATGAGCATTCGCGGCGATGGCGAGAGCTGTATTGTGCCGCCGGCCGGAAGCGCGGTCTGGGTGAACCCCGGCGCCGAGATCGAGACGCTCCCATATTCGTTGCGGGAGTTGCTTCCGTCGGACCCTCCGGACAGCCCTTCGGGACGGTCGATGCCGGCTCCAAAGCCCTCTTCTCGCCATCCTGTCCCCTGCCGATCGGTCGTAAATTTCCCCGCGCGTCCCGATAAGGCTTCGCGCAGACGGTATCCAGTCTGCGGTCGCGCGGACTGGCGCGGCGGATATCGCATTTCCCGTCGCCGCTAGGCTGTCCGAGGTTTGGGCCGGCACTCAACCTCAACCAAGATCGAGTCGGCTCGCTAGGCCTGTCGCACGGCGTAGCGGGTCGCAAAGGAGAAATCTCTAGTGAACGAGTGAACGAGACAGTTGTCCAAATGTACATAGCTATGACCAGCGCACAGTTCGAGAGAACGGATCGGTGGTTGAGCCAGGAGGAGCGCCAGAAGCTGAACGGCTGCATATGCTGCTTCTGCGCGGTTCCAATCCCGCATAGAGCCGCCCGAGGGCAAAGTTACTGCGAGCATTGCCCGCCCGCTGGAGCCCACCGCATCATCCGCATGGAGTTTCGCTTTGTGCAGCGGCGGTGGCATTGCTCCTTCTGGAACGCCGATGCAGGCGAGATGTTGCCCGCCCGGCTGTGCTTCGAGCATGCCGAAACGCTGTATGCGCTTGCACGGCGTGGGAGGGGGTTCGTCGGCGGCGGGAGGATGACAACGTTCGCGTTCTTTAACGCAATTGGCAACGGCCGTGGCGTGATCATCCTCACGCTGGACGACACCCAATACCAGGCTTTGCGTTCGGCAAGTCAGAGAAAGACGGCGCAAGCTAGCGCCCCTTCTGACCTCAAATAGCCGGCCCGAGATGCTCTATAAGCTGTCGGACCGCTAAGAAAGGAAAGTTCGAAGATGAAAGTTGCAAAACCAGATCAATTCACCCTAAGCGGCTGGCCCGCCGTGGGCTCATTTCTGATGATTGTGCTCGCAAAAGCGCTCACCGCTCTCGTCGTGTCCTATCCGCTTGTCTGGCTCGCGAACTACGAATTTGCTGCTGGCGGAACCATCCGGGCCATCTTTGGCACCAACCAGGTCAGCTATTGGCGTTGCGTGGGCCTGTTCGCGATCTGGCAAGCGGCATGGATCCGAATTAAATTCTCAAAGCCTGGGATGATCGAAATCCAAGGGAAACTGTGAGTGAACGCCACTCCGATATGGCTAAGTCCGGGAGGGACAACGGGCTCGGCAGTCGGGATTACACTTCACCCGTCTGCACGACCATGGAGGCAACACAGGTCTACGCCCGCCCGACCCCGGGCGTAGACTCCGAGCTGATTTAACCCGGATCGTCCCCCTGGATTACCAGGATGTGGGGGTTCACATTTCGGCTTTGACGGTGACGTAAGTCGCCTGAAATGGATGAGCATTCGTTTCCAACGGGTATCTCTCAGCAAGCGTGCACTTTCACAAAAGGCTGTTGATTAGGATGCTGCTGGATCCCGTTCAACTGGCGTATTTGTGCGGTGAAGCTGGCGGCTTTCTCTCAATATACCAGCTTCAACGACTGCGCTCGCAAACACTGAACAAACGATCGTAACTACACAACAAGAGGAACATAACCATGACCGGACAAAGGGTTGGATATAAACGTGTATCTACAGCAGACCAGAATAGCGCCAGGCAGCTTGATGGTATTCAGATCGATAAGTGTTTTGAAGATACGGCAAGCGGCAAAGACATGCGGAGGCCGGAACTCCAGGCCGCCATCTCTTATTGCCGTGAGGCAGACACTCTGGTCGTACACAGTCTTGACCGTTTGGCCCGCAGTCTTCGGGATTTGCTCGCCATTGTGAAGGATCTGACAGGCGATGATTCGCCAATGTCGGTCCTCCTCCTCTCTCTGCTCGGCGCAGTTGCTGAGTTCGAACGTGCAATCATCCTGGAACGGCAACGTGAAGGGATTGCTTTGGCCAGGAAAATACCGGGAAAGTATAAGGGAAGACCGAGAAGTCTTAGCGCCGCGCAAATCGCGGATGTTGAAAGGCGCGTCGCCGACGGAGAGCACAAAGCGATTCTGGCAAGGGAATATGGAATAAGTCGTGAAACACTCTACAGTTACCTCTTGCATGGTCTCGGCCCAATAAATCATCAGGTGCTGATAGAGGCCATAGGCGTCGAGTAGCGGTGAGCCCTTGAAGGTAGCGAGTAAATCCTCTGAGATGGTCTCGATCAATTGTTTGGGATGACCGTCTTTTTTGAATCCTTTGAGCCGCGGAATATTTGTGGTCTTCCATGAGTCGAAGAGCGCATTAGCCTTCTTCTGGAACGCCGTAAATTCGGCATGACCGAAGATCGTCGCCTTGATCTCGCCTATTGGCACGCGCAACTGGTAGTAGCCAGGGCGGCCCGCCGACTGAAAGAGCGTGTCCCGGACGGCAGGCAGGATCGACCAATAGCCTTTCAGCCGGACCGGATCGTCGATGTCCCGCGCCGGGATGCCGCCGCGCAGGTGGCCATCGATGTCCTGCAAGTCCTCTGGTTCCGTGCTGTCGATGTAACGCGGGAGATTGAGATTGTAGTCGTTCTTGGCATTGGCAATTTCCTCGACCGGCACCATGCGGGCATAACGCGGATCACTCTCATCCTGTCGCACGAAGGTGTCCACGATGCGATGAATGTCCTGCTCGCGTAGCCGATTCTTCGGTCCATCTTTCATGAACCCCTTGGAGGCATCGATCAGGAAAATGCCCTTACGGGCGGTAGCGTTCTCTTTGTCCAGCACCAAAATGCAGGCCGGGATGCCGGTGCCGTAAAAGAGATTGGCCGGGAGGCCGATGATGGCCTTGAGGTACCCGGAAAGCACAAGTTGCTGCCGAATGACGGCCTCGGCATTGCCGCGAAACAAAACCCCATGCGGCAAAATGCACGCAGCCTTCCCGGTGCTTTTCATCGAGCGGATGATGTGCAGCAGATAAGCATAGTCGCCCTGCTTCTTTGGTGGCGCGCCCCAGGCAAAGCGCTGGAAGCGATCTGTTTCCGGAGTGAGGCCGGTCGACCACGTCTTGTCGGAGAATGGCGGATTGGCGACGACATAATCGTAGGTGCGGAGTTTCTCGCCATCCTTGAACTTGGGGTCCGAAAGCGTGTTGCCCGAAACGATATTCGCCGTCGGGAAATCATGCAGGATCGTATTCATGCGCGCGAGACCGGCCGTGGTCACGTCCCGCTCCTGCCCTTCGAGCGTGATGTGTTTGCCGGCAGCGGCGGCGACCTTGAGAAGAAGCGATCCAGAGCCGCATGTCGGGTCATACGCGGTAGTGGAGGCTTTGGTATTTGCCGGAGAAATCCCGATCACCTTCGCCATAATGCGGCTGACTTCGGCGGGCGTGTAGAACTGCCCCTTGCTCTTGCCGCTCTCGGTGGCGAAGTGCCGCATCAGGTATTCATATGCGTCGCCCAGGATGTCGTCATGCTCGGCGCGGTTTTTCGAGAAATCCAGTTCCGGCTTCTGAAAGATGCTGATGAGATTAGTAAGCCGCTCGACCTTCGCCGCGCCCTCGCCCAGCTTGTTCGGGTCATTGAAGTCTGGGAAGTCGCTGCGCGCCAGGCGCTGATTGGCGTCGATGAGGGGCTGGATCACTTGAATGTTGATCCTGTTGCCGATGTCGCTGTCGCCCTTCAGCGCGACCATGTCCTTGAAGCTCGCTCCCTTCGGGATGGTGACCGGCGGCGCGAAATCATCCGTATTACCATACTTGTCGGAGATGTATTTGATGAACAGCATGAAAAGGACGTAGTCCTTGTACTGGCTGGCATCCATGCCGCCGCGCAACTCGTCACAGGAGGCCCAAAGGGAGGAATAAAGATCGGATTTCTTGATTGCCATTGACCAACTACTTCCGTTCAGCGGAAGGGTTAGGCCCCTTCCCGTTTAACTGGTTTATCTCCCGCTCCAATTTCGCAAGCGTGTCCAGAATGGATTGAAATGACGGAGGTTCACCAAAAATCATAACGCTCATGCTCCGGTAATCCCGCTCGAGCGCGGCCATGCGCTCTTTGGGCGGCACGAGCCGAAGGCTTGCGGCGCGCGCCAGATCATA
Organism: uncultured bacterium; assembly: GCA_966443485.1. Lineage (GTDB taxonomy): Bacteria > Acidobacteriota > Terriglobia > Terriglobales > Acidobacteriaceae > Telmatobacter. Next base: position 1,052 of record CBJOJD010000282.1, on the reverse strand, counting down.
CCTGGCCCAGCCGGAAGGATAGAAGGTTTCCTTATGGCGCACCACCTGCTCCAGGAGCGCCATGTCGCCCAGCGCCTCGGCGCGGATCGGGCTGCGCGCCAGCATTGCCGTGTCGTAATAGTGCCGCGAGTAGCGGTCCGGCATCGGCCTTTCCGCAGGCCGGTAAAACTCGGCGTGCAGGATCGTCGCCTTCTCCCAAAAGGTGCGCTTTGCCAGAAGAGCCTTCACCGGGACTTCTGGCTCATCGAACAGCTTGGGGAATTCTTCCGCCGCGAAGGCGCGCACCGTGAAATCGTCATGCGGCACAAACTCGGCATGGGTTCCAAGCTCCAGCACGACCTGCGGTCTGATGTATCCAAGGACGGGCGCCGCCGACGGGTAGTGAAAGCGGACCACGTTCGGGTCCGTCTCGCTTACGGCAAGCTCCCAATCGCCGCCGCCGCCGAGCATCTCGCCGAAGCGGCCTCGCGCGGTATCGACAAACTCCGTGCCGATGTAATGCTGGCAGGCGGTCATCATCTGGTCGAGGATGGCCGCGCGCTTGGTTCTCGATAGCCCTTCCCGGCGCGGATCACGCTCGCCTGTGAAGCCGAGCGCCGCGTAATCGACCGCGAGGTCGATGTCTTCCGAGAAGCGGTTGATGGCGTGGAAGATCTTCGAGAGTGACGTGCCGCCCTTGAACAGCAGCCGGTTTGACAGCGCATCGGTTGAAAACAACTGTTTGAGTGTCCAGCAGACCCAGAAGTCCTTTTCGATGACGGCCTCCGAAAGCTCTTTTCGCGCCGCTGTTTCCGCAAATAGATCGGCGCGCTCGCGGCTTGCCATCCGTGCAACCTTGTTCACGCGGTCTCCCCGGCAATCTGGTTGGCAACTTCGTAGATCCAATCCACGCCGAAGCGGGCATCCTTCACGAGCTTTTTGCGCTCGGCGGGAGAAAGCGCAGCCCGCAGGGTCTCGATCTCCTGCTTGCCGACATTGTCCCTGCCGAGGTGACGCAGCGCCTGGACGGCAAGCGCCATCTTGCCTTCCAGTCCGGCAAGCGCCTTCGGACG